>NZ_JBIAKA010000019.1:37954-225385 GCF_042872225.1 Streptomyces sp. NPDC005374 | reverse complement strand
TCGGGCTTTCCTCCGGGCTTTTCCCTTCGGTCTTGCGTTTCCGACTCTATCAGACCGTTTCCGGCTCCGATTTCCTCGGTGCTTTCCAGGTTCCCGCTTCCGCGTTTCCCTTTCCGGCGCTCCCAACATTATCAGAACTTTCAGGCCGGACTGACCGACCATCTGTTTCCGATTTCATCGGGAAGAGGCTTCTTCGAAATCAAGATTTTCAGAAGCAGACAGATACTCACGGCTACCGAGCGGGATGAACCCGGCTCCAGGCAACTGTTCGAATCTACCTCCCCGCATCGTCCGTGTCAACGGCTCTTGCGGAGCGAAGGAGACAGTAGCAGCTCGGTACGGTCAACTGCACATCAGGCAGCGGTCGGGACGACGGCGCTGCGTTCGGCTTCGTCGATGTCACCCGTTTCGCCGGCACGAGCCGCTCGTCCGCCCAGAACGAAGACGTAGGCGAGGAAGGTCAGCTCAGCAGCGATCCCGATGGCTATGCGTGCCCAGGTGGGCAGGCCTGAAGGGGTCACGAAGCCCTCGATGGCTCCTGAGACGAACAGGACCAGGGCCAGGCCTATCGCCATGCTCACGGCGGCTCGGCCCTCCTCGGCCAGTGCGGTTCGCCGGGAACGAGGGCCCGGGTCGATCAGGGTCCAACCGAGACGCAGACCTGTGCCCGCGGCGACGAAGACCGCTGTGAGTTCGAGCAGGCCGTGTGGGAGGACGAGGCCGAGGAAGGTGTCGAGGCGGCCGGCCGAGGACATCAGCCCCAGGCCGACACCGAGGTTGAGCATGTTCTGGAACAGGATCCACAGGACCGGAAGGCCCAGGAAGATCCCTAGGACCAGGCACATGGCAGCGGCCTGGGCGTTGTTCGTCCACACCTGGGCGGCGAAGGAGGCCGCGGGGTGGCTTGAGTAGTACGTCTCGTACTGGCCACCCGGGCGGGTGAGCTCGCGCAGTTCGCTGGGGGCGGCGATCGAGGACTGCACCTCGGGATGGGTGCCGATCCACCAGCCCAGGAGGGCGGCAACGACGGTGGACAGCAGGGCGGTGGGGACCCACCAGTGGCGCGACCGGTAGACGGCGGCGGGGAAACCGTGCGTGAGGAAGCGGGTGACGTCGCGCCAAGAGGCGCGGCGGGTTCCTGTCACGGCACTACGCGCGCGTGCCACGAGTTGGCTGAGTCGGCCCGTCAGCTGTGGGTCGGGAGCACTGGTCTGGATCAAAGAGAGGTGGGTGGCGGTGCGCTGGTAGAGGGCGACGAGTTCGTCCACCTCGGTGCCGTTGAGGCGACGCTGGCGCCGGAGCAGGGCGTCCAGGCGGTCCCATTCGGCTCGGTGGGCGGTGACGAAGACGTCGAGGTCCATCGGTGTGCCTGCTCCTCGGCTGATCGGCGGCGGTCCGTCGCGGGTGTCAGCTTGTCGTACTGCGGCGCGATGCGCCCTCAGCTTGGCAGACTGGCTGTTCACACGGCAGGGCAGGGGAAGGACGGCGGGCGTGAGCGAGCTGGTGACGGGCGAGGCGGTGGCGCTTGAGCTGCGCCCTGCGAGGTTGCCCAGCAGGGTGTTGGCCGTGCTGATCGATCTGATCGTGGTCATGGTCGTGTACATCGCTGTGACCATTGCGCTGATTGCGTCTTCCGCTTCGTTGGACGACGCGGCGCAGGTCGCCCTGTCGATCGCCGCGTTCCTGCTCGTGCTGGTGGGTGGGCCGATCGCGGTCGAGACGCTGAGTCATGGGCGCTCGTTGGGGAAGCTTGCCGTCGGGCTTCGCGTGGTTCGGGACGACGGCGGGCCGATTCGGTTCCGGCATGCGCTGGTGCGCGGTGCGATCGGTGTGGTCGAGATCCTGGCGACGTTCGGGGTCGTCGCCTGTGTCGCGTCGCTTGTTTCGGCGCGTGGGCGCCGGCTCGGTGACGTGTTCGCGGGGACGCTGGTCGTACGGGAACGGATCCCCGTCGCGCCCAGCGGATTCGTGCCGCCTCCTCCGCCCTGGCTGGCCGGTCGGTTCTCGGAGCTCGATCTGTCGGCGGTTTCCGATGACCTGTGGCTCGCCATCCGGCAGTACCTGACGCGGATGCACCAGCTGGATCAGCAGGTCGGCCGCGCCATGGCGGAGCGGCTGGCGTCCGATCTCGCGGCTCGGACAGGGGCTCCGGCGCCGCAGGGTGTGCCGCCGGGCGCGTATCTGGCAGCCGTGGTGCAGGAACGGCAGGCCCGCGAGGCCCGGAGGGCCTTCGGCAACGCTGCGGCTCAGTTCGGGCCGGCGCCCATGGCGGGTCCCGGCCATACGCCGATCGGGGTTCCGGGCGGCTATCCGTACCCGGGGGCGCAGCCTGCGGCGCCCTACTCCCCTCAGCCACCTGTTTCTTACGGCTACGAGGCGGATCCGGTCGCAGAGCGTCCCGATGTCCCGGCGGACCGGGCCTCGTCCGAGGCTGTCTCTGAGGAGGGCCGGCCCGCGTCCGGGTTCGTTCCGCCTGCGTGATCCTGCTGGTGCCGGGGTGGACCGGAGGGACACCCGCTGAAGTCGGTTCAGTCGAGGGGTGGTTCGGGGAACGCCGACGGCGGGGATTCGAGGTCTTCCAGCTCGATTCCCGGGGCTGCGAGGACCACGTCCCCAGCGATGTGCACGGAGTGCTGCTCGCCGGTGTCCAGGGCTGTGACCTGGTATTCCTCCACGGTCAGGGGGCCGTTGTCAGTGGCGTGTGCTTCTCTTTTCAGCAAGGTCCAGGACTGGTCCACGGTGCGCGGGGCGAGGACGGGGTCCGTGAAGGCCACGAGGCGTACGCGAGTTGCTGAGGCGGAGGGGGTGAGGCGCAGGAGACGGGTGGTCGCGACGAGGAATGCGGGGGATGTGCCGGTGAAGGCATGAGCGGCGACGTTGCCTTCCGTGGCATGCGCCCCGGTGGGGTCCGTGCGGACCCAGGTGACACCGTTGAGCGCGGCACCGCGCACCTGCCAGCTCGCGGCGTGCAGTTCGAGGCGGAGTGGGCGGCCGAGTTCGTCGAGCGTCAGGTCGACGGAGCCGCTGTGATCACCGGCGAGGGTGGTCAGTTGGGAGACGTAACGCCAGCCCGAGGGGCCGGGGGCGCACTGGAAGTGCTCGTCTGCGAGAGGGGTGTGATCGTGCGGATCGTGAAGCGAATAACGGCCGCGGGGCATGGATGTCCTGGGTTCTGACGGGATGTCCGGCCTGACGGTCGCACATGGCGAAGGGTCACAAGGCCAATGGGGCAGGCCCCCGCACGGGGGTGCGGGGGCCTGCCTCGGAGGAACTACTGCTGTGCCCTTACGGCTCAGTAGCGGTAGTGGTCCGGCTTGTACGGGCCGTCGACCTCGACGCCGATGTACGACGCCTGCTCCGGGCGCAGCTCGGTCAGCTTCACGCCGAGAGCGTCCAGGTGGAGGCGGGCGACCTTCTCGTCGAGGTGCTTGGGCAGCACGTAGACGTCGGTCGGGTACTCGTCGGGCTTGGTGAACAGCTCGATCTGGGCCAGGGTCTGGTCCGCGAAGGAGTTGGACATCACGAACGACGGGTGCCCGGTGGCGTTGCCCAGGTTCAGCAGACGGCCCTCGGAGAGGACGATCAGTACCTTGCCGTCGGGGAACTTCCAGGTGTGGACCTGCGGCTTGACCTCGTCCTTGACGATGCCCGGGATCTTGGCGAGGCCGGCCATGTCGATCTCGTTGTCGAAGTGGCCGATGTTACCGACGATCGCCTGGTGCTTCATCTTGGCCATGTCCGCGGCCATGATGATGTCCTTGTTGCCCGTCGTGGTGATGAAGATGTCCGCCTTGTCGACGACCTCGTCCAGCGTCGTGACCTGGTAACCGTCCATCGCCGCCTGCAGCGCGCAGATCGGGTCGATCTCGGTGACGATGACGCGGGCACCCTGTCCGCGCAGGGACTCCGCGCAGCCCTTGCCCACGTCGCCGTAGCCGCACACGACCGCGGTCTTGCCGCCGATGAGGACGTCGGTGGCGCGGTTGATGCCGTCGATCAGGGAGTGCCGGCAGCCGTACTTGTTGTCGAACTTCGACTTCGTCACGGCGTCGTTCACGTTGATCGCCGGGAACAGCAGGGTGCCGTCCCGGTGCATCTCGTAGAGGCGGTGGACGCCGGTCGTGGTCTCCTCGGTCACGCCACGGATCTCCGAGGCGAGCTGGGTCCACTTCTGGGAGCCGTCGGTGATGGTGCGGTTGAGCAGCTCCAGGATGACCCGGTGCTCCTCGTTCTCGGCGGTGTCGACCGAGGGGACCTTGCCGTCCTTCTCGTACTCGACGCCCTTGTGGACGAGGAGGGTGGCGTCACCGCCGTCGTCCAGGATCATGTTCGGGCCGCCGGTGGGGGTGTTCGGCCAGGTCAGAGCCTGCTCCGTGCACCACCAGTACTCCTCCAGGGTCTCGCCCTTCCAGGCGAAGACCGGGATGCCCTGGGGGTTCTCGGGCGTTCCGTTCGGGCCTACCGCGACAGCGGCGGCCGCGTGGTCCTGGGTGGAGAAGATGTTGCAGGACACCCAGCGGACCTCGGCGCCCAGGGCGACCAGGGTCTCGATGAGAACGGCGGTCTGCACGGTCATGTGCAGGGAGCCCATGATGCGGGCGCCGGCCAGCGGCTGGGTGGCGGCGAACTCCCGGCGGATCGCCATCAGGCCGGGCATCTCATGCTCGGCGAGGGTGATCTCCTTGCGGCCGAAGTCGGCCAGGGAGAGATCGGCGACCTTGAAGTCCTGTCGGTTTTCGACAGTCGTCATTCGAGCTGCTCCTCGGGGTTGGGGCGAGGTGGGTACGGCTGGTCTGCGCGGCGGCGGACACAGGGGTGCCCGAAGAGGACATAGGCATGCCCGGTGCGCGCAGCGCAGTCCGTCGGAGGCCCTCTCTCCCTCGGTCGGTCCGCGGTGGGACCGCCCGACCGCCATCAGCAGCGACGTCTGGCTTCGTCCCAAGCTACACCGGTCGGCCGGGCGACCCCAGTCCGCATCCGAATACATCAGGCCTATCAGGGGCTGCCGTCCGGGATGTCGCCCGGGTGGTGTCGGCCGTCCTGGCAGGGTGCCCCGGCGACGGTGACATCAGGCCCATGAACCATGGAACAGGCGGCAACAGACCAGGTCACCAAGGGACTTTTGCTGCTTGGGCGGTCGGGGCAGGTGAGGGATGAATCGAAGCGATCGGAACATCTGATCGATCTTGCGGGGGCGTCCGGGACGGCGTTTCCGCGTGACAAAGGCGTTAGGAGATCGACGTGACCAGTCCGGCCGGACCTCCCCCCACGGGCGGCGGCAGCGGCGAGCAGCAGCGATTGAAGCTGCTCGCGGTGACCGCGTGCCCGACCGGCATCGCCCACACGTACATGGCCGCGGAGAAGCTCGCGCAGGCCGCCGAGAGCCGCGGCATCGACATGAAGGTGGAGACCCAGGGATCCATCGGGGCCGAGAACGTCCTGGATGACAACGATGTCAGCACCGCGGACGGCGTGATCATCGCCGCGGACAAGGACGTGGACCTGAGCCGTTTCGTCGGCAAGCGGGTCCTGACCGTGGGGGTGGCGGAGGGAATCCGCCACCCCGAGCAGTTGATCGAGCGGGTGCGGTCGGCGCCCGTGCACACGGCGGGCGGTGCGCCCGCGGCTGCCGCATCGGTCGACGGTGGCAAACAGCGGAGCACGGTCTACAAGGCGCTGATGAACGGCGTCTCGTACATGATCCCCTTCGTCGTGGTCGGAGGTCTGCTGATCGCGGTCTCGCTCGCTCTCGGAGGCGACGCGACGGCCAAGGGCTATGTGATCCCCAAAGGCACCTTCTGGTTCGACGTCAACCAGATCGGTGTCATCGGCTTCCAGCTGATGATCCCGATCCTGTCCGGATACATCGCCTACGCCGTCGCCGACCGGCCCGCACTCGTGCCCGGCGTGATCGGTGGCTGGATCGCCAACAACGGTGCGCTGTACGACTCGAAGGCGGGTGCCGGGTTCATCGGGGCGATCGTGACCGGGTTCCTCGCCGGGTATCTGGTGCTGTGGATCAAGAAGGTCAGGGTTCCGAAGTTCGTGCAGCCGATCATGCCGATCATCGTGATCCCGATCGTTGCGACCACGGCGCTCGGGCTGTTCTTCATCCATGTCATCGGGAGGCCGATCTCCTGGGTGTTCCAGCACCTCACCAGCTGGCTCAGCGGGATGACGGGCACGAGCGCGATCATGCTGGGCGCGATTCTCGGGCTCATGATCGCGTTCGACATGGGTGGGCCGGTCAACAAGACGGCGTTCCTGTTCGGCACGGGGCTCATCGCGACCGGCAACCAGACGGTCATGGGCATGTGCGCGGCCGCGATCCCGGTCATGCCGCTCGGGCAGGGCCTCGCGACCCTCATAAGGAAGCGGCTCTACACCGAGCAGGAGCGGGAGTCCGGTCTGGCCGCGCTGTTCATGGGCTGCTTCGGCATCTCCGAGGGCGCCATCCCGTTCGCGGCGGCCCGGCCCGCACAGGTCATTCCGGCCAACATGCTCGGTGGCGGTGTGGCCGGTGCGGTGGCCGGTGTTGCCGGGGTGGAGGACGCGGTGCCGCACGGTGGGCCCATCGTGGCGGTGCTGGGCGCCGTGAGCGGGGTGCCGATGTTCTTCGTGGCCGTGGTGATCGGCACGATGGTCACCGCGCTGACGACCGTCACGCTGATCGACATCGGCGAGCGGAGGCGCAAGGGGGCGCCGCCGGTGGCCGTGCCCGGCGCGTCCGGGCCGCCCGAGCCCGGCCCGCTCGAGCCCGCGCTGGTCGGGGTGGGCGCCGGTGCGGCGGGAGCCGGAGCGGTCGGAGCCGTGATGGCACAGAGCCTTGTGTCCTCGGGCGCCCCCGCTACGAAGCCGGTGCCGGCCGAAGCTCCGGAACCCACCGACACCCACGCACACACTGGCGCCGACGGCGAGGTTCTCTCGGGCTACCTCACCGGGCAAACCGTGAAGGCCGGCCTCGACGCACGGGCCAAGGAGGCCGCCATCCGGGAGATGGCGGAGCTCCTCGCCCGGACCGGCAAGGTGACGGATGTCGACGAGTTGGTCGCCAGTGCCCTGCGGCGAGAGGAGCAGGGCACGACCGGGCTCGGGGAGGAGATCGCGATCCCGCATGCCAAGACGGATGCGGTGACCGCGCCCGTCGTCGGGTTCGCGCGGTCCGCCGAGGGCATCGAGTGGGGCTCGCTGGACGGTACGAAAGCCAGGCTGGTCTTCATGATCGCGGTGCCGCGGGCGGCCGCGGGCGACGAGCACCTGCGGATCCTCGCGCTGTTGTCGCGGAAGCTGATGGATCCGGGGTTCCGGGAGCGGCTGACCGCGGCGCCGGACGTGAGGGCCGTGCTGGAGGTGTTGAGCGAGATCCGGTAGCTGCCAGCCCTACGGCCGAGAAGTGACGGGGCCTGCCGAGAAGATCGGTCGGCCCCGTCGCCGTAGTACGGCGGGCCGTCAGTGGCCGGGGGTCGGCTGCTGGGCCGGTCCTCCGGGGCTTGCCTCCCGGTCGGCGCCCTTGGCGGCGTCGGTCTCGCTGTAGATGTCCGGTTCGAGGTAGATGACGCGGGCGATCGGGACGGCGTCGCGGATACGGGACTCGGCGGCGTTGATGGCGGAGGCGACCTCGGCGGCCGTGTCGTCGTGCTGGACGGCGATCTTGGCGGCGACGAGCAGTTCCTCGGGGCCGAGGTGGAGTGTGCGCATGTGGATGATGCCGGTGACGGTGTGTCCGTCGACGATCGCGGTCTCGATCCGCTTGACCTCTTCGACGCCCGCGGACTCGCCGAGCAGCAGGGACTTGGTCTCGGCGGCCAGGACGAGCGCGATCAGGATGAGCAGGATGCCGATGCAGAGGGTGCCGATGCCGTCCCAGACGCCGTCGCCGGTGAGCAGGGCCAGGCCGACGCCGCCGAGGGCGAGGATCAGACCGACGAGCGCGCCGAAGTCCTCGAGGAGGACGACCGGGAGCTCGGGCGCCTTGGCGCGGCGCACGAACTCCTTCCAGGAGAGGTCGCCGCGCAGCGGGTTGGACTCCTTGATGGCGGTCCGGAAGGAGAAGCCCTCGGCGATGATCGCGAAGAGGAGAACGCCCACCGGCCAGTACCAGTGCTCGATCTCGTGCGGGTGCCTGATCTTCTCGTAGCCCTCGTAGATCGCGAACATGCCGCCGACCGAGAAGAGCACGATGGAGACCAGGAAGGCGTAGATGTAACGCTCGCGGCCGTAGCCGAAGGGGTGTTGCGGGGTGGCCTCGCGCTGGGCCTTCTTGCCGCCGAGCAGCAGCAGGAACTGGTTGCCGGAGTCGGCGAGCGAGTGCACGCCTTCGGCGAGCATCGAGGACGAGCCACTGAACGCGAACGCCACGAACTTCGATGCCGCGATCGCGAGGTTGGCACCGAGTGCCGCCACGATCGCCTTGTTTCCGCCTGACGCGCTCATCTGCTCGCGTTGTCCCTTCGCCTCAAGTGCCTCTACGCCGTACAGGCCTTTGCCCGTCCTTTGCCGGTGGGCCATTCTTGCAGCCTCTCCCGGCACGGACGTCTCAAGCGTCCACAGCCCCAGTCATACGATCACAAAGTCCCGGTCACACGATGACGGTGGCCCGAAAGAGCGTTCCCGCCCCGGACACCGCGACCTTCTCCCCCGCCGGCACGAAGACCGACTGGCCGGGGCTCAGTTCGTGTTCCCCGGTACGGACGGAACCTGCCGTGCAGAGCAGGATCTGCGGGGCCGGACGGGTGAGGTCGCGATCGGCGGAGCCCTCGGCCAGGACGTAGCGGGAGAGCCGGAACTCGTCGATGGGGGTGTCGTAGACCTCCTCGCCCGCGGGGGACGCCTCGGGGCGGAGCACTCCGGGGTCGGCGGCCTCGAAGCGGACGATGCGCAGGAGTTCGGGGACGTCGACGTGCTTGGGGGTCAGGCCGCAGCGCAGGACGTTGTCGGAGTTGGCCATGATCTCGACGCCGAGGCCGTTGAGGTAGGCGTGCGGGATGCCGGCGCCGAGGAACAGGGCCTCGCCCGGCTGGAGTCGGACGTGGTTGAGCAGCATCGCGGCGATGACGCCCGGGTCGCCCGGGTAGTGGTGGGCGATGTCGGCGTAGGGGGCGTGGTCGCCGCCGAGGCGGGCGCAGGCGGCCGCGGCCTCGGTGACGGTGTGGGCCATCTCCTCCCGGTCGGCGGTGAGGACGGCCGTCAGGACCTCGCGCAGGGCCGCCTCCTCCGGGCGGGCGTGCAGGAGGTCGACGTACGGCTTGAGGGAGTCGACGCCGAGCGAGTCGAGCAGCTCGGCCGCGCGCGTGGGCTCGCGGAAGCCGCACAGACCGTCGAACTCGGTGAGCGCGCAGATCAGTTCGGGCTTGTGGTTGGCGTCCTTGTAGTTGCGGTGTCCCGCGTCCACCGGGATGCCGCGACGCTCCTCCTCCTCGTAACCCTCCTTCGCCTGCGCGAGGTTCGGGTGCACCTGGAGGGAGAGCGGGGCGCCCGCGGCGAGGATCTTGAGGAGGAAGGGCAGGCGGGGGCCGAACTTGGCGACCGCCTTCTCCCCCAGCTCATGTGACGGGTCCGCGTCGATGACCTCGACGAGCGTGCCGCGGCCGGTGCGTGAGGGGGCTCCCGCGTGGGCGCCCATCCACATCTCCGCCTGCGGTTCCCCGGTCGGCCGGGCGCCGAGCAGTTCGGGAATGGCGATGGTGGATCCCCAGGCGTAGGGGCGGACGGTGTTGTCGAGGCGATCCATCAGGCTCTTTCTGTACGTACGGCGTTCAGCGGGTCCTGGCGTGCGCCGCTCGGGGCGTCCCGGGCAACGTCAGGCCCCCGAGGCGAGCGCCAGGTAAACGGCGGCGAAATCCGTGACGGCGATCAGTTCCGCGAGGGTCTCGATCTCACCGCCGGACTCCGGTTCGAGTTCGCTGATCGGGGTGTCGTGGCCGAGGGCCAGGTCCCGGGCGGCCGGCGCGGCGCTGAGTCCGCCGATCGGGCGGTCGCGAAGGAGCACCACGCGTGCGTGCAGCGCGGGCGCCTCTTCGACACGGTCGCGGAAGAAGTCGTCGGGGTCCGCGCCGGCGGCCAGCGGGCCGGCGAGCAGGGTGCTGTGCGCGGCAAGGGCCTCGGGGAGTTCGGCGACGACGGCGGGGCGGCCGGAGAGCTCGGCGAGGGCGGCGGCGAAACGGCGGCCCGCGGGGCCCGCGGAGGTGCCCTCGGTCCAGATCACGGGGAGCGAGTCGGCGAGTTCGGTGGCGAGGGTCTTGGCCGGGTTGCTGTAGGTCGCGATCGCGGGGCCGCAGCGCTCGGCGATGTGGTCGAGGCGGTCGGCGATCTTTTCGATCACGTCGGGCGGGGCGGCGAGGAGGCCGGTGCGGTCGAGGATCGCGAGGAGGGGGGTGAGCAGGGCCCACAGGACACCGGGGGCGGAGGCGGTGAGGGGCGTGTCCTGCTCGTACGGGGCTGTCGCCAGCGACACGAACAGGCCGTGGGCGCCCTCGACCGCCTCGGAGAGCGGGGTGCCGGCGGGGGCCACGGCCACGACCGTGCAGCCGCGCCGGTAGGCCTGGTCGGCGAGGAGGGACAGGCCCGGTTCGGTGCCGTCGGGGGTGGCGATCAGAAGCAGGTCGACCGAGCCGGTCCAGCCGGGGAGCTCCCAGCGCAGGGCGCCCGCGGCGGGGGCGACACCGTTGGGGGCGAGGCGGGTGACGGGGCTGCCGGCGCCGGCGAGGGTGCCGAGGAGGTCGGCCACGTGGGTGGCGGCGGCGCCGGGGCCCGCAATGAGGACCGCGCGCGGGCGGCCGTCGGGCTTGAGGTCGTTCACCCCGGCCTCGGCGGCATGCCGGGCGGCCGTGCGGACGCGGGCGCCGGCCTCCGCGGCGCCTCGGAGCAGGCCTCGGCGGTCGGCCTCCGAGAGGGCCTCGGGGGTGTCTAGCAGCGATTCGTCGAGCATGGGGCGGCAGCCTCCGATCGCCGGGTCTCCGGGACACCGGGACACCGGATTGTCGCTTCGCCGGGTCGTCGGTCGTGCGGGGCCGGGACGCCGGTGGTCGCTGTGTCGTTGTCGCCTACGGCGGCGGGGGTGCTGTTCCGCCTGCGGCCGCTGCGCGCCTACGCGGGGCGGCGGGCCTCGTCGACGAGGAGGACGGGGATGCCGTCGCGGACGGGGTACGCGAGGCCGCAGTCCTGGCTTGTGCAGATCAGCTCGGTGTCCTGCTCCTCGAGGGGGGCGTGACAGGCCGGGCAGGCGAGGATCTCCAGGAGGCCGGCTTCGAGCGGCATGGGGGTTCCCTTCGGGGGCGGTACGGCTGCTTGTGCGGATGTGCCTGGTCAGGGTACCGCCGGGGAGAGGGGGGTGCCGGGGTTGGGGCGAGGTCCGTGGGCGGGGTCCGGGGGCGGGGTCCGGGGGCGGGGTTCGGAGGCGGGGTGCTGTTGCGGATTTCGCCCCCGCCGCCCCTACCCGTCCCGTCCTCCAGGGGCTGCCGCCCCTTCGGCCCCGCTCCCAGGGGGCTCCGCCCCCTGGACCCCCGCTCCTCAAACGCCGGAGAGGCTGGGTTACGTGGATCCGGAAGGGGCCGGGAGAGAAGGCTCCGGGGGACCGGGATGGGTGGAAGCGTTGGATCAGGCCCTGATGACTGCCAGTACCTCGTCGCGGATCTTCGCCATCGTCGCCTCGTCCTTCGCCTCCGCGTTCAGGCGCAGGAGGGGTTCGGTGTTGGAGGGGCGGACGTTGAACCACCAGTCGGTGGCGGTGACCGTGAGGCCGTCCAGTTCGTCGAGCTGTACGCCCTCCTGGCTCTCGTAGGCCGCCCTGACGGCTGCCAGGCGGCCGGTCTGGTCGGCGACCGTGGAGTTGATCTCGCCGGAGCCGACGTAGCGGTCGTACTGGGCGACCAGGGCGGACAGGGGGGCTTCCTGGCCGCCCAGCGCGGCGAGGACGTGCAAGGCGGCCAGCATGCCCGTGTCGGCGTTCCAGAAGTCCTTGAAGTAGTAGTGCGCGGAGTGCTCGCCACCGAAGATCGCGCCGCTCTTCGCCATCTCTGCCTTGATGAAGGAGTGGCCCACGCGCGTGCGTACCGGTGTGCCGCCGTGCTCCTTGACGACCTCCGGGACCGACCAGGAGGTGATCAGGTTGTGGATGACCGTGCCCTTGCCGCCGTTCCTGGCGAGCTCTCTGGAGGCCACCAGGGCGGTGATGACGGACGGGGAGACCGGGGCGCCCTGCTCGTCGACGACGAAGCAGCGGTCGGCGTCGCCGTCGAAGGCGATGCCCAGGTCGGCCCCCTCCTCACGGACCCGCTTCTGGAGGTCGACGATGTTGGCCGGGTCCAGGGGGTTCGCCTCGTGGTTCGGGAAGGTGCCGTCCAGTTCGAAGTACATCGGGACGACGTCCAGGGGCAGACCCGCGAAGACGGTGGGGACGGTGTGACCGCCCATGCCGTTGCCCGCGTCGACGACGACCTTCAGCGGGCGGATGGAGGTCAGGTCGACGAGGGTACGCAGGTGGGCCGCGTAGTCCTTCAGCGTGTCCCGCCGCGTGAGGGTGCCCGCCTCGGCGGCCGCTGCCGGGGCGCCCGTCCCGCTCCACCTCTCGACCAGTTCGCGGATCTCGGTGAGGCCGGTGTCCTGGCCGACCGGGGCCGCGCCCGCGCGGCACATCTTGATGCCGTTGTACTGGGCGGGGTTGTGGGAGGCCGTGAACATCGCACCCGGCAGGTCCAGCGCGCCGGAGGCGTAGTACAGCTGGTCGGTCGAGCACAGGCCGATCTCGGTGACGTCCACTCCGCGGGCGGCCGCTCCGCGCGCGAAGGCACGCGACAGGCCCGGGGAGGAGGGCCGCATGTCGTGGCCGGTCACGATCGCGCTCGCGCCCGTCACCTGCACGAAGGCGGCACCGAAGAGCTCCGCCAGCGTCTCGTCCCACTGGTCCGGGACGACTCCGCGCACGTCGTACGCCTTCACGAGCTGTGACAGATCGGTCACGGCCAACCCTTCTGAAAGTCCTGTCGGTCACCACAAACTACCCGCACGCACTGACAGCGCGCTGTGCGACGGCCGAGCGGACGCCCAGCCGTAATCTGAGGTCAGAAGGCGTGCGCGGGGTCAGGGCAGCATCCAGCCCAGCAGCGGCGAGCTCTGCCCGACCACGATCAGGCACATCACCAGCAGCAGCCCGAGGCTCCAGGGCAGCACCTTGCGCAGCAGGTCCCCCTCGCGGCCCGCGAGCCCGACGGCCGCGCAGGCGATGGTGAGGTTCTGCGGGGAGATCATCTTGCCGAGGACACCGCCGGAGCTGTTGGCGGCGGCCAGCAGCTCCGGGGAGAGCCCGGACTCGCGGGCCGCGGTCACCTGAAGTGCTCCGAACAGCGCGTTGGCGGAGGTGTCGGAGCCGGACACGGCCACGCCGAACCAGCCGAGAACCGGTGACAGGAAGGCCAGTCCGGCGCCGGCCGCGGCCACGAAGTGGCCGATGGTGGCCGCCTGTCCGGAGAGGTTCATGACATAGGCGAGCGCCAGGACGGACGTCACGGTCAGGATCGCGAGCCTCAACTCGTGCACGGTGGCGGCCCATTCGCGAACGGCCACACGCGCGTGCACGCCGAGCAGGACCGCCGTGAGGATCCCGGCGAGCAGCACGAGGGTGCCGCCGGTCGAGACGATCGGCCAGGTGAAGACATTGCCTCCGACCGGATCTCCGTCAGCGTTCACGACGTTCAGGAAGGGCCAGTCGTACGTCCGGGTCGCCTTCGCCAGCCAGTCCTTGACGGCCGGGATCTGCGCAACGGAGAAGATCACGACGATCAGCCCGTACGGGGCGTAGGCGCGGACGACTTCACCGCGCGGGTCGCTCTCGTCGAGGTCCTCGCTGCGCGCGCCGGTCAGGACGGCCGTGCGCACCGGTTCGGCGGCGGGCCTGCGCGCGTGGGGTACGGCGACCAGGGCGCCCGCGCCCGCCAAGGCGGCACCGATGTCGGCAAGTTGTGCGGAGATGAAGTTGGAGGCCGCGAACTGGGCGACGGCGAAGGCGGTTCCGCAGACCAGCGCGGGGACCCACGTCTCGCGCAGGCCACGCTTCCCGTCGACCAGGAAGACCAGCACCAGGGGCACCACCAGGGCCAGCAACGGCGTTTGACGGCCCACCACGGAGGCGACGTCCTCCAACGGCAACCCGGTGACCTGGGCGAGTGTCACGACCGGTGTGCCCATGGCGCCGAAGGCGACGGGCGCGGTGTTGGCGACCAGTGCGACGACCGCCGCGCGCACCGGGTCGAAGCCGAGGGCGACGAGCATGACCGAGCAGATCGCGACCGGGGCGCCGAAACCGGCGAGGGCCTCCAGAAGCGCGCCGAAGCAGAAGGCGACCACGAGGGCCTGGATGCGCGGGTCGTCGGACAGCCGCCCGAAGGAGCGGCGCAGGATGTCGAAGTGCCGGGTGCGGACGGTCATCCGGTACACCCACAGGGCGTTGACGACGATCCACAGGATGGGGAAGAGGCCGAAGACGGCCCCCTGGGCGGCGCTGGAGACCGTCTGCGCCACAGGCATGCCGTAGGCGAGGCAGGCGACCAGTGCGGCCGCCAACAGGCCTGTGAGGCCCGCCAGATGCGCCTTCATGCGGACGCCGCCGAGCAGGACGAGGACAAGCAGCAGGGGAAGGGCCGCGACGAGGGCGGACAGCCCGAGCGAGTCGGCGACGGGTTCGAGTTCCTGGACGTACACGGGCGCCTCCCCGTTCCGTCATGCGGAAAGCGATTTCTCACTCACTTCGGCTTACGGAATGGTCGTGTCCGCGCCGAGCACACGTCAATGGCCGCGCTTCACTCAGCGGAACACGTGTGGCACAAGTGGTGGGCGGAGCGGCTCAGTTGTCGGGTGAGCGCAGGATCCGCAGATGGCCGCGGCGTGCGACCTCCATCGGATCGGCCCGCCGGGCCCCGCCCGCTTCGGCGGCGCGTTCCTGCGGACGGGCCGCCTCACGCACGGCGTTGGCAAGCGCTTCCAGATCGTCACTGCTGTGCCGGGCGGGCGCCGAACTGTCGAGGAGACGGACGACCTCCCAGCCGCGCGGGGCGGTGAGGCGCTCGGAGTGCTCGGCGCACAGGTCGTAGCAGTGGGGTTCGGCGTAGGTGGCGAGCGGGCCGAGGACCGCGGTCGAGTCGGCGTAGACGTACGTCAGCGTCGCGACGGCGGGGCGGCCGCAAGCGGTGCGCGAACAGCGACGTACAGGGCTCACGACGTTGGACGGTACCGCACTCTTGAGCGGGCCGCGACGACACTCCCCCAGGTCACTCCACCGTGTCGTGCTGTGAAACACCCCACACGCCTCACCGATCACACCGCGATGACCTGCGCGGACATCCGTTTTCGAGGGGCCGAACACACCTGAGTCCCCTCACCACTTGGTGGAAAACATGTCAATTGCATAGATAAAGGCGGTCGCGGAGAGATACGGAATCGAGCCCAACCTTGGCTGGAATGGTCAACTGCCGACATGACGTACGAGGCGGCCGTACCTCGTTCCGGACGGTGTCCGGGTACCGCGTGGGGGCCGGGCGCCGAAGTGCGGCGGGCATTACGCTTCACCGGTGATGGACAACCCCGTAACGCCCCGCGCCACCGGCCCCGGGCCCCGCCGCCGTGATCGCCACGGGCGAGGCATGCGTGGACCGATCGCTCCGCCACAGGTGCCGCTCGCCGCGAGTCGCGCCGAGGCGTTCGCGGACCTGGTGCAGGACTCCGTGGAGCGCCTGGAGCGACGCTGGCCGCAGCTCGCCGAGATCGACTTCATGGTCCTGGAGGTACCGCGGCTGGACGGACCCGGAGAGGCCTGGAACGACGAGGCGGTGCCACTGGGCGGGACGATCCCCGCGCACGAGGACCGTCCCGCGCGCGTGGTCGTCTACCGCAGGCCGGTGGAGATCCGCACCAAGGGGCGCGACGAGCGGGCCGCGCTGGTGCACGAGGTGGTCGTGGAACAGGTCGCCGAGCTGCTGGGGCTCACCCCGGAGACGGTCGATCCGCGGTACGGCGAGGACTGAGCCGACCGCGGATCACCACCACTCCTTCTGGAGCACCTACTTCTGCAGCACCGACAGATCCTCGTCCGCCTCCGGAACCGCCACCATGCCCCGGTCGTCCGGGAGGGTCTGGACAGTGAAGCCGGGGACGCCGTCCGCTGTCGCCGCCAGGGTGCGGGCGCCGTAGACCGGGCCGCCCGAGACGTGCTCCACCGTCAGGGCGTAGGTGCCCTTGAGGCCGGTCGGAGTGGGCACCTCGACGTTCTCGGTGGTGCCCGCCTTGAGGGTGAAGGTCTTCGAGACGGCCTCACCGCCCTCGCTGCCCGCCGAGGCGGTGACCTTGACGGTGGCCGCACGGGTGGGGGCGGTCAGGGAGAGCGTGGTGCCCTTGGCGCTGTTGTCGGCGACCGTCGCGCGCGTACCGACGGGACGCGTGGCCGGGATGAAGGCCGTCTCCTGGTCGTCGCCCTTGCCGCGGACGACCCGCAGGGCGGCGACCACCGGCACGGAGGTGTCGGTGGGGGTCAGGACCAGCGAACCGGCCTCCCCGCGCGTGACGTCGCCGAGGTCGACGGCGGTCGTCATGCCGCCCTTCACATGCAGCGTCTCGTTCCCGGCCGGGGTGATCAGGCCGGACGGCGACGCGAGCTGCACCTTGAGGTCGGCGTCGGAGTCGCTGGGCGTGAAGGCGACCAGGCGCACGGCGGTGGCGTCCTTCGGGATGCCGGGCAGCACCAGGCTGCCGGAGGGGTCCGTGGACGCGGCGAGCCAGTCGCCGCCGAGCTTGTCGTCCAGGGCCTGCACCGCCGCGCCCACCCGCCCGCTGCGGACGTTCACGTGGACGGTGAGGTTCTCCTGCTTCTCCTCCGTGAGCGTGGACAGCAGGATCGGGTCGCTGGAGTGCGGCGCGACGGTGATGCCCTCCCCCAGCGTGGAGTCGAGGGCGCCGTCCTTGCCGTAGAGCTCGATGTCGACGACGGCGGCGGAGTCGTCGGGGTTGGTCAGGTGCACGTAGTCGGTGCGGTCGGCGGCCGTGCTCACGCCCGGGAACCAGAACTCCGTGTCGGGGGCGGAGCAGTTGACGCCCTGGAGCCCGCGTCCGGCGCCCGCGGCGACCTCCGTGGTCTCCTGGACGGTCCAGCCGGGCGCGAACTCGCCCTCGGCGGTGCCGACGAGGGCGGACGCGTCGCCGCCGGAGGTGTCCCCGGTGGCGGGCTTGCCGGGCTCCTCGGGTGCGAGGACCGGCTTGGCGGCCTTCTTCTTGCCCGCGCTCTTGCCGTCCGACTCCTCGGCGGCCGCCTTCAGTTCCGCCTTGCCGCCGCTGCCCGCGCCCTTGGTGACGGGCGTGAACGACGTGTACGACGTCTCCGCGATGTCGGAGGTGCTCGGCGCCGGGCACAGCAGGCTGGTGCGCTCCACGGGCAGCTCGGCGGCCGTCCCCGCGGTGCCCGCGGCCTGCGGTGGGCTGAGCGTGGCGAAGCCGGTGACGGCGGCGAGCGCGGCGAGGCCGGCGAGGAAGGACAGGGTGGTGCGGTTCACTGCTGGCTCCCGTCGGGGCGCTCACTGTCGGCGGAGTCCGGGTGCTGCTGCGCCGGGTCGTAGGCGGGGTCGTAGCCCTGGTCGTACTGCTGCTCGTACGGGCCGCCGTACGTCTGGTCGTACGACGTCTGCTGGGGCTGCCCGCCGTAGGCGTACGGGTCGTACTGGCCGCTCTGGTACGGGTCCGCCTGGTACGGCTGCTGGTCGTAGCCGCCCGCCGGGTACTGCTCGGCGGTGCCCTGGTACTGGTCGCCCGCGTAGGTGCCGTACTCGGCGTTCGCGTAGTTCGGGACGTCCCAGTCGCCGTAGGGCTGCTGCTGTGGGACGGCGGCGGGGGCGGGGGCCTCCTCCGGGAGCGGAGGGGAGTCCTCGCCCGTCGCGGTCTCCTCGGCCTGGGCGCGCAGGCGGCGCGCGCGGCGGCCTTCACCCTCCACGGCCTGGGCGGGGACCGCCTGCTCCTCGGGGAGGTCGTCGTCGACGTCACGGCGGCGGCCGGGCAGGGCCAGCACCACCAGGACGACGGCGAGGAAGCCCTGCGTCCACAGCCAGAGGGTGTGGGTGAAGGGGTCGTCGAAGGTGACGTCCAGGGTGCCGCCCGAGGCGGGGAGTTCGAAGCCCTGGGCCCAGCCGTCGACGGTGGTGCGGGTGAGCGGAGTGCCGTCCAGGGTGGCCGTCCAGCCCTCGTCGGCGGTGTCGGCGAGGCGCAGGATCCGGCCCTCGGCGCCGGACGGGATCGTGGTGTGGATGCCGACGGGGCCCGCGGCGACGGGCTGCGCGGTGCCGGAGCCGGACTTCGCGACGACGCTCGCGCGCGCGACCTCCTGGTCGACCCGCCACAGTCCGCTGCCGTCCTGCTGGCTGAGCCGGGTCAGGCCGGGCGTGGCGTCCAGGACGCGGGTGACCGCGCGGGGCGCGCCCTTGTGGACGAGGACGTAGCGCACGGCGAAGCCGCCGAGCTGGTCGGCCTGGTCGGCGCCGGAGCCGGCGACGAGGTTGGCGACGACCTTGTCGAGCTTGCTGTTCCCGCCGTCGGCCGCCGCGAGTTCGGCGTCGCCGAGACGGGCGCCGGAGCCGCGCACCAGCATGTAGCCGACATGCGCGGAGGAGTCGCTGTCCAGGACGAGGGTGCGGGCCTGGTCGCGAGTGCCGCTCTCCTCGGCGACGAACGCGGGCACCTGGACGGGGTCGCGGCGCTCCAGCGGCCCGTCCGCGCCGCCGATCATCCAGCCCGCGGCGACGAGCAGCGGCCCCGCGGCGGAGGCGAAGGCGATCAGTGCGGCGACCGGCTGGCGCCAGCCGAAGCTCTGCTCGGCCACGCGTGCGCGTGCCCCGTCGGCGCCGAGCATGGCGGCGGCCAGCAGGGCGAGGCCGTAGACGAGGGTGGCCGGGCCCGCCCAGGTCGAGTCGTTGGACAGGACCGCGAAGACGAGGCCCACCAGGGCCACCGCCCAGGCCGTCCAGATGCCGAACTGCCGCTCGCTGCGCAGCAGGGCGGCGAGCGCGGCCAGCACGACGCCGATGAGCATCAGTCCGTCGACCGTGCCGGGGCCGCCGGGGCTCGCGCCGAGCAGGTCGAGGGCGGACGCGGCGGAGGAGCCGTACTCCAGACCGGCCTGCTCGAAGAAGCCGAACGGGAGCAGGGTCAGCGACCAGGGCGCGAGGACCAGCAAAGGCGTGCCGAACTGGGCGAGGAACCGCAGGCCGTAGGCGGTGATGTCGGTGCGGCGCACGGCCAGCAGACCGATGCCGAGGAGCAGGGCGATCGGCCAGATGATCGGCGTGAACGCGGTGGTGACGGTGAGCAGGAGCGCGAACGCCCAGGTGGCGCGCCAACTGCCGCGCCCGCCCGTGGTGTTCGTCAGGCCGCCGGCCGCGACGCCCGCGCGCGCGATGAGCGGCAGCAGGACGGCGAGGACGGCGGTGCCGACCCGGCCGCCGGCGAGGGCGCCGGTGGCGGCGGGCAGGAAGGCGTAGACGACGGCCCCCCACGCGCGCAGCAGGCGGGACTCGACCAGCGGGCGGGAGGCGAAGTAGGCGGTGACGCCGGCGAGCGGCACCGAGCAGACCAGCAGGACCGTCAGTGCGATCCCGGTCGAGCCGAACAGGACGGAGGACACCGCGGCGATGATCGCCAGGTACGGCGGCGCCGACGAGGTACCGCCCGCGCCCACCGCGTGCCAGGCGTCCGCGTAACGCGACCACAGGTCGCTCGCGTCGGCCGGGGCGGGCAGCAGGGCGCCGCCCGCGAGCGCGCCGCCTCCCAGGAGGTTGCGGCAGGCGACCAGGGCGACGAGCAGCAGGGCGAGGAAGAGCACCGGTCCTGGCTTGCGGGCGATGCGCTTGAGGCGGGCGAACTGCTCGATCTCCAGGAAGTCCGCGTCGTCGCCGCCGGGCCCGGACTCGATGCCGCCGCCATGGCGTCCGGCCGCGGTGGTCTCGGCGTCGGAGCCGCCGAAGAAGTCGCCGGCGACCTGTTCCACGGTGGCCCGCACGGTCGCACCGGGCGGCGGGAACAGCTGCCTGAGCTCTTCCTTGTCGACGACCGGCTTGCCGCGCCTGCTCCGCCCGGCGATGATCCGCTCGGGCCGCAGCAGGGTGCCGAGCAGGCCCCGGATCTCGTCGAGGGCCTGTCCGGGGACCTTGCCGACGAGGTAGGCGACGGTCCGCACCAGGGTGCCGAGGATCAGCCGCACCAGCACCCAGGGCAGCGCGGCCGTACGCGTGTTGACGAGCAGGGTGTAGACGGCTCCGGCCTTGTCGACCTTGTGCGGTGACGCGGTGGTGCGGCCCGCGCAGTCGACGGCGCGGCGCTCCCGGGAGGCCGCCTCGGCGTGGCGTACGACGGCTTCGGGGGCGATGAGGACACGGTGGCCGGCGGCCTGGGCGCGCCAGCACAGGTCGACGTCGTCGCGCATGAGGGGCAGGCGCCGGTCGAAGCCGCCGAGCTGCTCGAAGAGGTCGCGGCGGATCAGCATGCCGGCGGTGGACACCGACAGCACGGACCGGACGTGGTCGTGCTGGCCCTGGTCCTGTTCGCGGCGGTCGATGCCGGTCCAGCGGCGGCCGGAGTTGGCGATGGAGACGCCGACCTCCAGGAGCTGGCGCTTGTCGTACCAGCCGCGGAGCTTGGGGCCGACCACGGCGACGTCGTCGCGGCCGAGTTCCAGTTCGTTCTCCACGACGCGCAGCAGCTGGGCCAGGGCGTCGGGTTCGGGGGCGCAGTCGTCGTGCAGCAGCCACAGCCACTGGACCGGCTCGCCGTGCGGCAGCTCCGGCATGTCGTACGCGTCGTCGCGCCACGTGCGCGTGACCGGGTCCCAGCCGCTGGGCCGCTTCAGGTACGGCAGCTCGTCCGGGGTGAGGACGGGAGCGGTGCGGTTCGCCTCCTCGACGGCCTGGCCGAAGCCGGTGCGCCGGGCGAGGTGCAGAACCCGGTCGGCGCCCAGGGTGTCGGTGACCAGCTGGGCGGAGTCGTCCGCACTGCCGGTGTCGGCGGCCATGGCGAACTGCACCGGGCGCTCCTGGCCGAGCAGCCCGGCGAGCGCGTCGGGCAGCCAGCGGGCGCCGTCGTGAGAGACGAGCACCGCGGTCACCACATGACGCGGGAACTCAGGAGTGGCAGCGTGGTCTTGGACTGCCGGGTGGCTGTGCACGGACATCGAGGTACGGGCCCCGGTTCGGTGGACTGCGGTGGACGCCTGTGCCCGCTGGGGGCGGCGAGGCGTCTCGGACGAGCGCCCACACTATCGGCTGGGCAGGACGACGGCCCGCCGCCTGTGGATAACCCAGGTGCGACGGGCCGTTCGGTTGCGTGCGGGAAGTGCTGCGCGGAGTGCCGGCAAGAGCGCCCCGCGTCAGACGGCGGCCTTCTTCAGCCGGCGGCGTTCGCGCTCGGACAGGCCGCCCCAGATGCCGAAGCGCTCGTCGTTGGCGAGGGCGTATTCGAGGCACTCGGAGCGGACCTCGCAGGAGAGGCAGACCTTCTTGGCCTCGCGGGTGGAGCCGCCCTTCTCCGGGAAGAAGGACTCGGGGTCGGTCTGGGCGCACAGCGCGCGCTCCTGCCAGCCGAGTTCCTCGTCCGCGTCGTCGACCAGCAGTTGCTGCACCGTCTCGGTCATGTGCGCCCCTCGTCTGTCTTTCGCGTCCCCGTGATGTAGCCGTTACCGATGTCGGCTGAACGACACGAGTGAAATTACAAGTGTGCTGCTCCGGGCGAGTCAAGCCGAGATCTGCTATTGGGCCCCTTATTCACTCTGCGGAACCAAGGCCTAGCAGAAAGTGTTCAAATCGGCATAAACCTTGACAAGCGAATGAGACCCGAGAGGGCTGCCGAGCCGCGCCAGGCCTTTCGGGCCTGTACGGGGAAGGACGCCCGTCAGTTCGATCTCGTTCCGTACGCGCGCGTGGAAGTCGCGGGGAAGGTCACGGCCCGTGCGCCCGGTTGTGCGCCATGTGTCCCGGTAGACGCATGAACAAACCTTTCGCCATGGAGATGAACCGGATGAGGTGAAACATGTCCCACATCCTGGGTGTCGAGTTGACAGTGCGGGTGTGAGCCGCTGTCCTTGTGGGCATGCTCGCGAACTTGGCACTCACCTCGATCCGCTCCGCCGGGTCCCACGGTGCTGCCCGCGCTCGCTGTAGCTGTTGTTGCTGTTCCAGCTGTTGAGCCCAACGCGCTCCGGCTGTTCCTGAGTCCACCGTGACTCGGCTGCTTGTTCCCCGCCCGCACCAGGGCATTCCTGTCCTCCCGTGAT
Organism: Streptomyces sp. NPDC005374; assembly: GCF_042872225.1. Taxonomy (NCBI): domain Bacteria; kingdom Bacillati; phylum Actinomycetota; class Actinomycetes; order Kitasatosporales; family Streptomycetaceae; genus Streptomyces; species Streptomyces sp. NPDC005374. Next base: position 203,097 of record NZ_JBIAKA010000019.1, on the reverse strand, counting down.
CCGGGCGGGCGGTACGCGACACCCAGCCACACCCAGCCCTCCCCCACACTCTTCCGCTGAGGACTCACCGCACTCCATGAACAGCGACAACGACCTCCAGATCGCCGGCGACCTCCTCGAGGTCCCGCACCTCCTGCAGGCCCCGCGCGAGCACCCGGCCACCGTCGCCGAGTTCGTCGGCCTGGCCCGCTCCATCGCCGACGACCGCTCGCAGTGGGCGCATCTCGTCCGGTACGACGCGACGAGCCGCTGGTACCACCGGCTGCGTACCGGTCCCGGCTACGAGGTGTGGCTGCTCTCCTGGGTGCCCGGGCAGGGCAGCGGGCTGCACGACCACGGCCGTTCCTCCGGGATCCTCACCGTCCTGGAGGGCACGCTGACGGAGCGGACCGAGCGGGGCACGCGCGTGCTGAGCGCGGGTGCGCAGCGGGTGTTCGCGCCGGGGTACGTGCACGAGGTCGTCAACGACGCGCTGGAGCCGACGGTGAGCCTGCACGTCTACTACCCGGGCCTGACCGAGATGCCGATGCTCCCCGAGTCCCACCTTCGTCCGACCGGGGCGACTCCCGTCGCCTGCACCGCCCGCGAGACCCTCGGCGAGGCGGACGTCGTGACCGCATGACGCGTTGTCGTACCCGCCTGCCAGACTTGCTCCCATGCGCATTGTGGTTCTGGCAGGCGGCATCGGCGGTGCCCGGTTCCTGCGTGGTCTCAAGCAGACCGCGCCGGACGCGGACATCACGGTCATCGGCAACACCGGGGACGACATCCACCTCTTCGGGCTGAAGGTCTGCCCGGACCTCGACACGGTGATGTACACCCTCGGCGGCGGTATCAACGAGGAGCAGGGCTGGGGGCGGGCCGAGGAGACCTTCCACCTCAAGGAGGAACTCGCGGCGTACGGCGTCGGGCCCGAGTGGTTCGGGCTCGGGGACCGGGACTTCGCCACGCACATCGTGCGGACGCAGATGATCGGTGCCGGGTATCCGCTGAGCGCGGTGACCGAGGCGCTCTGCGACCGGTGGAAGCCGGGGGTGCGGCTGATCCCGATGAGCGACGACCGCATCGAGACGCATGTCGCCGTCGATCTCGACGGCGAGCGCAAGGCCATCCACTTCCAGGAGTACTGGGTGCGGCTGCGGGCCTCGGTGCCCGCCGAGGCGATCGTGCCGGTGGGCGCGGAGCAGGCCAAGCCGGCGCCGGGCGTGCTGGAGGCGATCGCGGAGGCGGACGTCGTGCTGTTCCCGCCGTCCAACCCGGTCGTGTCCATCGGCACGATCCTCGCCGTGCCCGGAATCCGGGAGGCGATCGCCGAGGCCGGCGTGCCGGTGGTGGGCCTGTCCCCCATCGTCGGGGGCTCGCCCGTGCGCGGCATGGCCGACAAGGTCCTCGCGGCGGTCGGCGTCGAGTCGAGTGCCGCGGCGGTCGCCGAACACTACGGCTCGGGGCTGCTGGACGGCTGGCTCGTCGACACCGTCGACGCGGACGCTGTCGGGCGGATCGAGTCGGCGGGCGTCCGCTGCCGGGCCGTACCGCTGATGATGACCGACCTCGACGCGACCGCGCGGATGGCCCGGGAGGCGCTGGAGCTGGCGGAGGAGGTGCGGGCGTCTTGAGCGGCGAGTTCTCGGCAGGGGATCCGGAATCCCGGCAGACGTCGGCCGCGGAGAAGCCGGAGCCCGGCGACGGCTACCGCGTGTGGGCCGTCTCCGGAATCCCCGAGGTCGCCCGGGGCGACGACCTCGCCAAGCTGATCGCCGCCGCCGAACCGGGCCTCGTGGACGGGGACGTCCTGCTCGTCACCTCGAAGATCGTGTCCAAGGCGGAGGGGCGGGTCGTCGAGGCGGGCGACCGGGAGGCCGCGATCGACGCCGAGACCGTGCGGGTCGTGGCGCGGCGCGGGGCGCTGCGGATCGTCGAGAACCGGCAGGGGCTCGTGATGGCCGCCGCCGGGGTGGACGCCTCCAACACCCCCGCGGGGACCGTGCTGTTGCTGCCCGAGGACCCCGACGCGTCCGCGCGGGCGGTCCGGGACGGGCTGCGGGACCTCCTCGGGGTCCGGGTCGGCGTCGTGGTGACCGACACCTTCGGGCGGCCCTGGCGCGCGGGGCTCACCGATGTCGCGATCGGCGCCGCCGGGGTGCGGGTGCTGGACGATCTGCGGGGCGGCACGGACGCGTACGGCAATCCGCTCGGCGCGACCGTCGTGGCGACGGCCGACGAACTGGCCGCCGCCGGTGATCTCGTCAAGGGCAAGGCCGCCGGGCTGCCCGTCGCCGTCGTGCGCGGGCTGGCGCACGTGGTGGACGAGGAGCCCGGGGAAGGAGCACGGGCCATGGTGCGCGATGCGCGCGACGACATGTTCCGGCTGGGGACCTCGGAGGCGGTCCGGGAGGCGGTCACCCAGCGCCGTACCGTCCGGGCCTTCACCGACGAGCCGGTCGACCCCGGGGCCGTACGACGGGCCGTCGCCGCGGCCGTCACCGCGCCCGCGCCGCATCACACGACGCCGTGGCGGTTCGTGCTGCTGGAGTCCGAGGGTGCGCGTACCGGGCTGCTGGACGCCATGCGGGACGCCTGGATCGCCGATCTGCGGCGGGACGGCAAGTCCGAGGAGTCCGTCGCCAAGCGGGTGCGGCGGGGTGACGTGCTGCGGAAGGCGCCGTATCTCGTCGTGCCGTGTCTGGTGATGGACGGCTCGCACACGTACGGCGACGTGCGGCGGGACGCGGCCGAGCGGGAGATGTTCGTCGTCGCCGCGGGGGCCGGGGTGCAGAACTTCCTCGTCGCGCTGGCCGGGGAGCGGCTGGGGTCGGCGTGGGTGTCGTCCACGATGTTCTGCCGGGACGTGGTGCGGGAGACGCTCGGGCTGCCGGAGGGCTGGGACCCGATGGGGGCCGTGGCGGTGGGGCATCCGGCGGAGGAACCCCGGCCGCGGCCGGAGCGGGATGCGGGGAGTTTCATCGAGGTGCGCTGAGGTGCGTCTAGTGTCGTAGGGCTGCTCCCGGTTTCTCTCGTACCTCAGGACTTCATCCGTGGCAGGACGTTTCGCTCCGAAGCCCACGCGTACGACCGTGCGCGGTGGGGAGGTTGCCGTGCCTGCCCCGCGGCGGGCGGCGGCGGCGGTCGAGGCCGGGCTGGTGCGGACCTGGGTGCCCGGGTGGCCCGTCGAACTCGGGCTGGTGCTCGGGGCGCTGCGGCGGGGGCCCGGGGATCCGACGTTCCGGGCGATGCCGGACGGGTCCGTGTGGCGGGCCAGTCGTACCCCGGTCGGACCCGGGACGCTGCGGGTTTCCGTGTACGGCGGTGAGGTGCGCGGACAGGCCTGGGGGCCGGGGGGTGAGTGGCTGCTCTCCCGGTTGCCGGAGTTGCTGGGGGCCGCGGACGATCCTTCCGCTTTCGTGCCCCGGCATCGGATCGTCGCTCATTCCTGGCATCGGCGGCCCGGGCTGCGGCTGACGCGGACCGGGTTGGTGCTGGAGTCGCTGATCCCTTCCGTGCTGGAGCAGAAGGTCACGACCGACGAGGCGTACCGGGCGTGGCGGTTGCTGGTGCGGAAGTTCGGGGAGCCGGCGCCCGGGCCCGCGGCGGGTGGGCGGCTGTGGGTGATGCCGGCGCCCCGGACGTGGGCGTTGATCCCGTCGTGGGAGTGGCATCGGGCCGGGGTGGACGACAAGCGGGCGTCGACGATTCTGCGGGCCGTGCGGGTTGCCGCGCGGCTGGAGGAGGCGGTGGGGATGTCTGCTGCCGCCGCGCAGGCTCGGTTGGAGGTTGTGCCGGGGGTGGGGCCTTGGACCTCCGCGGAGGTGGTGCAGCGGAGTCATGGGGCGGCGGATGCGGTGACCGTGGGGGATCTGCATCTGCCGAGGATCGTGGGGTTCGCGCTGGCGGGGGACCGGGAGGCGGATGATGCGGTGATGTTGTCGCTGCTGGAGCCTTATGCGGGGCAGCGGCATCGGGCGGCTCGGTTGATTCTGTTGAGTGGGCGTACGCCGCCGCGGCGGGCCCCGCGGATGACTCGGGGGGACATCGGGCGGTTGTGACTTGGCCCCGGGGGGACAGGGGCTTTTTTCGCCCCCGCCGCCCCTACCCGTCCCGTCCGTTCCAGGGGGCTCCGCCCCCTGGACCCCCGCTCCTCAAACGCCGGAGGGGCTGATTGGGGCGGAGGGGCCGATTGTGGTGGAGGGGCTGACTGTGGTGGAGGGGCTGACTGTGGTGGGGGTCCCGTTCTTCACTGGTCTGATGAGAAGCGGACCGAGCCTGCTGGGATTCTTGCGTCGCACCACACGCGTACTCCGGTCCGTAGTTCGTTGTCGGCTCCGATGACCGCGCCGTCGCCGATGACCGTGCCGGTGAGGACGGAGCGTTCGCCGACGCGGGCCCTGGTGCCGATCAGGGAGTCGGTGATCACCGCGCCGGGTTCGATCACGGCGCCCGGCAGGATCGTGGAGCCGGAGACCCGCGCGCCGTCCGCGACGTACGCACCCTCGCCGACCACCGTGCCGTCGGTCAGCTTGGCGTCGGGGGCGACCCGCGCGGTGGGCAGGATCAGGCGGTCGCCGCAGCGGCCGGGAACCGCCGGGGACGGGGCCCGGCCCAGGACCAGGTCGGCCGAGCCGCGGACGAAGGCGGCCGGGGTGCCGAGGTCCAGCCAGTACGTGGAGTCCACCATGCCCTGGAGGTGGGCGCCGGCCGACAGGAGTTCGGGGAAGGTCTCGCGTTCCACCGAGACCGGGCGGCCCGCCGGGATCGTGTCGATGACCGAGCGGCGGAAGACGTAGGCCCCCGCGTTGATCTGGTCGGTGACGATCTCCTCGGGGGTCTGGGGTTTCTCCAGGAAGGCGAGGACCCTGCCGGTCCCGTCCGTGGGGACCAGGCCGTAGGCGCGGGGGTCGGTGACCTTGGTGAGGTGGAGGGAGACGTCGGCTCCGGTCCGCCGGTGGGTGCGGACCAGCTCCCCGATGTCGAGGCCGGTCAGGATGTCACCGTTGAAGATCAGTACCGGGTCGTCGGGGGCGGAGTGCAGACGGGCGGCCGCGTTGCGGATCGCGCCGCCCGTGCCGAGGGGCTCCTCCTCGGTGACGTACTCGAGGTGCAGGCCCAGGGACGAGCCGTCGCCGAAGTGCGGTTCGAAGACCTCCGCGAGATAGCTCGTCGCGAGGACTATGTGGTCGACGCCCGCCGCTCTCGCTCTGGCCAGCTGATGGGTGAGGAACGGGACGCCCGCCGCACGGACCATGGGCTTCGGCGTGTGGACCGTGAGGGGCCGCAGCCTGGTGCCCTTGCCGCCGACCAGGAGGATCGCTTCTGTCACCTGTCGTCTCCGCTTCCTGCCGGGACCGGCCCGAACTGTCTTTCGACCGGCCAGTGTATGCAGACCGTTGTGCGGCACCTTCGGCGACCGTGCGGCATTCGCGCCTGCCCCCCGACGGCGGTGAAACGGGTGGTACCAGGGCTCCCCGGATGCTCAGCGACCCTGGAGACGGGCGGCTGTCGTACGGGTGGAGCCGAGCTTGCGATAGAGCAGCCGGCCGGGGCACTCCGTGGCGAAGCCGTCCCGATGGCCGGAGATCACGTTCAGTCGTACCTTCGTGCCTTTGCGGTAGAGGTTGCCACCGCCCGACTTCAGATATGTCCTGCCCTTCGGATTGACGCCGTGGAGTCCGAGCTTCCACGCGGCGAGCCGTGCGACGGCCTTCACCGCGGCGGCGGACGGCTTGGTGGAGCCGTAGCTGCCGAGGACGGCGATCCCCACGCTGTTGGTGTTGAAACCGAGGGTGTGGGCGCCCAGGACGGGCTTCGCCACGCCGCCCGCCCGGCCCTCGTAGATGTTTCCGCACTTGTCGACGAGGAAGTTGTAGCCGATGTCTCGCCAGCCCATGCTCTCGACGTGGTAGCGGTAGATACCGCGAATGAGCGAGGGAACCTGGGTACAGCGGTATCCGCCGCCGGACGCCGTGTGGTGCACGAAGACCGCCTTGGCCTTCTTCGTGTAGACGAACTTCCGCTCGCGCAGCCTCTCGTCGGCGCCCCAGCCGCGCCGGGTGACGATGCGCGGGCGCGGTCCGATGTACGGCTTCACCCGCTGCTGCTCCGTCAACTCCCCTGCGCGCAGGGCGAACAGCTCCTGTTCGGTCTGCTTCCGGTTCAGCTCCGGGATCTCGGCGGCGCCGGGCGCGGCCAGGCCGGCGTTGGCGGCGGACGCGTCCAGCGTGGCGCGGTCCGCGGCGGGTTCGTCGGCGGGGGCGGACCGGAGCGCGGTGCCGCGGTGAGGGGCGCCCGCGGCGGCCTGTCGCTCGTCGGGCGCCGGCGCGCTCTCCCCCGGGTCCACGAGTTCCAGACGCAGGCCCGCCGGGAGGGACGCGCCCGTCGTCGCCGTACGGGGGCCGCGGGCCGTGTCCTCGGTCCTGCGGTCGCTCTCCGCGCGGACGCGCGCCTCGACCCCGTCCGAGTCGCCCACCCACAGCGGGGCGGTGGCGCCGCGGACGCGGCCGGAGGTGCGCTCGGCCGTGCCGGGGTCGGCGGCGTCGTCGTTGTGGGTCTCCAGGTCCTGCCAGCCTGACCAGGTGTCCGTGCCTGCCGCGCGGGTGCGGACCTGGACCCGGCCGTGCAGCACGGTGTCCGGGTCGTCCCAGATCACGCCGACGAGGGAGAAGTGCCGCACGTCCCGACGGGCCAGGCCCTGTTCGCCGGCCGCCGGGGCGAGGGTGCGGTCACGGGAGGCGAGGGGCGTGAGGGGCAGCGACTGGGTGCCGCCGAGGGCTTCCGCGCCCGACGCCGGTCTCACGGTCGCCGGGGACGCCGGTCTGGCCGCGACCGCGGGCGAGGTGAGGGGCAGGGCGAGGGCGGCGGCGCAGGTGACGCCGATCGAGGAAGCAAGAAGTCCACGCATGCTCCAGATATTGGACATAGTCATATAAATCTGTCCATCCGGGAACTGACGGACCGTCGGGTACCACTGCGCCGAACCGGTGGCCCCGGGCGAGGGTGTCCGGCCGTGCGCCCGCGTACGCTTCTGCGGGTGAACGCCACCGATCGCACCCCTGCCGACCTGCTGCGTTCCGCGCTCGCCGCGGATCCCGGCCGCCCCCTGGTGACCTTCTACGACGACGCCACGGGTGAACGTGTCGAATTGTCCGTGGCCACCTTCGCCAATTGGGTGGCCAAGACCGCGAACCTCCTCCAGGGCGACCTCGCCGCCACGCCCGGTGACCGGGTGGCGCTGCTGCTGCCCGCGCACTGGCAGACGGCGGTGTGGCTGCTGGCGTGCGCGTCGGTGGGGGTGGTCGCGGACGTCGGCGGGGATCCGTCGGCCGCCGATGTGGTGGTGAGCGGGCCGGACTCTCTTGAGGCGGCTCGGGCGTGTTCCGGGGAGCGGGTCGCTCTCGCACTGCGGCCGCCGGGCGGGCGGTTTCCGCAGACACCGGCCGGATTCGCGGACTACGCCGTGGAGGTGCCGGGCCAGGGCGACCGGTTCGTGCCGTTCGCTCCGGTGGATCCCGACGAGCCCGCGTTGATCGTCGCCGGGCGGGAGTTCAGTGCGGCGGAGGTCGTGGAGCGGGCGCGGGCGGAGGGGACGGGGGATCGGGTGTTGTCCGGGTTGCCGTATGACACGTGGGACGGGTTGAACGCCGGGTTGTACGGGCCGCTCGCGAACGGGGGGTCCGTGGTGTTGTGCCGTCATCTGGAGCAGCTGGGCGAGGAGGGGCTTGCCAAGCGGGTCGAGAGTGAGCGGGTTTCGGCTACTCGCCGTTGACGAGGCCTGTCGAGAGCCGGGTGCGGGCTGTCCGCGGCTGGTCGCGCCCACGCGGCGCAGCCGCAGATCGATACAGCCCCGCGCCCCTAGGGAGTCACACTCACCCGAACAGAGCAGTACCGGGCTCCCCCCGACCCTCGTCCACGCCATGGTCGTAAGAGCAGACTCTTAGACCACGAGGGGGCCCGCACGTGACCGACAGCGCAGGCACCCTCGGGCCCGGCGCAGGATCGTCCGCGACCGGGAGAGGGCTCCTACGGCGGCGTCGGCGCAGGTGGGTCCGGTACGGCGGGCTCGGGGCCGTGCTGCTCGTCGCCGGTACCGTCGGGACCGGGTGGGCGCTCTACGCCGCGCTCGACGGGAACATCACCCCGGACGACGACGCCGCCGCCGAGCTCGCCCGGTACGAGAAGGAGCGGCCGACCTCGCTCGTGAAGGACGCGCAGAACATCCTGCTGATCGGGTCGGACTCGCGTTCCGGGGACGGGAACGCGCGGTACGGGCGGGACTCGGGGACCGAGCGGTCGGACACCACGATCCTGTTGCATCTGGCGGCCGGGCGGCGCACCGCGACCGCCGTGTCGCTGCCCCGGGACCTGATGGTGGAGGTGCCGGCCTGCCGGGAGTCCGACGGGACCCGCAGCGAGCCTGTGTTCACCATGTTCAACTACGCCTTCCAGAAAGGCGGTTCGGCCTGCACGATCCGGACCGTGGAGAAACTCACGAACATTCGCGTGGATCACCACATGGTTGTCGACTTCCACGGGTTCAAGGACATGGTGGACGCGGTCGACGGAGTGGCGGTCTGCCTCGCCGAGCCGATCGACGACAAGGCCGCCAAGCTGCGGCTTCCGGCGGGACGGGTGACGCTGGACGGCGAGGAGGCACTCGGCTATGTACGCGCCCGCAAGACCCTCGGCAACGGCAGCGACACCGACCGGATGGACCGTCAGCAGCGTTTTCTCGGGGCGCTGGTCAACAAGGTGCAGAGCAATGACGTACTGCTGAATCCGGTGAAGCTCTATCCCGTGCTGGACGCGGCGACTTCCTCGCTCACCACCGATCCGGATCTGGCGAGTCTGCGCGGGCTGTACGAACTCGTGCGCGGGCTGCGGGACATCCCCACGGAGCGTGTGCAATTCCTTACCGTTCCGCGGGAGTCGTACGTCTACAACAGCAATCGCGATCAACTCGTGGAGCCCGAGGCGCAGCGGCTTTTCGAACGGTTGCGCAGGGATGCGCCGGTGACGGTGACGGCGGCGAAGAAAGTCCCGAAAGTTTCAGAACATTCTCATGACGAAGAACCCTATGAAGAATCTGAGCACGGCGGCGGGGTGCCCACCTTCCACGGCAACACGGCGGCCGAGGACACCTGCGGGTAAAGCATTTCCCAAGGCAGTGAAGCGGTGTCCGATCAAATGGGCGGATTGCCCGGTTGTAGGGGCGTGCCATTTCTCACCGTCGTAACCTGTCGGCGAATCGGACGGCTAGTGTGAGCGCTCCGTTGCATCCGGCCGACGGAGGATTCAGCAACCGTGGACGCACAAGGCCGTGGGCGGGCGGGCGACATCGACCCCGCCGACCAGTGGGTTCTCAACCCGAACACCGGCGAATACGAACTGCGACTGACCCCTTCCGCACCGCAGTCGGGCGTTCCCGGTCCTCGTGGATCCACGCCCTCACCGCACCGCGCGAGCGCGCCGGGCGGTCGTACGACAGCGCCCGTGGCGCCCGGCCGGGAGGTTCCGGCGCCGCGCAGACGCCGGGGCGCTCCGCCCGAGGAGCCGCTGCCGGGGCGGCGCGGGCGGCGGCCGGTCAAGAAGAAGTCGAATGCGAAGAAGGCGCTGCTGTGGACCGGCGGCACGATGGCGTTCGTGCTGGTCGCGGCGGCCGGCGGCGGCTACCTCTACATCCAGCACCTCAACCGCAACATCACCTCCGTCGCCGACGACGGCGCGAGCACCGGTGGCTTCCAGACGGACAAGGCGATCAACATCCTGCTGATCGGCACCGACAAGCGCACCGGCGCGGGCAACGGGAGCTACGGCGACAAGGACAGCGTCGGGCACGCCGACACCACGATCCTGCTGCACGTCTCCAAGGACCGTTCGAACGCGACCGCGCTGAGCATCCCGCGCGACCTGATCGTCGACGTCCCGGACTGCCCGACCACGCAGGCGGACGGCACCACCAAGGTCATCCCGGGCACGGCGGACGTCCGCTTCAACACCAGCCTGGGCCAGGACGAACGGACGCCCAGTTGCACGGTGCGGACCGTCACCGAGCTCACCGGCATCCAGGCCGACAACTTCATCGTGGCCGACTTCAACGCGGTCAAGACGCTGACCACGGCGGTCGGCGGTGTCGAGATCTGTCTGGCCAAGGACATCGACGACAAGGACTCCAAGCTCAAGCTGTCCAAGGGCAAGCACACCATCTCGGGTGAGGACGCCCTCGCGTTCGTGCGGACCCGGCACTCGGTCGGCTTCGGCGGCGACCTGAGCCGGATCACGCTCCAACAGCAGTTCCTGAGCGCGCTGATGCGCAAGCTGAAGTCGAACGACACACTCACCAACCCGGCGAAGATGCTGAAGCTGGCCGAGGCGGGCACCAAGGCGCTGACCGTCGACTCGCAGCTCGACAGCATCGGCAAGCTGAAGGACCTCGGTCTTGAGCTGGGCAAGCTCAACGTGAAGAACCTGACGTTCACCACCGTGCCGGTCGTCGACAACCCGGCGGAGAAGGTGAAGGCGACGGTCGTCCTCAACGACGCGACGGCGCCCACGGTGTTCGACATGATCAAGGGCGACGTGTCGTTCACCGAGGTCAAGAAGAAGGCGAGCGCGTCCAAGAGCGCCCAGGCGGCGGAGGAGGCGGCCCGGCTCAAGGGCACCAAGTCGGCCGCGTCCGAGGTGCGGGTGCGCGTCCTCAACGGCGGTGCGGCGGCGGGCAGCGCGCAGGCCGAGCTGGAGTACCTCCAGAACGAGGAGGGCGTACTGAAGTCGGAGAACGCGGGCAACGCGGGCGCCTCGCTGGCGAAGACCACCCTCGAGTACGACCCCGACCAGGCCGACCAGGCGCGCAGGCTCGCCGACATCATGGGCCTGTCCGGATCCGCGCTGAAGCCCGGCAAGAGCGTCACCAACTCCCAGGGCCTGCCCGCCATGACCCTGACCCTCGGCAAGGACTTCAAGGGCGCCGGGGTGTCCTTCACCACGGCGACCAAGGCACCGGAAGGGGTGCAGCAGTCGACGGCCGACAAGGTCGAGTGCGCCAAGTGAGAGCCGCCTCGCGGTGACCTGAGGGGCCTGTCGTGCGTCTAACGGGGCGTACGGCAGGTCTTTCGTTCGTTCGGCGTGAGGGTGGGGAGACAGGGGATGGCGCGCAGCGATGTGCACGAGGACGGGACGCGGCCGGTTACCCGGCCCGTTCGGGGTCCGCGGAAAGCCGACGGGGGCGGCGGCGAGGGCGGGTCGGGGAGCGCGGGCGGCGGGGACGCCGGCAGCGGGCGGCACGGACGGCGGCGGGCCCTGCGCAAGCACCGGGTGCTCAGATGGTCCGCGACCACGCTCGCCGTACTGATACTCGGCACGGCCGGCGCCGGATACCTGTACTACCAGCACCTCAACGGCAACATCCGCAAGGGCGAGCGCAGCAGCGGCGACTCCAAGGCGCACAGGTCCGAGGCCAACGCGGCCGGCCAGACGCCGTTGAACATCCTGCTGATCGGCTCGGACAGCCGTAACTCCGACGAGAACGTGAAGCTCGGCGGCAGCCGGGACAACCGTGGAGACCCGCCGCGGGGCGATGTGCAGATGCTCATCCACCTGTCCGCGGACCGCAAGAGCGCAGCGATGGTGAGCATCCCGCGCGACACCCGGGTCGACATACCCGAGTGCAAGGACCCGGACACCGGGAAGACCTACCCCGCGACCACCGACATCATCAACGCCTCCCTGGCCCGCGGCGGCGCCGGCTGCACGCTCGCCACCTGGGAGAACCTCACCGGGGTCTACATCGACCACTGGATGACGATCGACTTCGCGGGCGTGGTGCGGATGGCCGACGCCATCGGCGGTGTCTCCGTCTGCGTGAAGCAGAACGTCTGGGACCGCCCGACGGCCACGGTGCCCGGCGGCTCCGGCCTCAAGATGAAGGCGGGCACACACAAGGTCGAGGGCAAGCAGGCCCTGGAGTGGCTGCGCACCCGGCACGCCTGGGGCAGCGACCTGATGCGGGCCCGGGCCCAGCACATGTACCTGAACTCGATGATGCGCACGCTCAAGGGGCAGAACGTCTTCACCGACACCCCGCGGCTGATGGACCTGGCCGAGGCGGCCACGAAGTCCCTCCAGGTGTCCGAGGAGATCGGCTCCGTCAAGAAGCTGTACGACCTGGGCACGCAGCTCAGGTCGGTGCCGACGGACCGGATCACCTCGGTGACGATGCCGAACGTCCCGGACTCGCGGAACAAGGACCATGTCGTGCCGGACGGCGCGAACGCCGACAAGCTCTGGGAGATGCTCCGCGACGACGTGGCCCTGGACAAGAACGGCAAGGCAGCCGCGGGCGCGGGCGCGAAGAAGACCGCCCAGGCCACGGTCGCCCCCTCCGGGCCGGACGGCGAGATCGGCGTCCTCGTGCAGAACGCCACCGCGAGCTCCACCCTCGGCCCGGTGGGCGGACGTGCGGGCACGCTCGCCGAGGCGCTGGTGCGCAAGGGGTTCTCGCAGGCCTCCAAGGACGCGACGGCCGGGCTCTCCGAGGACCGGACCGTCGTGCGCTACCCGAGCGCCGACCTGGAGGGCGATGCCCAGCGCGTCGCCAAGTCCCTCGGGATTCCGCTGAGTTCGGTGAAGAAGTCGACCGATGTGTCCGGGGTCACCCTCGTCGTGGGCGCCGACTGGCGTACCGGGACGGCGTATCCGAAGCAGACCGCGGCCAAGGCCGGTGATCTGCCCGGGAACGCGGACGCCATCAACGGCTCGGACACCTCGAAGTGCATGGAGGTGTACTGGGTCTACCGCTGGTGACGGAACCGGTCGGCCGGGGTCCGAACGGAGCGGGGCGGGCGTACGTACACCCTCACAGAAGCGGAACAGGAACAACTCACGTCGCTCAAGGCCCAACCGGGCGGATAGTGTGAGCGATCCATCGATCGCCACGTGGCCCTGACGGAGGATTCGGACCGTGGACACACAAGGCCGTGGGCGGGCGGAAGACGTCGATCCCGCAGACCAGTGGGTGCTCAATCCGAACACCGGTGAATACGAACTGCGACTGACCCCCTCCGCTCCGCAGTCGGGCGTTCCCGGTCCCCGCAGGCCCGCGCCGGTCCCGAACAGGGCGGGCGCACCGAGCGGCCGTACGACGGCCCCCGTCGCCCCCGGCCGTGGCGTCCCGCCGCCGCGCAGACGCCGGGGCGCGCCCGAGGAGCCGCTGCCGGGTCGGCGCGGACGCCGGCCGGCCAAGCAGCCGTCGAAGGCGAAGAAGGCCCTGCTGTGGACCGGCGGCACCATGGCGTTCGTCCTGGTCGCCGGTGCCACGACGGGCTACTTCTACCTCAAGCACCTCGAGGGCAACGTCGGCACGACCGACGTCGGCGACGCGGCCGCGAGCAGCTTCAGCAAGGACGAGGCCTTCAACATCCTCATCATCGGCACCGACAAACGCACGGGCGCCGGCAACGAGGGCTACGGCGACGCCGGCAGCGTGGGCCATGCCGACACCAACATCCTGCTGCACGTCTCCAAGGACCGTACGAACGCGACCGCGCTCAGCATTCCGCGCGACCTGATCATCGACATCCCGGACTGCGAGACCAATCAGGACGACGGCACGAAAACGGTTGTGAGCGGGCAGGAGGGCGTCCGCTTCAACCGGAGCCTCGGCGAGAGCGGCCGGGACGCGGGCTGCACGATGCGCACGGTCGAGGCGGCCACGGGCATCAAGCCCGACCACTTCGTGATGGCCGACTTCAACGCGGTCAAGACCCTGACCACGGCCGTGGACGGGGTCGACGTCTGTGTGGAGAAGGCCGTCAACGACAAGCAGTCCAAGCTCGTGCTGCCCGCGGGCGAGTCGAAGGTGGAGGGCGAGCAGGCCCTCGCCTTCGTGCGCACCCGGCACGCCTTCGGCAACAGCGGCGACCTGGACCGGATCAAGGTGCAGCAGCAGTTCCTGGGCTCGCTGATGCGCAAGATGACCTCGGGCGACACCCTCACCAGCCCCACCAAGCTGCTGAAGCTGGCGGAGGCCGCGACCAACGCGCTCACCGTGGACAAGGCGATCGGCAAGGTCGGCACGCTCAAGGACATCGCCCTGGAGCTGAAGAAGGTGCCGACGAAGAACATCAGCTTCATGACGATCCCGGTGGTCGACAACCCCGCCGAGGAGATCCCGGTGACGGTGGTCATCAACAAGTCGCAGGCTCCCCCGGTCTTCGACGCGATCAAGAACGACGTCTCGTTCACCGAGGTCAAGGCACAGCAGAAGAAGGAGAAGGGGGCGGTCGCGGCCCGGCTCAAGGGCACCAAGTCGGCCGCGTCCGAGGTGCGGGTGCGCATCGTCAACGGCGGTGCGGCCGGGGGTGCCGCGCAGGCCGAGCTGCTGTACCTCCAGAACGAGGAGGGCGTACTGAAGTCGGAGAACGCGGGCAACGCCGACGCGTCGCTGGCGAAGACCACCCTCGAGTACGACCCCGACCAGGCAGACCAGGCCCGCAGGCTCGCCGACATCATGGGTCTGTCCGGTTCGGCGCTGAAGCCCGGCAAGAGCGTCATCAACTCCCAGGGCCTGCCCACGATGACCCTGACCCTCGGCAAGGACTTCAAGGGCGCGGGCGTGAAGCTCAGCTCCACCACGGCGGCCCCCGCGAACGTCGACGGGAAGTCCACCGCCGACAAGGTCCAGTGCGCGAGCTGAGGCCCTCGGAGGACCGCGAGCCGGCCCCCAGGTCTCGCACAGGTTCGTAGGGCAACCTCACGGGCCCGTCGTATGTCTAAGACATGCGGCGGGCCCGTTGGCATGACCGCGGGTCCGGTGGGGTGGGTGGGAGGACGGGAACGTTGACAACGCAATACAGCGTCAAGGAAGTCGAGCCGGTCACCGAGGGGGACGGTGGCCCCGGCAGCAGGTGCGCGCCGCGCAAGCACCGGGTGCTCAGATGGTCCGCGGCCACGCTCGCGGTGCTGATACTCGGGGTGGCCGGCACCGGCTACCTCTACTACCGGCACCTGAACTCCAACATCGACAGGGACGAGCTGAACCTCGGGGAGACCCAGGTCGCCGAACCGACACCGAACTCCGCGGGCCAGACCCCGCTGAACATCCTGCTCATCGGGTCCGACGCCCGGGACAGTAAGGAGAACCAGGAACTCGGCGGCGCGAAGGAGACGTTCGGCTCCACTCCGCTCGCCGACGTGCAGATGCTGCTGCACCTGTCCGCCGACCGCAGCAACCTCTCGGTCGTCAGCATGCCGCGCGACACCCTTCTGAAGATCCCCAAGTGCACCGACCCGGACGACGGCAAGGTGTACGCGGCGAGCGAGGGGCGGGTGATGGCCAACCAGAGCCTCGGCCACGGCGGTCCCGGCTGCACGGTGGCCACCTGGCAGGAGCTCACCGGCATCCACATCGACCACTTCATGATGGTCGACTTCTCGGGCGTGGTGTCCATGGCGGACGCCATCGGCGGAGTCCCGGTCTGCGTGGACGCGAACATCCTCTCCCGCGACGGCCAGGACCACGGTTCCGGCCTGAAGCTGAAGAAGGGCACCACCTCCATCAAGGGCGTGCAGGCGCTGCAGTGGCTGCGCACCCGCTACGGCTTCGAGGACGGCAGCGACCTCGCCCGCGCCAAGGCCCAGCACATGTACATGAACTCGATGGTCCGCCAGCTGCGTGAGAACGCCACCATGAGCAGCCCGAACAAGCTGCGCGAGCTGGCCGAGCAGGCCACCCGGGCCATCACGGTCGACCAGGACCTGGGCACCGTCAAGAAGCTCTACGACCTCAGCAACGAACTGCGCAAGGTCCAGCCGGCCCGCATCACCATGACGACCATGCCGAATCGTTACGTCGGTGCGCGCGTGGAGCCCACCGAGGACGCCGAGCAGCTCTTCCGGCTGGTGCGCGAGGACATCGCGCTCGACGGCAAGGACGCGAAGAAGGTGACCGCCGAGAAGACCGAGGCGGCCTCCGACGACCCGGCCGCCGCGAAGGACGAGATCGGGATCCTGGTGCGGAACGGCACCCGCACCGACACCCTGGCCGCCGCGAGCGGACGCGCGAGCACCGTGGCCGGACTGCTCGCGGACAAGGGCTACGGCAAGGCGTCCGCCGACCGGTCCAGTTCCCTGAGCGAGGCGACGACGCTCGTGCGCTATCCGAGCGCCGAACTCCAGGGCGACGCCCAGGCGGTCGCCAAGTCCCTGGGAATTCCCATGAGTTCGGTGAAGAAGTCGACCGACGTCTCCGGGGTCACGCTCGTCGTGGGAGCGGACTGGCGGACCGGGAGCACCTACAAGGCGCCCGTGGCGGACGACACGACTCCCAAGACCGCGGAGGCCCTCAACGGGGCGGACGACTCGGCCTGCATGCACGTGAACCCGGGGTTCACCTGGTCGTGAACAGAGGGCCCCTCCGCGGAGGGGCCCTTCGTCACACCTTGTTCAGCACCGCCGGGCGCCGCGAGGCGATGACCCGCCGGGCCAGCGAACGCGGACTGGTCAGGAAGCCGTACCCCCAGCACATGTGCATGGTGGCGAGGGCGACGGGGATCTGGAGCCGTGCCTTCGGCGGCAGCCCCTTGCCCGCGGGCAGCGAGCCCAGCACGATCGCCGCGAGGTAGCCGCCGGGGATCACGAAGCCGAGCGGGGTCAGCACGGCGCCGACCACGATCCCGGCCGCGATCGCGCACACCGCGACCGGCGGGGCGAGGTAGCGCAGGTTGATGGAGCCCTCGTGGTAGCGGGCGACGACGTGCCGCCAGCGGCCGTAGTCCTTGTACTGCTTGGCCAGGGCCTTCACCGACGGCCGCGGGCGGTACGACACCCTCAGCTCGGGCGAGAACCAGATGAGCCCGCCCGCCTCCCGGATCCGGAAGTTGAGCTCCCAGTCCTGGGCGCGGATGAACTCCTCGTTGTAGCCGCCCTGTTGCTCAAGCGCCTCGCGCCGGAACACCCCGAGGTACACGGTCTCGGCGGACTGTGCCTCACCACCGGTGTGGAAGGCCGCGTTGCCGACGCCGATCTTCGAGGTCATCGCGGCGGCGACCGCGTGCTCCCAGTCGTTCTCGCCCTCGGCGTGCATGATGCCGCCGACGTTCTGCGCGCCGGTCTCCTCCAGGAGCCGTACGGCGGTCGCGATGTAGTTGGGCGAGAGGATGCCGTGCCCGTCGACGCGGACGACGATCGGGTGGCGGGAGGCCTTGATCGCGGCGTTGAGCGCGGCGGGCGTACGGCCGGTGGGGTTCGGGACGGTGTGGACGCGGGGGTCTTCGCGTACGAGCTCGGCGGCGATCTCGTCCGTGCGGTCCGTGGACGGACCGAGGGCGATCACGACCTCCATCTCGCCGGCGTACTCCTGCGCGAGGATCGCTTGGACGGCTCCGCGCAAGTGCCGTTCCTCATTGAGGACGGGCATGATCACAGAAACGGCGGGGAGCTGCACGTCGGGCTTGGCGTTCATAGAGGGCTCACGTTACCGCGAACGGGGGACTCCGCCGCGCCCCGCCCAGGCAGTGCGGGCCGTCGCAGATCGTATGGGCCTACGGTGCTCACGATCCCTCGTTCGGCCGTTCTCGCGGAGGTGTCCCCCCATGCCCGCCACGCCGCCCCGTCCCTCCGCCGCCCGCCCTCGCCCACCACAGCGCAGGCCCTCCCGGCCACCCGCACGACGGAAACGGCCCCGCTGGGCCATGCGGGCGGCGACCACGCTGTCCGTCGTCGTGCTGGCCTCCGCCGGGATCGGACACGCGGTGCTCACCAGCCTCGACGCGGACATCGCGCGCGTGGACCCCTTCAAGGACATGAAGAACCGGCCGCGCGCCGGGCACGGCATGAACGTCCTGCTGGTCGGCACCGACGGCCGCGAAAAGATCACCGAGGCCGAGCGGCAGAAGTACCGGCTCGGCGGCGCGCCCTGCCACTGCACCGACACGATCATGATCGTGCACATCGCTGAGGACCGGGAGCGGGCGAGCGTGGTGAGCCTGCCGCGCGACTCGTACGCGATGACACCCGAGCACGTCGACCAGACCACCGGCGAAAGCCACCACGGGCATCCCATCAAGCTCAACGCGGCGTACGCCGAGGGCGGGCCCCAGCTGACCGTCCGGACCGTCGAGAACATGACCCATGTGAAGGTCGACCACTACCTGGAGGTCGACTTCACCAGCTTCATGAAGACGGTGGACGTGCTCGGCGGCGTCGAGATCTGCAACGCCGACCCGCTGAAGGACACCTACACCGGACTCGACCTGCCCGCCGGCCGGCACCAGCTGATGGGCGGCCAGGCCCTCCAGTACGTCCGCTCCCGGCACGCCGACGGGTCCTCCGACCTCGGCCGGATGAAGCGGCAGCAGAGATTCCTCGCGGCGCTGATCGACCGCGCGACCTCTTCCGGCATCCTCCTCAACCCGATGAGGTTCCGCGACGTGACCCGGGCCGTCCTCGGCTCCGTACGGGCCGACAAGGAGTTCGGCACGGACGAACTCCTCGACCTGGGCCGCGCGATGCGGAACTTCTCGCCTTCGTCGTCGGAGTTCACGACCGTGCCCATCGGGCAGATGGGATACGCCGTCAAGGGCGTCGGCTCCACCCTCAAGTGGGACCCGGTGAAGTCCGGGCGCCTCTTCGAGTCCCTGCGCGAGGACAAGCCGCTGGCCGTACACCGGCCGAAGAGCAAGGCACTGCTCGTCCCCGTGGCCCCGCAGCAGATCCGCGTCCAGGTCGAGAACGGCACGGCGACGGGCGGGCTCGGTCAGCGGGTCGACGCGGCGCTGGCCTCGACGGGCTTCCGTACGACGGGTGTCCCGACGACGTCGGCCGACCGCACGGTCAAGCGCACGATCGTCACCTACGACCCCCGCTGGGACCGCTCGGCCCGCTCCCTGGCGGCCGCACTGCCCGGGAGCGAACTGCGGGCGGTGAAGGGACAGGGACCCGTACTGAAGGTGATCGCGGGCACGGACTTCGAGAAGGTACGCAAGGTACGGGCCGAGGACGAGCAGCAGGGGGAGTTCGGGGTGGTGACGGGGGACGAGGTGGGGTGCGCGTAGGCGCACCCCCCGGGGGGGGCAGGCGGTGGTCGGCGCGGCGGACGGCGGCGAGCAGGGCGCCCCGCTCAGTCCCCGAACCCCTCCGCCGCCCGCCTCTCCCGCAGCTCCATGATCGCCCGGCGGCGCGCGAGGCGGTGGGTGCGGCGGATCTGGGCCTCCTGGTAGCGGCGCTCGTCCCGTTCCGTCTCCGGCAGCACCGGCGGGACCCGGCGGGGCCTGCCGTCGGCGTCCACGGCCGCGAAGACGAGGTAGGCGGAGCCGACCTGGGTGGCGGGAGTGGACTCGTTCCAGCGTTCGGCCAGGACCCGGACGCCGACCTCCATCGAGGTCCGGCCCGTCCAGTTGACCTGGGCCTTCACATGGACGAGGTCGCCCACGCGGACCGGCTCCAGGAACGCCATCTCGTCCATCGAGGCGGTGACCGCGGGCCCGCCGCTGTGCCGGCCGGCCACCGCGCCCGCCGCGTCGTCGACCAGCTTCATGATCACGCCGCCGTGCACGGTGCCCAGGAGGTTGGTGTCGGCCTGGGTCATGATGTGGCTGAGCGTGGTGCGGGACGCTGAGGTGGGCTTGCCCGGGATCTCGGCTGTGACCGGTTCCGCGACGCCGGTGGCCTGGTCTGTCATGGCCTCACCCTATGCCGTGACGACAATCCGGGAATTTGTGTCAGCTTGGCAACAGGGATGCCCTGATTTTCCGACGACCCTTGTATAGGGCACAGCAGGTACCTGCACACTGGGCCCCATGAACGATTGGCCCGAGGGATGGTCCGGCGACAACCGCGGCGACCGGTACGGACGCGGCAGCGCGAACCCGCAGCCCGAGAGCGCCCGCGTCATGCGGCAGGTCGGCCGCGGCCGGGGGGCGCCCGGACATGACGCGTACGGCTCCCAGGGCCCGTCCGCACCGCCGTACGGCAGCGGTGTGCCGCAGCAGCCGTCGTACGTCAACGGCCAGGGTCACGGCGGCGACTACGACCAGTACGACAGCGGCTACAACACGGGCCAGGTCTACGGCAGCCCCGGCGGCGGCGGTGGCCACGGCGGCCCCGGAGATCCGGGCGGTGCCCGGGGTCCGCGTCCGGCGCCGAACTGGCGCAAGCGGATCAAGTGGACCGCGATCGTCGTGATCACCGTGCTGGTCGTGACGACCGTCGGCACCTACTTCTGGGCCGACTCCAAGCTCCACCGTGACGTCGACCTGTCCAAGGTCATCGACCGGCCGGACCAGGGCGACGGCACGAACTACCTGATCGTCGGCTCCGACAGCCGTGCCGGGCTCTCCTCCGAGCAGAAGAAGCAGCTGCACACCGGCTCCGCCGAGGGCAAGCGCACCGACTCGATGATGATCCTGCACACCGGCGGCAACGGCGACACACTGATCTCGCTGCCGCGTGACTCGGACGTGGAGATCCCGAGCTTCGTGGGCTCCGAGTCCGGCAAGACCTACAAGGGCACCGGCCGGCACGTGAAGCTGAACGCCGCGTACGCCGAGGACGGCCCCGAGCTGCTGGTGCGGACCGTCGAGTTCAACACCGGGCTGCGCATCGACCACTACGTCGAGATCGGCTTCGCCGGCTTCGCGAGCATCGTGGACGCGGTCGGCGGGGTCGAGATCAACATCGACAAGGGGTTCAAGGACAAGTACTCCGGCGCCGACTTCAAGGCGGGCAAGCAGACGCTGAACGGCGACCAGGCGCTCGCCTTCGTCCGCACCCGGCACGCGTTCGCCGCGTCCGACCTGCAGCGCACCAAGAACCAGCAGAAGTTCCTCGCGGCCCTCGCCCACCAGGTGGCCACCCCCGGCACGGTCCTGAACCCCTTCAAGCTCTACCCGACGCTTGGCGCGGGCCTGGACTCGCTCATCGTCGACAAGGACATGGGCCTGTACGACCTGGGGTCGATGTTCTTCGCGATGAAGGGCGTCAACGGCGGCGACGGCACCTCGCTGAACATGCCGATCTCCGGGTCCACCGGAGGCAACCTCGTCTGGGACAAGGCGAAGGTGAAGCAGCTGGTGCAGGAGCTGAACAACGACGAGAAGGTCACGGTCACCGGCAACTGAGGGCCTACGGGCCTGTGGGCCCTAGCTGGGTCCGCCGACCCGAGGCGAGCAGCGCGATGTGCGGAAGGGCCAACTGCCCTTCCGCATCCGCGTATTCGGCACACAGACGCTCGTACTCCCGACGGATCCGCACCACGGTCTCCGCGTCCTGCGACGTGACGACCAGTCCGATGGTGGCGACCCCGCCCGAGGCCCCGCTCCACCACTCCTCGACCCCGGCCCGGTGGTCCCATTCGAGTTCGGCCGCCTCCACCCCGAAGAACCCGGCATCCCCGAGGAGTTGGGAAAACCCTTCCGGCGTACGGGTCCAGTCCTCGGCCGGATCCAGCCGCGGAATGTACGCCGGGGGTACGGCCCCGCCCGCCGCGCAGGCCCGGCCGAGCAGGTCCTGCCCGGCACCGCGGCGCTCACTCCACGTCGTGAGCGCGAGCCGGCCGTCGGGACGCAGAACGCGGTGAAGCCCGGCGAGAGCGGGGCGGGGGCGGCCGACGTGGTTGAGCACGAAGTTGCCGACGACGGCATCGAACTCACCGTCCCGGTAAGGGAGTTCGGGCAGCACACCGGTCCGTGCGTCGATCCCGCGCGAGCGCGCCGCCGCCACCATCCCGGCATCGGCGTCCACGGCACTCACCCGGGCTCCCCGCGCCCGCGCCGCCACGGCCGCCGTACCGGTCCCGGTCCCGACGTCGAGGACCCGCGTCCCCGCCCGGACCCCGGCCGCGTCCAGCAGCTCCTCCACGGGGTGCGCGCACAACCGCGCGA
Organism: Streptomyces sp. NPDC005374; assembly: GCF_042872225.1. Lineage (NCBI taxonomy): Bacteria > Bacillati > Actinomycetota > Actinomycetes > Kitasatosporales > Streptomycetaceae > Streptomyces > Streptomyces sp. NPDC005374. The sequence goes on along the minus strand of NZ_JBIAKA010000019.1, from coordinate 181,234 downwards.
AACTCCCGGCATAGGCCTCGGTACGGCCCTGCCACATCGCACGCTCGGCAGCGTCGAAGGCCTCGGTGGCGTCCGTACAGGGCGGCTTCGTGTTCTCTGTGGTCACGCACCTCACCCTGCCGCACCGACGATCGAGGGCACCTCCCGGGTGCCCTCGATCCGGTCACTGGGACACCGACGTCACATCGCCATGCCCGACATCGCGCGACAGGTCTGCGCACAGCGGCGACACGCCTGCGCGCACCGCATCATCTGGGCATCGTCCGGCATGGACATACACGCCTCGGCGCACATCTCGCACGCCTTGGCGCACATCGCGCACATCTCCGCCGACATGGGCGAGCGGCGCATCATCATGTCCGCGCACATGCGGGTCATGTCGGCGCAGTCCATGAGCGCCCGCATGACCTGCATCTGCGCCTGGCCGCCCGCCTGCATGCAGGAGCTCATGGTCTCCTCGCACACGCTGTGGCACTCCATGCACGCCGCCACGCAGTCCTGCATCTCCTTGCTCATCACGGACATGCTCTCGGCCTGGGTCATGGCTCCTCCTGAGGGGGATGCGGGAACCCGGGACGGGCCCCGTGCCCTACCGTCCTACGCCTGTCCCGGACCGGGCGCCATCGGGCGGACGCCAACAATCCGCCCCGAAACGCCCACCTCACACCACGACAAAAGCCCCCGGAACGCCTCCGGGGGCTCAGTCGTCGCCGGTCGGACCGGCTACGGCAGGTTCCGCGCCATCACGATGCGCTGGACCTGGTTGGTGCCTTCATAGATCTGGGTGATCTTCGCGTCGCGCATCATCCGCTCCACCGGGTAGTCCCGCGTGTACCCGTATCCGCCCAGGAGCTGGACCGCGTCCGTGGTGACCTCCATCGCCACGTCCGAGGCGAAGCACTTGGCGGCGGCGCCCTGGAAGGTGAGGTCCTTGTCGCCGCGCTCGGACTTGGCGGCCGCCGCGTAGGTCAGCTGGCGGGCGGCCTCGATCTTCATGGCCATGTCCGCGAGCATGAACTGGATGCCCTGGAACTCGGCGATGGCCTTGCCGAACTGCTTGCGTTCCTGGACGTAGCCCTTGGCGTAGTCGAGGGCGCCCTGGGCGACGCCGAGGGCCTGGGCGGCGATGGTGATGCGGGTGTGGTCCAGGGTCTTCATCGCCGTGGCGAAGCCGGTGCCCTCGGCGCCGATCATGCGGTCGGCGGGGATGCGGACGTTGTCGAGGTAGACCTCGCGGGTCGGGGAGCCCTTGATGCCGAGCTTCTTCTCGGGGGCGCCGAAGGAGACGCCCTCGTCGGACTTCTCGACGACGAACGCGGAGATTCCCTTCGAGCGCTTCTCCGGGTCCGTCACGGCCATCACGGTGTAGTACTCGGAGACGCCGGCGTTGGTGATCCAGCGCTTCACGCCGTTGAGGATCCAGTGGTCGCCGTCGCGGACCGCCCTGGTCTTCATGCCGGCCGCGTCGGAGCCGGCGTCCGGCTCGGAGAGGGCGTACGAGAACATCGCGTCGCCCTTGGCGAGCGGGCCGAGGTACTTCTTCTTCAGGTCCTCGGAACCCGAGAGGATCACCGGGAGCGAGCCCAGCTTGTTGACCGCGGGGATGAGGGAGGAGCTCACGCAGACACGCGCGACCTCCTCGATCACGATCACCGTGGCGAGCGCGTCGGCGCCCGCGCCGCCGTACTCCTCGGGGACGTGGACGGCGTGCAGGTCGCTGGCGACCAGGGCGTCCAGTGCCTCCTGGGGGAAGCGGGCCTCCTCGTCGACCGCGGCGGCGTACGGCGCGATCTTCGCCTCCGCCAGCGAGCGGATGGCGTCCCGGAGCATGTCGTGCTCCTCGGACGGGCGGTACAGGTCGAAGTCAGCCGATCCGGCCAAGGTTCTCTCACGCTCCAAGACGCTGCGGTGCCTGTGCTAATTACCGTTAAGTAACTCAAATTTTAGGGGCACGCTCACGGGACGGATACGTGAGCTTGGCGACAGGGGGAAAGGCAGGGGGAAAACTGCCCGTCGCACGGCCCGACTATGCTCGGGCACCGCATGACCGCAGACCCTCTGCAGACTCGTCTGGAGCATCATGAGCCTCAAGATCACCGTGATCGGCACCGGCTACCTCGGCGCGACACACGCCGCGGCCATGGCCGAGCTCGGTTTCGAGGTGCTGGGACTCGATGTCGTTCCCGAGAAGATCGAGATGCTCCAGCGGGGCGAGGTCCCGATGTACGAGCCCGGTCTGGAGGATCTGCTCCGCAAGCATGTGGCGGGGATCGAAGGGTCCACCGGCCGGCTGCGCTTCACCATGGACTTCGAAGAGGTGGGCGCGTTCGGTGACGTCCACTTCGTCTGCGTGAACACTCCGCAGCGGCACGGCGAGTACGCCTGCGACATGTCGTACGTCGACTCGGCGATCGCCTCGCTGGCCCCGCACCTGACCCGCCCGGCCCTCGTCGTCGGCAAGTCCACCGTGCCCGTCGGGTCCGCCGACCGGCTCGCCCGCTACCTCGCCGACCACTCCCCCGCGGGCGCCGACGCCGAGCTGGCCTGGAACCCGGAGTTCCTGCGCGAGGGGTTCGCGGTGGACGACACGCTGCACCCGGACCGGATCGTGGTCGGCGTACGCAGTGAGCGCGCGGAGAAGCTGCTGCGCCAGGTGTACGCCACGCCGCTGGGCGAGGGCACGCCCTTCGTGGTGACCGACTTCCCGACCGCGGAGCTGGTGAAGACGTCCGCGAACTCCTTCCTGGCCACCAAGATCTCCTTCATCAACGCGATGGCGGAGATGTGCGAGGCCTCCGGCGGCGATGTCGCGAGGCTCGCCGAGGCGATCGGGTACGACGACCGGATCGGGAAGAAGTTCCTGCGGGCCGGTATCGGCTTCGGCGGCGGCTGTCTGCCGAAGGACATCCGGGCCTTCATGGCCCGCGCCGGTGAGCTCGGTGCCGACCAGGCGCTGACCTTCTTGCGCGAGATCGACTCGATCAACATGCGCCAGCGCGGCCAGATGGTGGAACTGGCCCGGCAGATACTGGGCGGCGGACCCTTCCTCGGCAAGCGGGTCGCGGTGCTCGGCGCCACCTTCAAGCCCGACTCGGACGACGTCCGGGACTCCCCCGCGCTGAACGTCGCCGGGCAGATCCACCTCCAGGGCGGCCAGGTCACGGTCTACGACCCGAAGGGCATGGCCAACGCCCGCCGCCTCTTCCCGACCCTCGGCTATGCCGACACCGCGGTGGACGCGGTACGGGGCGCCGACGTCGTACTGCACCTCACGGAGTGGCGGGAGTTCCGCGAGCTGGACCCGGCGGCGCTCGGCGAGGCCGTGTCGGCGAAGGTGATCCTGGACGGCCGCAACGCCCTGGACCCGGCCCTGTGGCGGAAGGCCGGCTGGACGTACCGGGCGATGGGACGGCCGACGGCCTGAACGGCTGCGGCGGCATCAGAGCCCGCGGCTCGAAAGTCCGGGATACACGGAGGTCCAGGTCCACGGCACGGGCACGGACACGGACACGGACACGGACACGAAGGATTTCCGTGCCCGCGTGATCGCCCCGGCGACCCGCTCCGCGCTCCGAGCTCTGCGCGGCCGCCGGCGGCAATGTCTTCGCATCGGAGTCCGTGAATCAACGGCCCGCGGGCGACCGCGAATTGGCCCGTGCGCGCCTCCGGCAGGGGCCCTGGCGCGTTTCGGTGGCGGTGCGCAACCCCTTTGGTCGGCCGCCCTCCCGTCGGCACCCAGCCATCCGTCCACGCCTTCGGCAAACATGCTCTGACCTGGCAATTTCCAGGATTCCACCTAGGCTGGCGAGGTCTGTCGGACGCTGTCGTGGGGAGACTTCGTGGGTGCGGAAGCCAGTGGGTACGACGCCAGTCACATCGAGGTTCTGGAGGGACGGGCGGCTGTACGGAAGCGGCCCGGGATGTGGGTCGGTTCGACCGGTGAACGCGGGCCGCGCCACATGGTGTTCACGGTCGTCGACCGCGCCGTGAACGATGTTCTCGCCGCGGGCACCGGCTCCGTGGAGGTCACGCTCGCCCCCGACGGTGTGCGGGTCGCCGACAGCGGGCCCGGCATCCCGGTCGAGGCGGCCGGGCACTCGGGCGGGCCCGCACTCGAAGCCGTGCTGACACGCTGGGAGAGCGAAAAGGGGCCCAAGGGGCGCCACGCCGTGGACGCGGCGCCCTTCTTCAGCAGCGGGCTCTTCGTCGTCAACGCCCTGTCGAGCCGCCTGACGGCCGAGGTGCGGCGCGAGGGGGTCCGGTGGACCCAGGAGTACGAGCAAGGCGTCGCCGTCGGTCCGCCCGTCGCCGCCGGTCCGGCGACCGGCACCGGGACCGCCTTCTTCTTCCGTCCCGACGCCGGGATCTTCGAGACGCCGGAGTGCTCGCTCCCCGCACTGGAGCAGCGCCTCGCGGAGCTGGCCCTGCTGAACCCGGGCCTGGAGATCTCCCTGACCGACGAGCGCACCCCGGACCAGGCCCGGGCGCAGAGGTTCCGATTCCCGGGCGGGACACGGGACTTCGTGTCCCTCCTCGAAGAAGGAGCGGGCAGCCCCCTGCACCCGGACGTCATCCACTTCGAGCGGGAGGACCCGCGCATGGCGGGCGTCATGGACGTGGCCCTGCGCTGGTCCGACTCGGACGAGGAGCGGATGCGGTCCTTCGCCAACAGCCGGGCCACCGGCGAGGGCGGTACGCACACGGCGGGCTTCCGCGCCGGACTGGCAGCCGCGCTCAGCGCGTACGGGCGGACGCACGGGCTGCTGACGGCGGCCGATCCCGACTTCGGCCCCGACCGGATCGGCCGGGGCCTGACGTCGGTCGTGTCGGTGTGGCTGGACGGGCCCGAGTTCGAGGGCGCCACGAGGGGGCGGCTCGGCGGTGCCGAGGTACATGCCTGCGTCGAACAGGCCGTCCGGGAGCACCTTTCCGTGTGGCTCATGGAACACCCGGAGCAGGCAAAGTCCGTGATCGGCATATGCAGGCTTCCCTGGAATCCTCAAGACAGGTTCGATTTGCATTCGAGCACGGTGGCGAATTGACCGTTCTCACAGGCCATGCCCCCGTAAAGGAGAGGTAGGCAACGATCGGTTAACCAACGCGTAGTCGAGCGGAATCCGCCCTCCACTCCACTGTTCGTCATCCGCCGAGTTCTTCGGTCGAATTGACTTGAGCATGTCAGGAGTTGAGTCATGCCCTTGTTCCGCAAGGGGGAGTGGCCGCGCGACCATCGCGACGAACTGGTCGCCGGAGCGCTCGTGGGAGCCGTGGTGATCGTGCTCGGGTACGCGTCGGGGATCGGCGCTCCCGCCGGCGCCGGGGCGGCCGAGGCGGCGGTTCCCCCGGCCGCGTCGCCCGCGGCCACGGCTCCGGTGGCGAGCGACCCGGAGGCAGGGCAAATGCCGGTGGGTTCCGGGGAGTTGCCGGCGTACGGCGCAGGAGGCACTGACCTCGGATACGGCGGTGGGGGCTTCGTGAGCGGTGCCGTCCCCGTCGGCGGAAGCGGAGGAGAGGGCGGAGGACAAGGGGGAGGACAGGGCGGCGGCCATACCGGGCACCCGACCTCTCCGCCGTCGGGTTCCGACTCCCCCACGCCGACACCCACCCCCACCCCGACCCCCACGCCCTCGCCCTCCGCCACGGACACCTGCCAGGACGGCGAGGTCACCCTCGTGCAGCCGTTGCTCGTCGGGCTCACCGAGCCCGTCCTCGGCCTCCTGGGCGGCGCGAGCGCCTCCCCCACGGCGACGCCCACGCCGTCCCCCTGCGTGGGCCTCGCTCCCGTCTCCGCCCTGCTCGGCGGAGCCCTGTCCGCCTCCCCGCGGCCCGAGGCGACGCCATGAGGAGCGCGCACCGGGCCCTGCTGCTCCTCGCCGCCCTCCTCTGCGCCCTGCTCGGCACCGTCCAACCCGCTTCCGCGCACACCGAGTTGGTGAGTTCCTCCCCCAAGGACGGGGCCACCCCGGAGAAGACGCCCACCCATCTCACCCTCACCTTCGACGAGGCCGTCGACCTGGCCGACGTGCGGGTCCTGACGTTGGAGGGGGACCGGCTGCCGGTGTCCCACGCGGCGAGGAACAACGTCGTGCGGGTCGCGCTCGGCAGTCCCGCAGACGGGCGGTTCGCCGTCGTCTGGTCGGTCGTGGACGCGGAGGACGGACATGCCTCCTCCGGACGGATCGCCTTCACCGTGGGGGCGGCCGCCCCCGGCACCAGTGACACCGCGGTCACGGCCGCCGCTCCCGCGCCGTCCCCCACGGTGCGCAAGAGTCTCGTCGCCGTGCGCTGGGCCGGATATCTCGCGCTGGCCCTGTTCGTCGGCGGGCTCGCGTTCGTCGCGCTGCTGTGGCCGGGCGGGGCGTACGAGCCGAGGGCCCGGGCGCTGCTCGGGCTGGCCTGGACGGGCGGGCTGCTGGCGACCGTGGCGGCCGTAGGCCTGCAGGGGGCGTACGCCTCCCTGGGCGGACTGCGGGACGCGCTGTGGCCGGCCACGTACGCCGACGTCCTGGCCACCGAACCCGGCATCGTGCTCGCCGCGCGCGGCCTGATGTGGGTGCTCGCGGCCGTGGTGCTCGCCGCGCTGCTCCAGGGTGCCGCGCGTTCGCCGGGCTGGCGGGTGGGCGCGCTCGCGGTGACGTTCGGGCTGCTGCGCACCACGGGCATGACGGGCCACAACTCCGAGGGCAGTGAGCCCACTTGGGGCGCGATCGCCGACTTCGTCCACCTGCTCGGGGCCTCCCTGTGGATCGGCGGGCTCGCCATGCTCGCGCTGGCGGTGCTGCCGCGCCGGCGGGCCGGGGAGCTGGCCGAGGTGGTGCCGGGCTACTCGCGGCTCGCGGCGCTGAGCGTCACGGGCATCGTCGGCGCCGGGCTGGTGCTCGCGTGGCAGGTGGTGGGGTCGTACGACGCCCTGCTGCACACGTCGTACGGGCATCTGCTGCTCGTCAAGACGGCCGTCCTCGGGGGCGTCCTGGTGGCCGCGTTCGCGAGCCGCCAGTGGGTGCGCACCCGTCTCGATCTCGCCGTGCTGCTGCGCGGCGACGCCGCCACCGTGCGGCCCTTCGGTTACTCGGTCGCGGCCGAGACGGGGCTCGTCCTCGTCGTGCTCGCCGTGACGAGTCTGCTGGTCACGGCCGATCCCGGCCGCTGACCTCCATGGTCCATGGGAAACAACTCCCTGGGAAACAATAGGAGTTGAAGTGAAAAGAAGCGACGACACCGGTGAGCGGCGCAAGCCGGGCACCGGGCGGGCCGGAAACCGGTCCCTGCTGGTCGCCGGACTGGGTGCGGCGCTCGCCGCGGTGCTCAGTCTCGGGCTGCTCAGCGCGGCCACGGGCTCCACGGCGGCCTCCCAGGCAGCGGGCGCGGCTCAGGCGCCCGCTGCCGACACGGCCGACATGAAGGCCGCGGCCACCCCCGACTACCAGGTCGACATCACGGGCTACAAGTTCGGCGACGGTAAGCAGCTCGTCGTCGAGGTCGGCCAGACCGTCCGATGGACCAACCACGACAGCGCCCCGCACACGGTGACCACGACCAAGGCCCCGGTGGCCTTCGACTCGGGGACCCTCCAGAAGGGCGACTCGTGGTCGTACACCTTCACCAAGGTGGGGACGTACGAGTACTACTGCGCGGTGCACCCGGACATGGTGTCGTCGGTGAAGGTCGTGGCGGCGTCCGGCGGTGGCGGTGGCGGTACGACGCCCGCGCCGACGCCGACCTCGACGGCACCCACGGCGACCCCGACGACGGGCCCCACGGCCACGCCGACGGCCACGCCCACGTCGACACCGACCGGCATGCCGATGCCGACGGCGACTCCGACGGCCACGCCCACCAGCGGTGACGGCTCCGGTTCCGGCGAGCAGTGCACGAGCATCCGCAACGAGCTCCTGCCGATCCTGCAGCACATCTACGCGGCGCACCTGGAGGAGTCGCCGGGCCAGCAGGTGCAGGACGCGCTGTCGCTGGACTCGTACATCAAGATGCACACGGTGTGGATCGAGAGCATCCTCAAGCCGGCCGTCAACGACGGGGGCACGGTGCTCGACAGCACGCTCAGCGTGCTGCTGGCCCACATCAACTCCGCGCACCTGGAGGAGTCGCTCGGGCAGCAGGTCACCGATCTGCTGAACCCCGACGCCTACGTGAAGATGCACACCGTCTGGGCCGAGCACCTGCTCACGCCCACCACGGACTTCCTCACCACCAGCTGCTGACAGCTGGGTGGACGCCGTTCCGGCCGGGGCTCAGCCGGCCGGAACGGCGTCCACGGTCATTCTCCACACCCCCGCCACATTTCGGGAACCGCTTTCCAAGGAGTTCGGGATGACAACCGTCACCCTGCCCACCGTTCCTCCGCCCCGCCGGCTCGGCGTGGCCCCCGGCCGCTCGCTCGCCGAACTCACCGCCTGGTACGGGCCGCTGCCGGTACGGCGGCGGCGGGTGCCGCTCGCCGGGGCCGCCCTGGAGGTGTCCGAGGACGCCGCGCAGTCGGCGTTCCGCTTCGAGTTCGACCACCGTGAGCTGCGGGCCGTACTCACCTCCGAGCAGGTCGAGGACCTGCCCGGCGACCGCCTCCAGCTCACCGCCGACCTCGTCCTCGACGAGGTCGCCTTTCCCGTCCTGCTGCGGCTGCGCGTGGTCGAGCGGGCGGTGGACCGGCTGCTCGTCGTGGGCACGGCCCGGCTGCCGTACCGGCTGCTGCGCCGGGCCACCGGATTCCGGCTGCCGTGGCGACTGCCGGCCACGCGGCTGCGGCTGCTCGTCGCGGCGGAGTTCGCGTGAGGGGCCTGCTGCGGGCCGCGGCGGCGCTCGCCCTCCTCACCGTGTGGCTGCTGCCGTCGGGGCAGGCCTCGGCCGCGGGCTACTCCGTGGCCATGAAGGGGTACGCCTTCTCACCGGCGTCCCTGAGCGTGCCCGCCGGCTCCACGGTGACCTGGACCAACTACGACACGGCCCCGCACGACGTGAAGACCACCTCCGGCCCGCTCTCGATCCACTCCCCCATGCTGAACAAGGGCCAGAGCTGGAGCTTCACGTTCACCACGGCCGGTTCCTACGGCTACGTCTGCACGGTTCACCCGGACATGACGGCGGGGATCACGGTCCGGGCGGCGGCCCCGGCCCCGGTTCCCGCGAGGTCCTCGACGGCACCGGCGCAGCATGTGCACACCGGGTCCGCCACGCAGCGGGAGGCGGCGACACCGGCCCGGACCGCTCCGCGTGCCGCCCGCTCGACCCCGGCGATGTCGATGACGATGCCGCCCTCGTCCCCCTCCCCGTCCCCCACGGCGGCCGGGGCAGGCGGGGCGGCCGTACCGCAGACGGCACAGCAGCCCGTGATCCAGACGACGGCCTCGACGGTCCGCCCCCTGGATCCCCTGCTGCTCCTGGCGGGTCTGGTGGCCGGAGTGGCGGTCCTGTGCCTCCTGCTGGTGGGCTCCAGGACGTCCCGGGCGCAGAGGGAGGAGCCCTGACAGCGGCTGCCTGAGCGGACGCGGGGCGGTGTCAGTCCTTGGCGCGGTACCGCCGCATCTTCGCCCGGGCCCCGCACACCTGCATCGAGCACCACCGCCCCCGCCCCGCCGGACTGCGGTCGTAGTACGCCCAGTGACAGTCCGGGGCCTCACAGGCCTTGAAGCGGCTCCACGTTCCCGCGACCAGCGACTCGGCGACGGCGGCGGCGACGCGGGAGTGGAGGGGCCGGGCGTCGGCGGGGGCGAGCGCGGCAGAGCCATCCGCGGTGAAGGTCAGGAGCAGCGGCGCCGACGCCAGCAGGTCCCCCAGCGGCGTGACCGCCCGGTGCGGCGGATGGCCCGCGTGGGCCAGCAGTGCGACCCGCAGCGACTCGCGCAGCTCACGGGCCCCCGCCGCCTCGCTCTCGGCGAGCCCGAAGCGCGCCCGGCCCGCCGCCGTGTCCAGCGCGTCGGCACCGGACTCCAGGTTCAGCGTGTTGACGAGGTCCTGGATCAGTCCGAGGCGCCCCGGAGCGGGCGATCGCTCACTCATGGCTGCACGCTGCCTACCTGGTGGCCGGTGAATTCCCTTGCAACGTTACCTCCAATACGGGAGCATGCGGTAACACCGTTACTGGTTGCCGCGCTCTACTGGTAACCGCGCTTCAAGGAGGAAGCCGTGGCCGTCGCCACCCTCGGAACCGTCGTCCTGGACTGTCCGGACCCCCGCGCCCTCGCCGGTTTCTACGCCGCCGTCCTCGGCGGCAGCGTCGAGGGCGAGGGCGACTGGACCGACCTCAGCATCCCCGGCGGGCCGTCACTGGCCTTCCAGGCCAGCCCCGGCTTCGTACCGCCGAAGTGGCCCTCACCCGACGCCTCGCAGCAGTTCCACCTGGACCTGACCGTCGAGGACCTGGACGCGGCCGAGGCGTACGTCCTCGAACTGGGGGCGAAGCCGCTCGACACCGACGACCGCTCGCGCAGCTGGCGTGTGTACGCGGATCCGGCGGGGCACCCGTTCTGTCTCTGCGCCTGCTGACCTGGAGGATCTCCCGTGCCTGTCGCGACTTTTCGTTCCGTGGTGATCGACTGCCCCGATCCCCGCGCACTCGCCCGCTTCTACGCCGGGATCGTGGGCGGCACCCCGCAGGACGACGACCCCGACTGGGTCGTCCTGCAGGTCCCCGGCGGACCCCGGCTGGCCTTCCAGGGCGCACCGGGGTTCACCCCGCCGGAGTGGCCGCGCGCCGACCGCAACTCCCAGCAGTTCCACCTGGACTTCGACGGCGGCAGCACCTGGGAGGAGATCGACGCGGCACAGGCCAAGGTGCTGGAGCTGGGGGCCCGGCTGCTGCAGGCCGAGGACAAGAACGACTTCCGGGTGTACGCGGACCCGGCGGGCCACCCGTTCTGCCTGTGCCGGATCGAGGCGCACGAGGTCCTGTGAGGCCTAGCCGTCCAGCTCGGCGATCTTCGCCGTGGACGGCTCGCGCCGTTGCTGCGCCGCCCGGGCCGTGAAGTCGGACCCGCGCAGGACCCGCTGGACGTTGCCCCAGGTCAGCAGGGCGAGGTCGGCCTCGGTCCAGCCGCGGCGCAGCAGCTCGGCGACGAGGTGCGGGTAGCAGGAGGCGTCGCCGAGTTCCTGCGGGTGGGCGGTGCCGGCGTCGTAGGTGCCGGACAGCCCGACGCATTCGGCGCCCGCTACCGCGCGCACGTGGTCGAGGTGGTCGGCGACGTCCCGGACCGTCGGGCCGGTCTGCTCGGCGGTCAGCGGCACCATGCACAGTCCGTTGACGGCGCCCAGCTCGGCGAGCAGGTCGTCGGGGAGGTTGGCGGGGTGGGGGCGCAGGGCGCGGGCGGCGGAGCGGGTGAACAGCACGGGCGCCTTGGAGACCCCCAGGGCCCGCCGCATGGTGACGTCCGAGGCGCCGGAGAGGTCGGCGAGCACACCGAGCCTGTTCATCTCGCGCAGCACCTCCTCGCCGAACCGGGTGAGCCCGGCCTCGCTCGCCCAGGACACCCCGGTCAGGGTGAGGGCGCGCAGGCCGAGGGCGTGCAGGGAGCGCAGGATGCCGAGCGAGTCGCCGAGGGCGGCGGCACCCGCGGGACCGAGCAGGACGGCGGCCCGGCCGCAGTTGCGGGCGTCCATGGTCTCGCTGGCGGTGCGGGCGAGCCGCAGCCCCTCCGGGTGGTTCCGTACGACCGTCTTCACCAGGTCCAGCTGCTCCAGCGTGGCGCCCACCGCCCGGTCCCCGTCCAGCCCCTCGGGCAGGTGCAGCGACCACAGCAGGGCGCCGACGTGCCCCTCCCTGAGCCGCGGCACGTCCGTGTCGACGGCGCTCTCGCCGAGCTCCAGGTCGAACCAGGGCAGGTGGCGCAGGGCCCAGGGCAGTCCGCTGTAGCCGTCGGCGACGGGGTGCGCGGCGAGGATGGCGCGGGCGCGTTCCAGAAGATCGGTGTCCGGGTCATGGACGGGCGCCAACAGCTCCGGCACAGCCTCGAAGAGCTGGGGCAGCTCGCCCACCTCGGCCGTGGTGTGCAGTTCGTCCTGGAGGTCTGCCATGACGGGCTCCGTACGTCGTGATCGCCTGATCGCCGTACGGTCACCGTCGCACGGAGCGCGGGGGGCTTCTCGGTGGGCGCGGCGTTCGGGGGTACGGCGGATCAGGCGCGGTGGCTGACGTGTGCGGGCGGGGCGGACGGCTGCACCGACCGCCCCGCCCGGAGGCCGACGGCGGTCAGCCGTCCAGCGACTCGATGGTCGCGTTGGACGGCGCGCGGGTCGCCCGAAGGTCCCGCGCCACGTCCTCCCCCGCGCCCAGTACGCGGACCGCGTTGCGCCAGGTGAGCTTGGCCAGGTCGGGCTTCGACCAGCCCCGGTCGAGGAGTTCGGCGATCAGGTTCGGATAGCCGGAGACGTCGTCGAGGCCGTCGGGGGTGAAGGCCGTGCCGTCGTAGTCGCCGCCGATGCCGATGTGGTCCACGCCGGCGACCTCGCGCATGTGGTCCAGGTGGTCGGCGACCGTCGAGACCGTGGCGACCGGGCGTGGGTGGTGCTCCTCGAAGGCGCGGTGCACCTTCATCGCCTCGGGGGTGGTCGCGAGGTGGTGGAAGCCGTGCTCGCGCATGTTCTCGTCGGCCGCGGCCGTCCAGTCCACGGCGGCCTGCAGGACGAACTTCGGGACGAAGGTCACCATCGCCATGCCGCCGTTGGCCGGGAGCCGTTCCAGCACGTCGTCCGGGACGTTGCGCGGGTGGTCGCACACCGCCCGCGAGGAGGAGTGCGAGAAGATCACCGGCGCCAGCGAGGCGTCGAGCGCGTCCCGCATGGTCGTCGCCGCCACGTGCGAGAGGTCGACGAGCATGCCCTCACGGTTCATCTCCGCCACCACCGCACGGCCGAAGGCGGACAGGCCCCCGACGCCGGGCTCGTCGGTCGCCGAGTCCGCCCAGTCCACGTTGTCGTTGTGGGTGAGGGTCATGTAGCGCACCCCGAGCGCGTACAACGCGCGTAGCGTGGCAAGGGAGTTGGCGATGGAATGGCCGCCTTCGGCCCCCATCAGGGAGGCGATACGGCCCTCCGCGCGCGCCGCCTCCATGTCCGCCGCGGTGAGCGCGGCGCGCAGATCCGACGGGTGCCGCGCGATCAACTGCCGTACGCAGTCGATCTGTTCCAGCGTCGCCGGTACCGCGCCCGGCAGGTCCGAGCGGACGTACACCGACCAGTACTGCGCACCGACCCCGCCGGCCCGAAGGCGTGCCAGGTCCGTGTGCAGGTGGGCCGACTGGTCCGTGGCGATGTCACGGGCGTCGAGGTCGTAGCGGACCTGTTCGCGCAGTGCCCAGGGCAGGTCGTTGTGGCCGTCGACGACCGGGAACTCGGCGAGGAGTTCCCGGGCTGTCTCCAGTGCGGTCACGGCCGTCACTTCCCGAAGCCGAAGCCGTTGCCCGGGCTCTCGACCTTGGCGCGCAGGCGCTTGCCCTTCTCGGTGGCCTGGTCGTTCAGCTCCTGCTGGAACTCCCGCATCCGGCCGAGGAGTTCCTCGTCGTGGGTGGCGAGGATCCGGGCCGCGAGCAGACCCGCGTTGCGGGCGCCGGCGACGGAGACGGTCGCGACCGGGACACCGGCCGGCATCTGCACGATGGAGAGCAACGAGTCCATGCCGTCGAGGTACTTCAGCGGGACCGGGACGCCGATGACCGGCAGCGGGGTCACGGAGGCGAGCATGCCGGGGAGGTGGGCGGCGCCACCGGCCCCCGCGATGATGACCTTCAGGCCGCGCCCGTCCGCCTGCTCGCCGTACGTGATCATCTCGCGCGGCATGCGGTGCGCGGAGACGACGTCGACCTCGTACGCGATCTCGAACTCGTCGAGGGCCTGGGCGGCGGCCTCCATGACGGGCCAGTCGCTGTCCGAACCCATGACGATGCCAACAACGGGGCTCATTCGGTGATCGTGCCTCTCAGGTAGCCGGCAGCGTGACGTGCGCGTTCGAGAACGTCGTCCAGGTCGTCGCCGTAGGTGTTGACGTGGCCGACCTTGCGGCCGGGCTTCACGTCCTTGCCGTACATGTGGATCTTCAGCTTGGGGTCGCGGGCCATGCAGTGCAGGTACGCGGAGTACATGTCGGGGAAGTCGCCGCCGAGGACGTTGACCATGACGGTCCACTTCGCGCGCGGGCGCGGGTCGCCGAGCGGGAGGTCGAGGACGGCCCGGACGTGGTTGGCGAACTGCGAAGTGATCGCGCCGTCCATCGACCAGTGGCCCGAGTTGTGCGGGCGCATCGCGAGCTCGTTGACGAGGATGCGGCCGTCGCGGGTCTGGAACAGCTCGACGGCGAGGTGGCCGACGACGCCCAGTTCCTTGGCGATGTTGAGGGCCATCTCCTCGGCCCTGAGCGCGAGGGACTCGTCCAGGCCGGGCGCGGGGGCGATCACGGTGTCGCAGACGCCGTTCACCTGCTGCGACTCGACGACCGGGTAGGCGACGGCCTGGCCGTGCGGCGACCGTACGACGTTGGCGGCGAGTTCCCGGACGTAGTCGACCTTCTCCTCGGCGAGGACGGGCACGCCGGCCCGGAAGGGGTCCGCGGCCTCCTCGACGGAGTCCACGACCCACACGCCCTTGCCGTCGTAACCGCCGCGCACGGTCTTGAGGACGACGGGGAAGCCGTCGCCCTCTTCCGCGAAGGCCGCCACGTCCTCGGGATCGCTGACGATCCGGTGCCGTGGGCACGGAACGCCGATCGCGTCGAGTCTCGCCCGCATCACGCCCTTGTCCTGGGCGTGCACGAGCGCGTCGGGGCCGGGGCGCACGGGGATGCCGTCCGCCTCCAGGGCTCTGAGGTGCTCGGTGGGTACGTGTTCGTGATCGAAGGTGATCACATCGCACCCGCGCGCGAACTCACGCAGCGTGTCGAGGTCGTGATAGTCGCCGATGACGACATCGCTCACCACCTGCGCCGCGGAATCCTGAGGGGTGTCACTGAGGAGCTTGAACCTGATGCCGAGCGGGATGCCTGCCTCGTGTGTCATACGAGCGAGCTGGCCTCCGCCGACCATGCCGACTACGGGGAACGTCACGGGCCCAGGGTATCGGTCACGCCACCGCGGCCGGATTCCGCGCCTCTTACCGGTCCTCTTACCAGCTTGTTCCCAGCTTGTTCCCATGAGTGTGAGTTCATCCACAGGCAACCGGGAAGGCGGATGGTTAGCATGGCTGAGTTGACGAAACCGACCGACTGGGGGCCTGTACGACCATGGGACATGGTTCCTCAGGGCTGCGAAGGGCCGTGCGCGAGGTCGCCACATTCGGTGCGGTGGGCGGAGCGGGGCTCCTCGTCAACCTTGCCGTCTTCAACCTCGTCCGGCATCTCACCGAGCTCGCGGTGGTCCGGGCGAGCGTGATCGCCACGGTCGTCGCGATCGTCTTCAACTACATAGGGTTCCGGTACTTCACGTACCGCGACCGCGACAAGAGCGGCCGCACGAAGGAACTGACCCTGTTCCTGCTGTTCAGCGCGGTCGGCCTGGTCATCGAGAACGGCATCCTCTACGTGGCGACCTACAGTTTCGGCTGGGACAGCCCGCTGCAGAGCAACATCTTCAAGTTCGTCGGCATCGGCATCGCGACCCTGTTCCGCTTCTGGTCCTACCGCAGCTGGGTCTTCAAGACCCTGCCCGCCCGCGAGGCGGTCGCCAGCGCGGAGTCC
Source organism: Streptomyces sp. NPDC005374 (assembly GCF_042872225.1). Lineage (NCBI taxonomy): Bacteria > Bacillati > Actinomycetota > Actinomycetes > Kitasatosporales > Streptomycetaceae > Streptomyces > Streptomyces sp. NPDC005374. Next base: position 165,564 of record NZ_JBIAKA010000019.1, on the reverse strand, counting down.
TTCCTGACGGAAGCCGAGCAGGTGGCGGCGCGCAAGCCCCGGCCCGAGCAGCGGGTGCGCTGAGCCGAGCCGCCGAATTCCGGCTGCCTCAGGTCACCGAACCATCGGCTCGTCGTCCTCCATCGCCACCGACTTCAACGGCGTCCGGGACAGGAACAGGCCGAACACCGGCGGCTGGGCCTGGAGCATCTCAAGACGGCCCCCGTCGGCCTCCGCCAGGTCGCGGGCCACGGCCAGCCCGATGCCCGTGGAGTTGCGGCCGCTGATCGTCCGCTCGAAGATCCGCGCACCGAGATCGGCGGGCACCCCGGGGCCCTCGTCGGTGACCTCGATCACGGACTGGTTCCCGGTGACGCGCGTGCGCAACGCCACCGTGCCACCGCCGTGCATCAGGGAGTTCTCGATCAACGCGGCCAGCACCTGCGCGACCGCCCCCGGCGTTCCGACGGCGGTGAGGTGCCGTTTGCCGGAGCTGACGATCGCCCGCCCCGCACTGCGGTACGCGGGCCGCCACTCGGCGAGCTGCTGCTGGATGACCTCGTCGAGGTCGAAGGTGACGGCGTTCCCGGCGCGCGGGTCACGGGAGTTGGTCAGCAGCCGCTCGACCACGTCCGTCAGCCGCTCCACCTGGGTGAGCGCGACGTTCGCCTCCTCCTTCACCGTGTCCGGGTCGTCGGTGAGGGTGATCTCCTCCAGGCGCATCGACAACGCGGTCAGCGGTGTACGCAGCTGGTGGGAGGCGTCGGCGGCCAGGCGCCGTTCCGCCGTGAGCATGCGGGCGATGCGCTCGGCCGAGGAGTCCAGGACGTCGGCGACCCGGTCCAGCTCGGGGACGCCGTAGCGCTTGTGCCGGGGCCGCGGGTCGCCGGAGCCGAGTCGTTCGGCGGTCTCGGCGAGGTCGGTGAGCGGCGCGGAGAGCTTGTTGGCCTGGCGGATCGCGAGGAGCACCGCCGCGATCACCGCGAGCAGCGCCACCAGGCCGATGATCAGCAGCGTGCGTCCGACCTCCCGGGTCACCGAGGAGCGCGGCTCCTGCACGGTGACCGTCTCGCCCTCCTCGCCCTTCTCCGTGGAGCTGATGACCTCGCCGGACACCTGGGAGCCGACCTCGATCGGCGGTTGCCCCGGGAGCCGGATCACGGCGTACCGTTCCTGCGCCACCTGGTCGCGCAGTATCTCGGCGGTCACGTCCTCGTGGGCGAACAAACGGCTGTCCACGATGCCGACCAGCCGGATCGCCTCGGAGTCGACGCGCTCCTGGGCGCTGTTGCTGATGGTCCGCGTCTCGACGATGACGAGGGACACCCCGAACACGGCGATGACCACGAGCACTACGGCGAGCGTGGACTGAATCAAACGGCGACGCACAAAGCCCTCCGGCCAGGTGACCCACTCAAAGGCCGCGCGACCGACCGCACACGGCGGCCGGTCGCGCGTCGGCCCGTGGCCCCTAGCTCTTCTCGAACCGGAACCCGACTCCACGCACGGTGGCGATGTACCGGGGGTTCGCGGCGTCGTCCCCCAGCTTCTTGCGGAGCCAGGAGATGTGCATGTCCAGCGTCTTGGTCGACGACCACCACGTGGTGTCCCAGACCTCCCGCATCAGCTGGTCCCGGGTCACGACGCGGCCGGCGTCCCGTACCAGGACCCGGAGCAGGTCGAACTCCTTCGCCGTGAGCTGGAGTTCCTCCTCGCCCATCCACGCGCGGTGCGACTCGACGTCGATCCGCACCCCGTGGGTGGCGGGCGGCTGCGACGGCTCGGCCGCCCCGCGCCGCAGCAGGGCCCGGACCCGGGCGAGCAGTTCGGCGAGCCGGAAGGGCTTGGTGACGTAGTCGTCGGCGCCCGCGTCGAGACCGACGACGGTGTCCACCTCGTCGGCGCGCGCGGTCAGGATGAGGATCGGTACGGCGTGGCCTTCGGCGCGCAGTCGGCGGGCCACCTCGAGGCCGTCCATGCCGGGCAGACCCAGGTCGAGCACGACCAGGTCAATGCCGCCCTGCATTCCGGCGTCGAGTGCGGTGGGGCCGTCCTCACGCACCTCGACCTCGTACCCTTCCCGGCGCAGGGCGCGGGCCAGCGGCTCCGAAATGGACGCATCGTCCTCGGCGAGCAGTACACGGGTCATGAGCTGATGGTAGACGCCTCTTGACAGATGCTGTGGTGTGATCGCCACCCCGTGATTCTTACCTTTCGGCTTACCCGAGCGAACCTGTGTACATGCGGTGAGAACCATGAAAAGGCCTTAGAAACTGGGTGTACGGTTCCGTGATTGCCTGTGTTCCATGTCTCAAGTCATTCCATTTCCGGCACTGTCCTGCCGTATGGTGATAGGACGCCTCCAGCACCGTGGAGACCTTTGGCGCGCTTGATGCCGAAGGTCCCTTTTGTGTGCGGTACACCTCCACCAGCAAGGAACGACCATGGCGTCCAGCCTGACGAAGGACTCGGTGACTCCGGGCACCCCCGGTTCCGACAAAGCCTTCTTCGGCCACCCCCGCGGACTGGCCACACTCTTCATGACCGAGATGTGGGAGAGGTTCTCCTACTACGGGATGAAGGCCCTGCTCACCGTCTATCTGCTCTCCGGCGGCGCCGATGCCGGCAAGGGCAGCATGGGCGGCGGCCTCGCGATGGACGTGGCGACCACCACCGTGATCGTCTCCGTCTACTCGGCGATGGTCTATCTGCTCGCCATGCCCGGCGGCTGGCTCGGCGACCGCGTCTGGGGCCCCCGCAAGACGGTGGCCATCGCGGCCGTCACGATCATGGCCGGTCACCTCACGCTGGCGCTGCCCGGCGGCCAGGCGCCGTTCTTCGCGGGCCTCGCGCTCGTCGCGGCCGGCTCCGGTCTGCTCAAGGCCAACATCTCCACGATGGTGGGCCACCTGTACGACGGCCCGGACGACCCGCGCCGCGACGGCGGCTTCACGATCTTCTACATGGGCATCAACGCGGGCGCGTTCTTCGCCCCGCTGGCCATCGGCACCGTCGGCCAGGAGGTCAGCTGGCACCTCGGCTTCGGCATGGCCGCGGTCGGCATGGCGATCGGTCTGGCCGCGTTCCTGCTCGGCACCCGCAACCTGAGCCCGCAGAGCGCCGTCGTGCCCAAGCCGCTTGCGGCCGAGGAGCGCGCGGCCTGGCTGCGCAAGGGTTTGCTGTGGGTGATCGCCGCGACCGTCTTCTACGGCGTCGTCGGGTTCACCGGTCACTTCACGCTGAACTGGGCGATGATCCCGCTCACCGTCATCGGCCTCGTCGTCCCGGCGGGTGTGCTGCTGCGCATCAAGCGCGACAAGGAGCTCTCGGCCACCGAGCAGTCGAAGATGTCCGGCTACATCTGGTTCTTCGTCGCGGCCGCCGTGTTCTGGATGATCTACGACCAGGGCGCGTCCACGGTCCAGGCGTTCGGCTCGAACGACCAGAAGGTCTCCGGCTCACTGCTCGGCTTCGACTTCCCGACCTCCTGGTACCAGTCGCTGAACCCGCTGTTCATCATGGCGCTGGCCCCGGTCTTCGCCTGGGTCTGGGTGTGGCTGAACCGGCAGGGCAGGGAGCCCGGCACCATCGTGAAGTTCTCGATGGGCCTGGTGCTGGTCGGCGTCTCGTTCTTCTTCTTCCTGGTCCCGATCGCCATGGCGGCGAACGGCACCGCGGTCAGCCCGATGTGGCTGGTGGGCATCTACTTCATCCAGACCGTGGGTGAGCTGTGCCTGTCGCCGGTCGGACTGTCGGTGACGACGAAGATGGCTCCCGCCAAGTACGCCTCGCAGATGATGGGGGTCTGGTTCCTCGCGGTCACCGCGGGCGACTCGATCACCGGTCTGCTGTCCAACCCGGCGATCGCGGGGGTCGACCTCAGCGGGACGCCGGCGGTGTTCGGGGAGGCGGCGCTGGCGGCTCTCGCCGGGTTCGCGGTGTGGATGTACCGGCGGAAGGTGAAGTCCCTCATGGGGGACGTCCGCTAGGCCCGCACGGGCTGAACCGACGGGGCCGCTGCACCTGCCCGGGTGCGGCGGCCCCGTGTGCTTCACCGATGTGCGCGGTTCCCCGCGCCCCTGACTGCCTCACCTCGTCCGCCTTCCGGGCATGAACGTGAACACCGCCGCTCCCAGCAGGACCGCCGTTCCCGCCACCAGGCCCAGGGACTTCAGGGCCGCGTGGTCGTCCGCGCCCGTCGCGGCCAGGCCGCCGCTGGTCGACCCGCCCGATGAAGAGCCGCCCGAACTCGACGAACCTCCCGACGCCCCGCCCTCCTGCTCCTCCGTCGTCAGGGTCAGGGAGACCTGCGTGCTGTCCGGTGTGCAGGTGGTCGTCGTGCCCAGGGCCTTGATCGTCAGGACACCCGGGGACAGCGTCGACTCACCCGTCGCCCCCGGCTTGTACGTGCCCGTCATGTCCGTGATCTCCATCGGGTCGCCCGTCTTGATGGGCTCGGAGTTGGTGGGGCCCTCGACGTGGACCGAGCCCGTGTCGGCGCCGCCCAGGACGACGTCCATGGAGGGCTTCACCGAGTCCGCGGGGATGTCGGCGGGGCTGTCCATCGGGGAGTTCTTGAACTGCACGGTGAGGCCGTAACTGCCGCCGTCCTTCTTGGCGTTGATCTGGATCGTGGAGGTGGCCTTCTTCTCCCCGATGGGCGACTGGCAGGTGTAGTCGATGTCGACCTGCTCGCCGGTGAAGTCGGTCTGCCCGTCGTCCGACGCGGTCGGGGTCGGGCTCCCGTCGTCGGTCGGCGTGCCGCTGTCGGTCGGCGTCGCGCTGTCGGTCGGGTCGGGCGACCCGGTCCCGGTCTCCGTGGGTGTCGGCGTCCCGTCGCCCTCGGCCACGTCGATGCTCGCCGCCTTCGGAACCGTCTCCGTCGGCGTGCACACCGTGTTGGTCCCCATCGCGTTCACCGTGTACGCGCCCGGCGTCAGCGTGAGTTCCCCGGCCGCCGTCAGTTTCAGCGTGCCCTTCATGTCGGACAGCACCATGTCGGAGCCCTTGGGGATGGCCGGGTTCTCGCGCGGCCCGGTCATGGCGATGTCGGCGCTCTGGGCGCCGGACGCCTTCAACGTGCCGGTCGGCTGCACCGAGTTGGCCGGCAGGTCGATGATGTTCGGGTTCTTGGACGCGGCCTGGGTGAACTTCCACACCACGTCGATCTCGTCACCGACCTTCGCCGTGGCCGGCGCGGTGATCTCGACCTTGGTGGTGCCGTCGACGGGGTCGAGTCCGACGCCGGCGGGCGGTACGCACCGGGTCGCGAACGACACCTCCGCAGCCTGGGCGGGCCCGGCGGCCAGGCCGAGGACCACGCCCGCCCCGGTCAGCGCCAGCACCAGGCCCGCCGCGCCCGTTCGTCTCGGCCCGCCGGCCGGTGGGACTCTCCTTCGCATGCTCACGTGGTTCCCTCTCTCGTGGGAGTCGTCGGACTCGTCGGGCTGTCGTCGTGCGGTGCGGAGAGCCGGCCACCGGCCGCGCCCGGATCCGCGTCCGGGGTGAACCACGGCAGGGTGGGCGTCGGGGTGGCCGCGTGCGCGGCCGTGGAGGGCTTGAATCCCGGCAGGCGCAGGGCGAGTTCGGGCAGTCGCGGTCCACGGCGCCGGACGGTCCCGGTGTGCCGCGGCCGGATCCGGTCCACGACGGCCATGCCGATGCGGAACAGCGCCGCCGGCACGACCAGGCAGACCAGGATCCAGAACAGGGTCACGCCCCAGGGCCGGCCTACGCCCCAGGGCTGTTCGGCGAGCACCTTGCCGCCGTACTCCAACGACACCGTGTAGTCGCCGTGCGCGCCGCCCGAGAGCTCGACGGGCAGTTCGATGCGGGCTTTCCCGCCCGGCCGGATCGTGCCGCGCCACTGCTGTTCGTCCCACTGCGGGGCGAACACGCCGTGCGCGGTGCCGACTTGGAAGACGGGATTCTTGACGTCGGAGGTGCCGATGTTTCCGACAGTGAAGACGAGGGTGCGGGTGGGGGGTGCCCCGAACCAGGTCAGCAGGCCTCCGGAGCCATCAAGGCGGGTGTCGGTGAGGACGGACAGCCGGCCGCCGGAGGTGTCCGCCGGGAGCGGTTCCACGGCGTGCCCGGCCACCTGGAAGATCGCGTCGGCCTCGGCCTTGGTCCCCGTCACGGTGGCCACGTGCACGACGCAGGGGCAGGGCACCGGCGGCTCCGAGACCGGCACCTTCTTGCTGAAGCGGCCGGCCGAGTCCGTGGTGACGGCCCGGCCGTCCGCGTTGGCACAGGAGTTGGTGCCCCCGGGGACCCCGCGCGAGGGCACGGCCTGTCCGCAGACGAGGATCATCAGCAGCGCCCGCTCGCGCCAGCCGTCGCCGCTCACGGTGATGGAACCACCGGTCCCCGCCTGGGACTTGGACAGCTTCACACTCGGTCCGTCCGCCGCGGCCGCCGTCCCGGCCAGGGGTGTGAACAGCAGCGCGAGCACCGCCGCCCACACCGCCACCCGCGCCTTGCCGTTCGGGCTCACGTCGTCACTCCCGTCAACTCGGCTTCCGCACACGGGGACTGGGGCAGGGGCCACGGGAGGGCCAGGGGCGGCGGGACACGTGCGGCGGACGGCATAAGCGGCTCCAGCGGGCTCCGGCAAAGGAGGGGTGTCACGCAGCATGGGCGGGTGCACGAAACCGGCCCGGGCAGGTCAGCGGCGTACGCGGGCCGCCTGGTTGCGCCGGGTCAGCCACAGCCCGCCCGCGGCGCCCGCGAGCAGCACCGTGCCGCCGAGCGTGCCGAGGGCGATCACCGAGTCCTCGGGGCCGGTCTGCGGGAGCGCCGCGCCCGGGTCGTCTGCGCCGCTGTCGCTCCCGGTGCCGCCGGACGAGCCCGAGGCTGCGGTGACGTCGAGGGTCAGCGCGGCGCCGGGACTGTTGGTCGGCGTGCACGTGGTCGTCGTACCGAGCGCCTTGATGGTGAGCACGCCGGGGGTGAAGGTGACCTTGCCGGACTTCTTCGGGGTGTACGTCCCGGTCAGGTCGTTGATCTTGATGGGGGTGTTGGCGGGCACGACGGCCTGGTTGGCCGGGCCCGTCACGTTCATCGTCCCGCTGTCCGCGCCGCCCAGCTTGATGGTGGCACTCGGGTTCATCGCGCCCTTGCCGAGATCGACCGGGCTGGAGGAGACCCCCTTCTGCCAGGACATGGTCATCCTGTAGCCGCTGCCGCTCTTGACGCCCTTGATGTCGATGGGCGAGACGGCGCTCTTGTCGCCGATCGGCGTCTTGCACTGGTAGTTGACGTTCACGACCTCGGCGTGGGCAGCGGGGGCGGTCATCAGCACCGCCGAGCCGGCCAGGGCCGCGATGGACGCGAGCACGGCGGTTCGTTTCGGGTATGACACGGTTCCGCTCCCCTTACTCGTTCCTGACGGCACATCAGATCGGCCGTCAAGGTACGCCGGGGCACCAGAGGAAGGAAGAGAAAGTAAGTGTCGGAACTGTGGGGACACAACCGGGCGGGAGCCGTCCGGCCGCCCGCCCGGTGTCAGGCGGGTGTTCCCAGTTCCGCCCACACGGTCTTGCCGACCGTCCCGGGAGTCCGTACGACCCCCCAGTCCAGGCAGAGCCGTTGCACGATGAACATGCCGTGCCCGCCGGGGCGTCCCGCCTGGTGCGGATTCCGCGGCGAGGGCTCCCCGCTGCCCGCGTCCGAGACCTCGATGCGGATCACCTTGTTGTCGCAGGAGAGCCACAACTGGTCGGGCCCCGCGGCATGCAGACAGGCGTTCGTCACCAGCTCGGAGACGACGAGCAGCACATCCTCGGCCGCGGCCCGCCGGTCCGCGGACGCCGCGGGCAGCCAGCCCCACGCGTACAACGCCTGCCGGGTGAAGTCGCGGGCGAGCGGAACGACCCCGCTCTCACCGTCGAAGCTCAGCCGGCGAACCTGCCGCCCCGTCGACACGTCGGCTTCGCCGCCTGGCTCCACGCTGGGCTCCGGGTCACGGTCGCCCGGCGAGCAGGGCCGGGTGGTGCTCATCAGCGCTTCACCTCACCGATTCACCGGTTCACGATTTGGAACGTCACTGCAAGGTCGCTCACCAAACAGTCAGTACGGATGTCTCCTGCCCGGGCGGACCGGTAGAACACCCCTCCATTCGGGACGTATGTCCGCCCTGGGGAAAGTGACACCTGGTGAGTGCCGGTCGCAGGAGACGAGCGGGGCGCGAGCGGGGGCACCTGGGCCGCCGCTCGACTCCCCGCCTCAGCCTCCGGTCCCGTCCGCCAGGGCCTCGTCGAGCGTGTCGTGCACGGTGAAGACCGCATCGGCCCCCGTGATCTCGAAGACCCGCGCCACGACGGGCAGCATGCCCGCAAGATGTACGCCACCCCCCGCCGCCTCGGCTTTCAGCCGCGCCCCCAGCAGCACGTTCAGCCCGGTGGAGTCACAGAACTCCAGCCGTGTGCAGTCGACGACGAGTCGGCTCGTTCCCTTGGCGAGGCAGGCCTCGAGTGGCTCACGCAACAAATCGGCCGTGTGGTGATCCAACTCACCTGCTGGAGTCACGACGGCGCTGGAGCCCTCTTGCCGCACCTCAACCAGAAGCCGGCCAGACTGTGCGCTGCCGACCGTCCCGCGGTCCATGCCGTCTCTCTCTCCCGACGTCGTGGCTGCTGTTGACGTCCTCGAACACTACGCCTTCTCCACACCCTCCGACACCCGAACAATCACACACAAACGGACATAACCACACAAAAGACACTTGCGGTCGGCTCGGGAAACCGGGTAGGGCTAGTACAGACACGTACTCGACACGGCCGGCTTTGGAGGCGCCGCACACCGCAGTGCACGAACTGGCTTCGGCAGCCATATGCCGAGAACGATGGAGGACATCATGTCACCCCGGCTCGACGCCTCGCATACCCATCAGGCGACGTCGACATCCCCCCCGGAACATCTGAATCCCATCGAGCAGGACAGCGAAGGCGATGTGCTCGCCGGGCTTCCGGACATCCCACCTTTCGAAGAGGTCGGGGCCGTGGATGCGCGCGCGCTCTCCAAGACCCTCTTCGCGCGGCTGGAGTCGCTGGAGGAGGGCACGCCCGAGTACTCGTACGTCCGTAACACGCTCGTCGAACTGAACCTCGCCCTGGTCAAGTTCGCAGCCTCCCGCTTCCGCTCCCGCAGTGAGCCGATGGAGGACATCATCCAGGTCGGCACCATCGGCCTGATCAAGGCGATCGATCGCTTCGAACTCAGCCGCGGAGTGGAGTTCCCCACTTTCGCGATGCCAACCATCGTGGGTGAGATCAAGCGGTTCTTCCGCGACACCTCGTGGTCGGTGCGGGTGCCGCGCCGCCTCCAGGAGCTCCGGCTCGACCTGGCGAAGGCCGGCGACGAGCTGGCCCAGAAGCTCGACCGCGCCCCGACGGTGGGCGAGCTCGCCGAGCGTCTGGGGCTGTCCAAGGACGAGGTCGTCGAGGGCATGGCCGCCTCCAACGCGTACACCGCCTCCTCACTGGACGCCCAGCCCGAGGAGGACGACTCCGAGGGCGCGCTGGCCGACCGGATCGGTTACGAGGACCACGGTCTCGAGGGCATCGAGTACGTCGAGTCCCTGAAGCCGCTGATCGCCGAACTCCCCTCCCGGGACCGTCAGATCCTCTCGCTGCGCTTCGTCGCGGGCATGACCCAGTCGGAGATCGGCGACGAACTCGGCATCTCGCAGATGCATGTCTCGCGCCTGCTCTCGCGCACGCTGGTACGGCTGCGCAAGGGGCTGACCGTCGAGGAGTGACGCGTCGGCACCACTGACCTGCGCGTGTGCCCGGTGTCCGGTGGGACACCGGGCACCGTGTGTTCGGGACGTCTCGCGGTTACCCGGCGAAACCCTTTCCCCAAGGGTTCGCTTCCCTCACTATGGTCCCTCACAGACTGGCCGGTACGTCAGGAGGAGGGTGCGCATGGGGCGGGCCGACGGGGCCGGAGACGGTGTGCACACCGGAGCGTCGGACGCCCGGCTCACCGAACTGCTGCGCGCCGACACCACCACCGCGTACACGGCCCTGCTGGAACTCCGCGGCCGCCACCAGCCCGCCGTCCTGGCCTACGCCCGCCTCTGCGCGGCCGGCGAGAGCTCCGCCCGGCAGCTGGCCGCGCAGACCTTCACGCTCGCGGCCCGGGAGACGGCCCGCGGCGTGGACCCCGGCGTCCCCTGGCGCCACCGGCTCCTGCTGCTGACGGCCCGGTCGGCGGCGGAGTGGGCCGGGGACCAGCGGGCGGCCGGCCTGGACCCGAACGTCCTCCTGCTCCTGAACACGGCCGCGCCGGGAAGCCCGGTGCCGCCCATGCTCGCCGCCTTCGCGTCCCTCCCGGCCCGCACCCAGGGCCTCGTCTGGTACGGCCTCGTGGAGGCCGAGCCGGAACACCGCACCGCCGACCATCTGGGCCTCACCCGCGCGGACGTGGTCCACGGCACCGAGGGGGCCCTGCAGTCCCTGGCCCGGACGTGTCTGAAGCTCCGCCTCGCCGCCTCCGACGACCCGAGCTGCGCCGACTTCCACCGCCTCATCGAGGAGTCCGTACGACCGGACAGCCCGCGGGTCAGCACCGACCTGCACGCCCACATGGCGCACTGCCCGCACTGCACGGCGGCACACGAGGAACTCTGCGCTCTGCGGGACACCCCGAGGGTGGCACTGGCGGAGGGGCTGCTGCCCTGGGGCGGTACGGCGTACGCGGGGCGGAGCGCGGATGAGCCGGCGGCGCCATCACGGGTGAAGTCCCGTACACTGTCCGGTACTGGGCCGCGTCCACGTCGACTCGTGCTGGCCTCGGCGGCGCTGGGGGTGGCGCTGGCGCCGCTGCTGCTGTTCCTGGTGGCGCGGGGCGGCGACGGGCCGTCCGGGGCATCGGCCTCCGCCTCGGCGAGCGGCACGCTGCCGGGTCCGCCGCAGGTGACGGTGACGACGACGGTCTCGCCCTCCCTTTCGCCCTCGCCCACCCTCTCCGCGACGAGCAGGCCGCCCTCACCGTCCCCGTCGAGGAGCTCGGCACCGCCCCGGCGGAGGAGCCCACCCCCCTTCCGCCCGCCGGGCGGCTCCTACGCCCAGGTGGTCAACGTCTCCACGGCCCGTTGCCTGGACGTCTCCGGCGACTTCGCCGACGGCACGGACGTCGTCACGGCCCCCTGCACCTCGGCCCGCTCACAGCGCTGGCGCGTCGACACCGCCCGCGGTGTCCTCCAGTCCTTGGCCGACCCCGGCTTCTGCCTCGACAGCCGCGGCGACGTCGACAAGGGCCTCGGCATCTGGTCCTGCGACTCGGCCGAGGGCGACCACGGCGACAACCTGCGCTTCACGGTCGACTCGGACGGGGTGATCCGCCCGGCGATCGCCATCGCGACGGCGGTGACGCCGGGGGGCGGTGACGGACTCTCGGTGGAGCCGCTGACCGGGGGTGCGGGGCAGCGGTGGCGGGCGGGGGCGTCGTAGGGGCGGCCGCCGTCAGACCACGCGGGTGCCCCGCCGCCACACCCCGCTGACCAGCGGCACCCCCGGCCGGTACGCCAGGTGCACATGGCTCGGGGCGTCGAGGAGGATCAGGTCGGCGTAGGCGCCGGGGGTGATGCGGCCGACGTCCTCGCGCCGCAGGGCCGCCGCGCCGCCCGCCGTGGCCGACCAGAGGGCCTCGTCCGGGGTCATCCCCATGTCCCGTACCGCGAGCGCGATGCAGAAGGGGACGGAGGAGGTGAAGGACGAGCCGGGGTTGCAGTCCGTGGAGAGGGCGACCGTGACCCCCGCGTCCAGCAGGCGGCGGGCGTCCGGCCACTGGGCCCGCGTCGAGAACTCGGCGCCGGGCAGCAGGGTGGCCACGGTCGCGCTGTTGGCCAGGGCGTCGACGTCCGCGTCGGTGAGGTGGGTGCAGTGGTCGGCGCTGGCCGCGTCGAGTTCGACCGCGAGCTGGACTCCCGGGCCGTAGGAGAGCTGGTTGGCGTGGATGCGCGGATGCAGGCCCTTCGCCTTGCCGGCGGTGAGGATCGCGCGGGCCTGGTCGCCGTCGAAGGCGCCCTTCTCGCAGAAGACGTCGATCCAACGGGCGTACGGGGCGCAGGCGTCGAGCATCTCGCCGGTGACGAGGGAGACGTAGGCCGCCGGGTCGTCGGCGTGGTCCGGGGACACGATGTGGGCGCCGAGGTAGGTGACCTCGTCGGTGTGCGCGGCGGCGATGCGCAGGGCCCGCGACTCGTCCTCGACCGTCAGGCCGTAGCCGGACTTGGTCTCGAAGGTCGTCGTGCCCTGGCGCAGGGCCTCGTCGAGGTAGCGGGTGAGGTTGCGTTCGAGTTCCTCGTCGCTCGCCGCCCGTGTCGCCGCGACCGTGGTGCGGATGCCGCCCGCGCTGTAGGTCCGGCCGGACATGCGGGCGTTGAACTCCTGGGTGCGGTCGCCCGCGAAGACGAGATGGCTGTGGGAGTCGACGAAGCCGGGGAGGACGGCCCTCCCACCTGCGTCGACCCGATTGTCAGTGGCGGGTGCTTTGCTTTGATCACCGGTCCACACGACGCGGTCGCCCTCGATGACGACGGCCGCGTCCTGGATCAGTCCGAGGGGGGATCCCTCACCGAAGGAGGGGTTGTTGGTGACCAGGGTCGCGATGTTGGTGATGAGCGTGCTGGCGGTGCTCGCGGAGTGGGCGGGGCTGACGGTCGTCGCGTTGCTCATGGCGTCCTCGGTGGCCTGGTCGGCGGTGGGGGCGGGTTCGCTGCCCGGGTTCCGGCGCTTCATCCGCGCAGGGCTGCTACGGCGTCCGCCAGGGCTTTCGGGACATCCGGTACGAGAGCGTGGACCCCGTCCCGTACGACGTGCCGACCCCCCACCACCGTGTGCGACACGTCTGCTGCCGACGCAGCGAATACGGCCGTCTCGGCCCCGAGCCGCGGAAGCGGCCCTGCCGTCCTGACCGTGTCGAGGGCGATGGTGGTGAAGTCGGCGAGCGCGCCGGTCTCCAGGGTGCCCGCGCCGTCCCAGCCGAGGGCCGCGTGGCCGTCGGCCGAGGCCGCCCGCAGCAGGGCGGCCGCCGTCCAGTGACCTCGCCTGCGGGTGCGCAGGCGCTCGTCGAGCTCCATCGCGCGTGCCTCTTCGAGCAGGTCGATGACGGCGTGGCTGTCGGAGCCGAGGGAGAGCGGGGAGCCGGCCCTCTGGAGGGCGACGGCCGGTCCGATGCCGTCCGCCAGGTCCCGTTCGGTCGTCGGGCACATGCAGGTGCCGGTGCCGCTGTCGCCGATCAGGGCGATGTCCTCGTCGGTGAGGTGGGTGTTGTGGACACCGGTGGTACGGGGGCCCAGGACTCCGTGCTCGGCGAGGAGCCGGGTGGGCGTGCACCCGTGGGCCTCACGGCAGGCGTCGTTCTCGGCGGTCTGCTCGGACAGGTGGACGTGGAGCGGGGCCCGCCGCTCCTCGGCCCACCGCGCCACGGTCGCCAACTGGTCGGCGGGCACGGCCCGTACGGAGTGGATCGCCGCACCGATCCTCGCGTGATCCCGGTCCTTGAGAACTGAACAGCGTTCGGCCCATTCCTGAGCCGTCCCGTCGGAGAAGCGCAACTGGTGGGTGTTCGGGGGCTGTCCGAAGCCGGAGGAAAGGTAGGCGGTGTCGAGGAGGGTGATGCGGACACCGGCTTCGGCGGCGGCCTCGATCAGTGCCTCGCCCATCGCGTTGGGGTCGGCGTAACGGGTGCCGCCGTGGGCGTGGTGCACGTAGTGGAACTCACCGACCGCCGTCACGCCGGCCAGCGCCATCTCGGCGTACACGGCGCGGGCCAGCGCGTGGTAGGTCTCCGGCGTCAGCTTGTCGGAGAACGAGTACATGACCTCGCGCCAGGTCCAGAAGGTCCCGGAACCGACCTGGACCGTGCCGCGCAGGGCGCGGTGGAAGGCGTGCGAGTGGGCGTTCGCCAGTCCCGGGAGCGTCAGTCCGCGCAGGATCTCGGCGCCGGGCGGCGGGGTGTCGGTGTCCGTTCGGACGGCGCTGATACGGCCGTCCTGTACGGACACGGCCACGCCCGGCTCGACGTGGGTGTCGAGCCAGGCGTGCTCCAGCCAGTAGGTCTTCGGTGTCACCGGCAGGCCAGCCCTTCCAGTACGTCGGCGAGCGCGAGGACCCCGGCCACGCAGTCGTCCTCGGCGGCGAACTCCGCCGGGGAGTGCGAGACGCCGGTGGGGTTGCGCACGAACAGCATGGCGGTCGGAATGCTCCCGGAGAGGATTCCGGCGTCGTGTCCGGCGCCGGTGCCGAGGACGGGCACTTTGAGGTCGGCGTCGGCGCCCAGGACGCGGGCGAGTTCGTCACGCAGGGCGTGGTCGAACTCGACGACGGGGGTGAAGGACTCCCGGACGACGTCGAGGGCAATGCCGTGGGCGTCGGCGTACTCCCTGGCCGCCTTCTCGATACCGGCGACCACCTGGTCCAGGCTCTCCTGGTCGGCGGCGCGGGAGTCGAGCCAGCCGCGCACCAGGGAGGGGATGGCGTTGACGCCGTTCGGCTCGACGGAGATCTTGCCGAAGGTGGCGACGGCACCGGCGAGTTCGGCCTCGCGACGGGCGGCGAGCACGGTCTCGGCGTACGACAGCATCGGGTCGCGCCGGTCCACGAGGCGGGTGGTGCCGGCGTGGTTGGCCTCGCCCCGGAAGTCGAACCTCCAGCGCCCGTGCGGCCAGATGGCGCTGGCGATGCCGACCCGGTCGCCGGACAGGTCCAGCGCGCGGCCCTGCTCGACGTGCAGTTCGACGAAGGCGCCGATGCGGGCGAGCCGTTCGGGGTCGGCTCCGATGCGGTCGGGGTCGTGTCCGGCGGCCTCCATGGCCTGCGGGAGCGTGATCCCCTCACCGTCGGTCAGGCGGTGCGCCTGCTCGACGGTGAGCTGCCCGGCGGTGAGCCGCGACCCGACACAGGCGAGGCCGAACCGGGCCCCCTCCTCGTCGCCGAAGTTGACGATGGCGAGGGGCTTGTCGAACTCGGCGCGCCGCGCCCGGAGTTCGTCCAGCGCGGCGAAGGAGGACACGACCCCGAGGGGCCCGTCGAAGGCCCCTCCGTCGGGTACGGAGTCGAGATGCGACCCGGTGACGACGGCGTCCCCGGCGGCCGGATCCCCGAGCCAGGCCCACTGGTTGCCGTTCCGGTCGACCTCGTAGGTCAGTCCCCGGGTCTCGGCCTGCTCCTTGAACCAGGCCCGGCAGTCGGTGTCCGCACCGGTCCAGGCGAACCGGCGGTAGCCGTGGGAGTCGGGGTGCCGACCGATGGGGAGCAGCTCGCGCCACATCTGGTGGAAGGAGGATGCGCTGCGGCCCTGAGCCGTCGCGGAATCGGCGCCCGCCGTCACTCCGAGTCACCCTCGCGCATCGGCACCCGCACGCCCCGCTCGTCGGCGACGGACTCCGCGATGTCGTACCCCGCGTCCACGTGACGGATCACACCCATCCCCGGGTCGTTCGTCAGCACCCGCCGGACCTTCTCCCCGCCCAGCTTCGTACCGTCGGCCACCGTCACCTGCCCGGCGTGCAGGGACCGTCCCATGCCCACGCCACCGCCATGGTGAATGGACACCCAGGACGCGCCCGAAGCCACGTTGACCATGGCGTTCAGCAGCGGCCAGTCGGCGATCGCGTCGGACCCGTCGAGCATGGCCTCGGTCTCCCGGTAGGGCGAGGCGACCGACCCGGCGTCCAGGTGGTCGCGCCCGATCGCCAGCGGCGCGGCGAGCTCCCCGCTCGCCACCATGTCGTTGAACCGCTCGCCTGCCTTGTCCCGCTCGCCGTAGCCCAGCCAGCAGATACGGGCGGGCAGGCCCTGGAAGTGGACCCGCTCACCGGCCAGCTTGATCCAGCGGGCGAGGGACTCGTTCTCGGGGAACAGTTCCAGGATCGCCTTGTCGGTCTTGGCGATGTCGGACGCCTCACCCGACAGCGCGGCCCAGCGGAAGGGGCCCTTGCCCTCGCAGAACAGCGGCCGGATGTAGGCGGGGACGAAACCGGGGAATGCGAACGCCCGGTCGTAACCGGCGAGTTGGGCCTCGCCGCGGATGGAGTTGCCGTAGTCGAACACCTCGGCCCCGGCGTCCATGAAGCCGACCATGGCCTCGACGTGCCGGGCCATGGACTCACGGGCACGGGTGGTGAAGCCCGCCGGGTCCTTGGCGGCGGCGTCGGCCATGTCCTCGAAGTCGATGCCCACCGGGAGATACGCCAGCGGGTCGTGCGCCGAGGTCTGGTCCGTGACGATGTCGATGGGGGCGCCCTCGGCGAGCATGCGCGGCAGCAGTTCGGCCGCGTTGCCGAGGAGGCCGATGGAGAGCGGGCGGCGCGCGTCGCGGGCCTCGACGGCCAGCTCCAACGCGTGGCGCAGGTTGTCAGCCTTGACGTCGAGGTAGCGGTGCTCGATGCGGCGCTCGATGGCGCGCGGGTCGACGTCGATGCAGATCGCGACGCCGTCGTTCATGGTCACCGCGAGGGGCTGGGCGCCGCCCATGCCGCCGAGGCCGGCGGTGAGGGTGATCGTCCCGGCGAGGGTGCCGCCGAACTTCTTGGCGGCGACGGCCGCGAAGGTCTCGTAGGTGCCCTGGAGGATGCCCTGGGTGCCGATGTAGATCCAGGAACCGGCGGTCATCTGCCCGTACATGGTCAGCCCCAGCTGCTCGAGACGCCGGAACTCCTCCCAGTTCGCCCAGTCGCCCACCAGGTTGGAGTTGGCGATCAGGACGCGCGGGGCCCACTCGTGGGTCTGCATGACGCCGACCGGACGGCCGGACTGGACCAGCATGGTCTCGTCCTGCTTGAGGGTGCGCAGGGTGCGGACCATCGCGTCGAAGGAGCGCCAGTCACGGGCCGCCTTGCCGGTGCCGCCGTAGACGACGAGCTTGTCGGGGTGCTCGGCGACCTCGGGGTCGAGGTTGTTCTGGAGCATCCGCAGGGCGGCTTCCTGCTGCCATCCCAGGGCGCTCAGTTCCGTACCGCGCGGCGCTCGTACGGGGCGGGGTCCTGACATGGTCTGCCTCCTGGGGCTGTGGTCACGGCCTGTTGCTGTCGATATTCACATACTCGCGTTCTGAATAGAACTAGTCAATACGTTCTCGCGTCAGCGTGAGTGGGGCAGGGATGTTCCGCAGGACGGCCGAGGACGCCCGGGCGCGGGCGACAACGTGGCCTTCGACAGGCAGGAGACGTGGTGGACGAGTACGGCAACTCCGGTGAGGAACGGGCCGCGCGCCGGGACGAGGCGGTGCGCGCGGCCGTGGAGCAGGGTCTGCTGGGACCGGACTCCCCCATCGTCGGGCTTCTCGACGTCACCGGCATCCGGAGGTCGGCCGCGGAGCTCCGCGCGGCCTTCGACGAGGTCACCGCACCCGGCACCCCGGTACTGCATGCGTTCGCGGTGAAGGCGACCCCGCTGGTGCCGGTGCTGCGGCTGCTGCGCGAGGAGGGCATCGGCGCGGAGGTGGCGAGCCCGGGCGAGCTGGCCCTGGCGCGGGCGGCGGGGATTTCCCCGGCCCGGACCGTCCTCGACTCGCCCGCCAAGACACCGGCCGAGCTCAGGGAGGCGCTGGCGCTGGGGATCGCCGTCAACGCGGACAACCCGCAGGAGCTGGACCGCATCGACGGCCTCGTCCGGTCGGCCGTCAGCCGCTCCCCGCTCGGGATCCGCGTCAACCCGCAGATCGGCGGCGGTTCCATCGGGGCGACCTCCACTGCCACGGCGACCTCGAAGTTCGGGGTGGCGCTGCGGGACGAGGGGGCGCGGGAGTGGGTTGTGCGCGCCTGCGCGGAGCGGCCCTGGCTGAGCCGGCTGCACGCGCACACCGGCTCGCAGGGCGTCCCGCTCGACCTGATGGTCAGGGGCGTCGAGGAGACGTACGCGCTCGCCGAGGAGATCAACCGGCGCATCGGGCGGCCGCAGATCGACACGATCGACATCGGCGGCGGGCTGCCGGTGAACTTCGCCTCGGACGTGACGACGCCGACGTACCGGGAGTACGCCCGGGCGCTCAGGGCCGGGGTCCCGGGGCTGTTCGACGGGCGGTACGGGCTGGTGACCGAGTTCGGGCGGTCGCTGCTGGCCGAGCACGGCACGATCGTGGCGCGGGTGGAGTACGCCAAGAGCGCGGGCGGGCGGCCGGTCGCGGTGACGCACGCGGGCGTGCAGGTGGCGACGCGGACGGTGTACGCGCCGGGGTCGTGGCCGCTCAGGATCGCGGCGTACGACGGCAAGGGACGGCCCAAGAGCGGGCCCGAGGTGGTGCAGGACGTGGCGGGACCCGCCTGCTTCGCGGGCGACCTGCTGGCCGAGGGGCGCGCGCTGCCGCTCCTGGGCCAGGGGGACTACGCGGCGGCGCTGGACACGGGCGCGTACTACTTCGCGCACCACTACGCGTACAACTCGCTCGCCCGGCCGGGCATCCACGGCTTCGCACCTGATGCGGCGGGACGCGTCGCGTTCGCGACCGTGCGGGAACCGCAGACGCTCGCCGAGATCGTGGCCGAGTCCGGTGGGGCGCACGCCGAGGCGCTCACCACCCTTCGCGCACCCTGGAGCCGTTGACGCACACCCCCGGGGCCACTGATCACATTGCCTGTAAAACAAGGCAAGTTGACCCACTCTAGCCACCCTGAGCATGTTCCACCGGAAAATGCCAGATCCCTCACCCCTCACGCACACGTTGCGTAGTTTCGGCGTCACTCAGCCGAACCCCAGGCGGGAGGGGAGCCACGGTGCAGGGAATCGACGAGTGCCTGCTGGAAGCCATGCGACTGCCGGGTGCGCGGGGCGCCGCGCTGGTCGACTGGACCAGCGGGCTGGCGCTGGGCGTCGTGGGGGAATCCCCCGGCGGCGACCAGGAGGCGGCCGCCGCGGAGGCCGCCGAGCTCGCCCGGCTGGCCGCCGAGCAGCGCGCCTTCGCCTCCGGGAGCTCCGCCACCGGGGCGGGCGCCGCGGGGGACGAACCGGACCCTCCTGTGGAGGATCTGATCCTCAGCAACAGGGACAGCTACCACGTCCTGCGCTTCGTGCCGACGTCCTTCGACAGCAGCGTGTTCCTGCACCTGTGGCTGGCCCGCGCGGAGGGCAATCTCGCGCTGGCCCGGATCCGGCTCGGCGAGATGGCCGGACGGCTGGAGCTCGGATGACGACGGTCCGGACCACTCCCACCACCCCACCGCCCCGTCTGCCGGTCCGTGACAAGGCGGCGGCGCTGGGCCGCGGCTGGGGCGGCGTCTCCCCCATGCTGACCCGGCTGGCCGCCGAGCGCGCCACCGGTGTCCTGGTGCGCGAGCGCGGCACGCTGCACCTCGCCGACGGCAAGGTGGTGCACGCCGAGAGCCCGGCCGCCCCCGGCGCCCACGTCCTCCTCGCCGCCCACGGCACCCTCGACTCCGAGGTCTGGCGCCGGGCCCTGGCCGAGAGCGCGGCGAGCGCCGCGGGTGCCGCGGGTGCCGGAAGCCCGGGGAGCACCGGGCTCGTCGGAACCGGAGCCCATCGCCTCACCGGCGCGGACGTCGTGCACCACGCGGGCCGCCGGCTGGTCGAGGACGGGCTGCTCACCCCGGGCGCCCTGGAGATGTGCCGGCTGACCGCGCTGTACGACGCGGCGTACTTCGCGCTCGCCCCGAGCAGCACCCCGGGCCGCTTCCGCTACGGCACCGAGGACGACCCCGGCAACCCCGGCGACCACACCCCGGGCCCCGGCAGCGAGCCCGGCGGTGTACAAGACGGCGGACCCGACGCCACGCCCACCCCCGTCGACACGCTCACCGGCCCCGGCATCCCGCACCCCGTCCCGGTCGCCGACCTCGAGCGGGAGACGCTGCGGCGGCGTGACCTGCTGCACCGCATCTGGCCGCACGCTCTGCCGGACGAGGTGCCGCTGATCCGCGAGTACCACCCGGCGCCCCCGGTGCTCCCGGCCCGGCGACAGGCGGTCCTGGCCCTCGTGGACGGCATCCGCACGGCGTCGGACATCGCCCGCGAACTGGGCCGCCCGGCGTTCCACACCCTGGTGGACATACGGCGGCTGGTGGCGGCCGGGGCCGTCTCGCCGTGCCCGCTGCCCGGCCCGCTGTCCGAGGCGATGGCCGGGCCGTGGTCGGGAGCACCGCCCGAGCCGATGTCCGGACCGATGCGCGGACCGCTGCCCGGACGGATGCCCGGACCGATGCCGGGACCGATGCCGGGACCGCCGACCGGCCCGGAAGTCACCCGTCCCCCCGTCGATCTCACCGGCAGCGTCGCGCCCGTCGATCCCCACATCACGTTGCTGAAGAGGCTCAGGGATGCGCTGGAGGCCCTTTGAACGGCAGCGGTTCCGCGCCGAGAGGAGAGACCTGATGGCAGCAGCTCAGGACGGGATCCTGGAGGAGCTGCGCCGGCTCAGAGCCCGCGTGCCGCAGCTCACGGGCGCCCTCGCGGCCGATGTCGACGGTCTCGTCCTGGCCCAGGACACCCCGGGCGTCGACCCGGAGGCCGTGGCCGCGCTCACCGGGGCCACCCGGGCGCTCGCCGCACAGCTGGCCGACGAGACCGGCCAGGGAGACCTGCGCGAACTGCTCGTGCGGGGCGTGTACGGCTATGTCGCCACCTACGCGGCGGGCGCCGGAGCCGTCGTCACGCTGCTCGCCCAGGACCGCGTCAACGTCGGCCGCCTCCATCTGGAGGGCCGCCGGGCGGGCGCCCGCATCGGGGAGCTCGTCGACTGCGCCGCCACCGGACCCATCGGACCCACCGGACAGCCCGAACACACCGAGACCACCACGAAGGCGCCCGCGAAACCCGTTCCGGCTCGTGCCAGAGCGGCTCGCACGTCCAGGGCGAAGCCCGGGGACACCCGCGCCACGGCCACCGCTCCGACGGTGGCCCGCACCACCACCGAAAGTTGAGAGAACCGAGGAGACACAGTCATGGCCAACACCGAAACCGCACTGAAGGAGGCCCTCGCCTCCATCGAGGGCGCGACCGGCGTCGCGCTCGTCGACTACACGAGCGGCATGGCGCTCGGCACCATGGGCGGCAGCAAGGGCTTCGACCTGAACGTGGCCGCCGCCGGCAACACCGACGTCGTCCGCGCGAAGATGCGCACGATGGAGCACCTCGGGCTCAAGGGCCAGATCGAGGACATCCTGATCACCCTGTCCGACCAGTACCACCTGATCCGCCTGATCGCCGGACGCGGCGGCAACGGGCTGTTCCTCTACCTGGTCCTCGACGCCAAGAGGTCCAACCTGGCGATGGCCCGCCACCAGCTGAGGGCGATCGAGACGGACCTGGAGGTGTGACCGGGCGCTAGCTAGACCAGTGCCGCGGTGCGGCGGCGCGCCCCGCCCGGGGCCGCGTCGCCCGCCGCGACACCCGTGCCGCGGTACGCCTTGACGGTCTTGCCGGCCGGGCGCCCGCCGTTCGGGGCGAGCCAGTCGACCCGCACCCACAGCAGCGCGTCCTCGGCCCGCTCGCGCCGTCCGAGCCAGGCGGCCTTCAGCATGAGGCCCGTACCGCACCCCGCGAGCAGCATGCCGCCCGCGACGGGCACGGCGAACGAACTCAGCAGTGCCACCAGCCAGGCTCCCAGCAGCCACCAGCGGTGCCCCCGGCGCCAGTTGCGCACACTGACCGCACGGTCCTGGAGCACGTCGTGCTTCCCGGCCCGGGCGGCCGCACGACCGAGCGTCATGTAGCGCTTGCGACGGCTGTACGACACCACGGCCGCGGC
Source organism: Streptomyces sp. NPDC005374 (assembly GCF_042872225.1). Classification (NCBI taxonomy): domain Bacteria; kingdom Bacillati; phylum Actinomycetota; class Actinomycetes; order Kitasatosporales; family Streptomycetaceae; genus Streptomyces; species Streptomyces sp. NPDC005374. Next base: position 143,877 of record NZ_JBIAKA010000019.1, on the reverse strand, counting down.
GACGATGAACAGCGCCGCTCCCGCCATCACGCCGATCCGGCGTCCGGTCAGCCCCGGTATCAGCAGCCCGATCCCCGCCGCGAACACCCCGAGCCACCACAGCGGCGCCGCCCCGGCGCGCACGACGACAGCCACCCGGGCCAGCCCCTGAGCCCTGCGATCTCCGCGTGCCACGTCCTGCCTCCTCGTCGTCCTGGCACAGTCCTGATGCGCGGGGAGATTAGCGGGCGAACGTGAGACAAGGCTGAGAAAGGCCCGCTATTCCACGAACAGTCCTCGCGCCGCGGCACCGGCGTCGAACTCCTCCAGGCGCGCCTGCGCCTCCGGCAGTTCGTCGCACATGGCCTCCAGCAGCACCCGGCCCAGCAGCATCGGGGCGCAGGCCGTGTCGAAGGCGAGACCGGTGCCGACGGCCGCGGGCAGGAGGAGGTCGGACGCCTTGGCGACCGGGGCGAAGGCGGAGTCGGCGACCGTGACGACGGTCAGGCCGGCCTCCTTGGCGTAGACGAGGGTGTCCACGACCTCGCGGGGATGCCGGGGCAGCGCGAAGCACAGCAGCGTCGAGGCGCCCGCGCGGACGGCGGCGTCGATACGGTCGTGGATCATCGTGCCGCCCTCGTTGAGCAGCCGTACGTCCGGGTGGACCTTGGCGGCGAAGTACGCGAAGCCGTACGCCTGGGAGGCGGCGGCCCGCAGCCCGAGCACCGGCAGGGGGCGGGAGGCCGCCAGCAGCCGGCCGGCCCGCTGCACCGGCCGCGGGTCGGCGAGGACCTCCGCCAGATGCCTGAGGTTCTCGATCTCGGCCTCGACGGCCTGCTGGTACTCGTTGTACGACGCCGGGGCCGCCGTCTGTTCGGCCGGCGCGACCTCGCGCAGGTGCCGGCGCAGGGCGGGGTAGCCGTCGAAACCTAGGGCGACGGCGAAGCGGGTGACGGAGGGCTGGCTGACCCCGGCGAGTTCGGCCAGCTCCACACTGGACAGGAACGGCACGTCGGCGGCGCGCCGCACCATGCTGTGCGCGATGCGCCGCTGGGTCGGTGTGAGCCGGTGCCCCTCGAACAGTGCCTGCAGCCGTCCCGCGGGAGTGTCCGCCACACCCGCCCCGCCCATGTCGCTCATGCCTCGCTCCCCCTCCAGATGTCCGTGAACCGGTCGAGCAGTGCGGTCGCCGCCGTCACGTCGTCCGTGAGCGGCCGGTCCGCCGAGTCCTCCTCCAGCACCGCCTCGGCGAGCTCCAGCGCGCGGCCCACCGCAAGGTCCGGGCCGGGCCGCAGACCGCGCTGGCGCAGCGCCCTTACGGCGCAGACGAGTTCGCAGCCGACGACGAGACGGTACGCGGCGCACGCGCGCAGTGTCTGACGGGCGGCGAGCGAGGCGAAGCTGGCCTGTTCCTCGACGCCCCGGGAGAGTACAGCGTGGCCGAGCGAGGCGGGCGCGGAGAAGGCCCGCAGGTCTCCGAGGGCGGCTGCGGCGGCGTACTCCAGGATCATCACGCCGGAGGAGGCGGGCTCCTGGTCGGCGAGGAAGGGCCGCAGGCGGGTGAAGGCGGGCTCGTTGAGCGTGGAGAGCCGGGAGGTGGACAGGCGGGCGACCTGGGTGAGGGCCAGCCTGAAGTGGTCCAGGGCGAGGGCGAGCTGGGCCTGGTAGAAGCCTCCGTGGTGGTAGGCGGCCATGTCCTCGGGACAGATGAGAGGGTTCTCGGCGGCCGCGTTGATCTCGATGGCGAGAACCTCCTCCAGGGCGTCGGCGGCATCGTGCGCCGGCCCGTGGATCTGGGGCAGGCAGCGGAAGCCGTACGGGTCCTGGATACGGCCCAGCGGCGGGGTGGGCCGGTCCTCCGCCCCGATCAACTCCCGCATCCGCCGGGCCACTTCAGTGGATCCGCGGTGCGGCCGGGCGGCGTGCACGGGGGCGGCGTACGCCTCGTGCGAGCCGTCCACGGCCAGCAGCGACAGCGCCCCGACGACCTGGGTCGCCTCGACGAGCCCGCGCAGTTCGTGCAGGGCGAGGGCGGCCTGGCCGAGGGTGAGGGCGTTGCTGCTGATGAAGGCGAGCGCGTCGTTGTTGTCGAGCGACTGGGGTTCGGGAGCACCACCGGCGCCCCGCCAGGGATGCTCCCCGGCGAGCGCCAGCCCCGCCTGGGCCAGCGCCGCGATGTCGCCGGTGCCCACCGAGCCGAACTCGTTGACGACCGGATGCGCCCCGCTCTCCAGCGCCTCGCACAGAGCCGTCACCACGGTCGGCCGCAGCCCCGCGCCGCCCGCCAGCAGCTGGTTGGCCCGGACCGCGAGCATCGCGCGGACCTGCCGGGCCGGGAGTTCCTCGCCGATGGCACCGGCATGGCTGCGCAGCAGTCGCAGACCGTGCTCGGCGGCCGTCTCGGTGGGCACGTCCTCGTTCCGGTTGGCGCCGACGCCGGTCGAGCGGCCGTAGACGCGTCCGGTCGCGGCGATCTGCCGGGCGGCGTCCCAGGACTCGGTGACCCGCTTCATCGCGTCGGTCCCGGGCACCGGTCGCGCGGTCCCGTCGGCGAGGCGGACGACGTCCGCGACACCGAGCCCGATCCCGTCGAGAACCACGAGACCGGTGTGCCCGACCGACACGGAATGCGCTGCGTCCATGATCCGGGACGACATAAGGCAGGAACTCCTCTCGAACCCACTGAAAGATCGACGATCTATTCAGCTACGGAGAACTCTGCATGACGTTATACAGACAGGCAAGGGACAAGCGCGTGATCCGGCTCAAGGCAAGGGCGGCCCATGAAAGAGGGAGTCTTCTTGCGGATCTCTTACCGCCCGGCTCGCCGACGTCGTCCCGGCCGGGCGGTACGACGAAGTGAACCTGGCCGGCAGCACGCGGTGTCACGTCGCCCCGGCCGCCCGGGGCCGCTCGGAGGGCAGTCGGACAAGCGGGCCGACCCTTCGCCAACAGCGTTGCGGGGCCGCCATGTTGATGCTGTGTCAAGTCGGCTCCCCGGGCCCCCTGGGAGTAATAGTGCGGTGATAGCATTCCGCCGTCCGCGACCTTGATCCACTCGGGTCGGGTGCCGTTTTGGGGCTTGGCTTGCCTGACGTGTAACGCAGCCGTTCTGTTCCTGGTGGATGCGCTGTGGATCATCGCGAGGTGGATCGACCGATGTCTGCAACCGTGCGCCGGGAAAGGTTTCCATGAATCAAGAGGTACTCATATGGTGCCTGGCCTCGGTGGCGGCGACAGCCGTTGCCGCGGTCGTGGTGCTCACTGTCCGTAGCAGAGCCCTGGGGGCGAGGAAGCGGCAGGCCGAGACCGACCTGGCGCGGCAGCGCGTCGACGCTCAGCTGCAGGTGGAAGCCGCGCGAGCCGAGCTGGTGAAGTTCCGGCAGGAGCAGGACGACGTCATCTTCGAAGCCGAGCGGACGGCGGAGGACAGGACCAGGGGCGTTCTGAAGGGCGCCGCCCGATTCCTGCAGGGCCTCGCGGCCGAGCAGACGAAGGTCCTGGACACGATGCAGCTCAAGTACGGCGGGCACGCCGTCCTCAGCGACCTGCTCGAAGTGCACCACGCGAACGCGCAGATGGCACGCAAGGCCGAGGGCATCGCCGTGCTGTGCGGCGGCCCGCTCGGCCGCCGTAACAAGCCCGCGAGCGTCTACGACGTGGTGCGCAGCGCCCAGAGCCAGATCCGCAACTTCCAGCGGGTCGAGATCATGCAGGTCAACGGCATCGCGCTGAAGGCCTCCGCGGTCGCGCCGGTCGCCCTGACCGTCGCCGAACTGCTGGACAACGCGGCCTCCTTCTCCCAGCAGGACGCGCCGATCGAGGTCACGTTCAAGCGGGTGCAGAACAACGTGTGCATCGTGATCGACGACGCCGGCGTCAGCATGAGCGACGAGGACCGGCAGGCGGCGACCGAACTGCTGTCCGGCGAGACGACGCCCCGCCTGTCCCAGCTGGGGAACCAGCCCAAGTTCGGCTTCCCCGTCATCGGTCTGCTCGCCCGCCAGTACGGCTTCAGCGTCGACGTCACCGGAGTGTCCCGGTACGGCGGCGTCCGGGCCGTCGTTCTGCTGCCCGAGGAGCTGTGGACCATGGAGGAGACACCGCCACCGGCGAACGACACCCCTGTCAGCAGCATCCGGCGCGACGAGGGCAAGCCGCGGACCGCCGCTCGCACGGCGCACGGACTGCCGAAGCGGGGAGCGCGCCAGACGCCGATCGCGAGCGTCACCGACGGTGGGGACCGCCGGAGCGAATCGCGGGTGCGCGACGTCACCGCCGCCCGGGGGTCCGGGCGTGGTCTTGGCGGCCTTCAGCGCGGCACCCTCTCGGGCCGGGAATCCGAGGTCGCGTCGCTCGAAGGGTCGCTCGACGGGTCTCGCGAAGGGTCTGAGGACGTATGACCGCTGACCTGTCGTGGATGGTCAAGGACATCGTCGACAACGTACCCGGGGCACGGCACGCGGTGGTGCTGTCCGCGGACGGCATATCCAAGGGGGCCACGGACGGCCTGACGAACGGCGGCGTCCGGAACATCTCCGCCGCCATGGCCGGTATGCAGTCACTCAGCCGCGCCGCGGCCCGGTTCGCGGGTCCGGTGAAGGAGTGGCGGTGGAACCAGACCGTCGTCGAGTTCTCGCACGGGTGGATCTTCCTGATCGGAGCGGGGCAGGGCGCGTACCTGGCCGCCGCCGCCGACCCGGACGTCGATCTGCAGCAGATCTCCTTCCGCATGCACCGGCTGGTCGCCCGGCTGGGGGACAACCTCACCTCCGCGCCGCGGGTGAACGCCGCGGAGGGTGCCGGCGTCGTCGATGCCCAGTTGGTCGAGAACGAGGCGACGGGTGGGCCGGGCTTCGTGCTCCCCGAGCTGGACAAGGCGGTCGCCGGGGTCCGGGGAGCCCGTCACGCCGTACTGCTCGGCACCCATGGTCTGCCCCTGGGGACGACCTCGGGGATCGGCAAGGACCTGGCGGACATCATCTCCGCGGCGATGTCGGGGCTGGTCGCCTACAGCCGGGCCACCGCGCAGTTCGCCGGCGGTCTCAACGACACCCAGTGGCGTCAGACGGTCGTGGAGTTCCAGCACGGCTGGGTTTTCCTGATCGCGGCCGGTGACGGCGCCTACCTGGCGGCGGCGGCCGAACACGACTGTGACATCGAGGAGTTCACCTCGCGTCTGGAGGAAGTGGTGCCCGCGCTCAACGCGGCCGCGGAACCACGGATAGGGACGGTGGGCGGTGCATGACGATCAAGAACAGCCACTGGAATTGACGTCCGAATTAGTCCCGTTGTTCGTGATCGCGAACGGGCGGGACCTTCCCCCGGACCACGAGTACTCGCGCACCACACTCGTGACCGCCCAGGAGGGCATCTCGACGGCGACGCGCACACTCTCCCCGGAAGCACGCGAGGTGATGGATCTGGTCTCCGACGGGATCCTGTCCGTGGCGGAGGTTTCCGGTCTCACGCACCTGCCGCTGGGCATCGTGCGCATCCTGGTCGCGCAGATGGCCGAAGACGGCCTCGTCCTCGTGCGGCCCCCCACACCAAGGGCCGAACCCGTCGACCGCGAACTGCTCAAGGCCGTCATCGCCGGCTTGCAGACGACTCTCGGAGCATAACTCGTGTACCTGGATCCAGCCGTCACCCATGCAGTGAAGATCCTCGTAGTGGGCCCCTTCGGAGTCGGCAAGACCACTTTGATCGGCAGCATCTCCGAGATCGAACCGCTCCAGACCGAAGAGGAGATCACCGAGGCCAGCGAGGGCTTCGACGACCTCTCGGAAACACCGGACAAGACAACCACCACCGTGGCCATGGACTTCGGCCGGCGGACCCTCAACAAGCAGCTGGTCCTCTACCTCTTCGGAACGCCGGGACAGGAGCGTTTCAAGGAGATGTGGGACGAGCTGTCCAGGGGTGCCCTGGGCGCCCTGGTCCTCGTCGACCCCGACCGGCTGGGCGACGCCTTCGCCGTGCTGGACCTGGTCGAGAAGTTCGGCCTGACCATGGCCATCGGCGTCAACACCTTCGACGGGAAGCCGGACTACCCGCTCGACGAGGTACGCGAGGCCCTGCATCTCCCCGAGGAGATCCCCGTCGTGAACGTCGATGTGCGCGATCAGCAGTCGGCGGCCAAGGCGCTCATCACCCTCGTGCAACACCTCATGTCCACACTCGCCTAGGAGCCACGGCATGCAGCACCACTACGACACCAACTCGGCGGAGATACCGCCCGGTTGCCCCGCGCACGGCAACGTTCCGCTGTACGGCCCGCAGTTCGGCTCCGACCCCGAGGGCACCTACGAGTACCTGCGCTCGCTCGGCCCGAGCGCTCCCGTGGACATCGCACCCGACGTCGAGGTCGAGCTGGTCACCAGCTATGACGCGGCCCTGTACATCCTGCAGAACCCGGCGTGGTTCGTCCGGGACTCCCGGCGCTGGAACGCGCTCAAGCAGGGGCGTGTCCCCTCGGACAGTCCGGCCCTGCCCATGATGGGTTACCGCCCCAACGCGCTCTTCGCGGACGGTGCGAGGCACGCCCGCCTGCGTCAGGCGGTCACCGACAGCATGGCCACGATCAACGAACTCCATCTCGTCCGGCAGGTCCAGCAGTCCGCCGGCTATCTGATCAGCCGCTTCAGCTCCCGTGGCCAGGCCGATCTGATGGCCGACTACGCGGCACCGCTTCCGCTGCTCGTCTTCAGCGACCTGTTCGGCTGCCCGCCCGAGATCGGCGACCGCGTCATCGTGGGGATCAGCGGCATCTTCGAAGGCACCCCCGGTGCGGACGAGGTGCTCGGCGGGGCGCTGTCGGAACTGATCGCCCTCAAGCGCCGGACCCCTGGCACAGACCTGACGACACGTCTGATGCAGCACTCCGCCGAGCTGACCGACGAGGAGGTGCTCCACCAGCTGGTGACCCTGCTCTCCGGCGGCACCGCACCTCTGACGGCCGCCATCGGCACCAGCAGCGCCCTGTACCTCAGCGAGGGCTGGCCGGTGGGCCTGCCGGTCGAGGACGCGGTCGCCCAGACGCTGTGGAACTACGCCCCGATCGCCAACTACGCGGCCCACTACCCGACCCACGATGTCGAGCTGGGCGGCAGGACGCTGCGCGCCGACGACCCGGTGCTGATCTCCTTCGCGGCGGCCAACACCGACCCCAAGCTGACCGAGCACCGCGAGCAGCTCAGCGCCAAGGCGCACCTGGCCTTCGGCGCCGGACCTCACGCCTGCCCGGCCAAGGACCCGGCCATCATGATCGTGGTCAGTGCCGTCGAGGCGCTGCTCAACCGGCTGCCCGACGTCGAGACGCGTATCCCCTTCAAGGCGCTCGCCTGGGGAGAGGGACCGTGGAGCCGGTCACTGGTGACCGTTCCGATCCGGTTCACGCCGCCCGTGGTGCCGGTGTCCGCGGGGCCGGCGTCCGCGCCGGTGGGTTCCGCGTCCGCCGCGACGGCGCGCTCCTCGGCGTCTGTCGCCCCGCAGTCCTCCGCCGCCTCCCGGCCGGCTCACGCCGCACCGCACGCCAAGCAGGGCATGTTCAGCCGCTTCCTGGCATGGACGAGGGGCGAGTCCTAGGGGAACGCGAGTGACGTAAGTAACCCTACAAGAACACTGTGTTATTGGATGCTTCAATAACCCGACGGGTACGTATGACGGCTGTGCTCAGAAAGGAGCCGTCATCGTGGGGAATGTCATGACCCCGTCGTCCGATCGCCGTGCCGCAGTCGCCCTGATCTCCCGTCTGCGGACGGCACAGGGCCAGGACGATCCCTTCTCGATCTACGAGGAACTCCGCTCCAAGGGTGCGGTCATCCCAGCCCCCTGGGGCGGGTTCCTCGTGACCAGTTTCGACCTGTGCGACCAGATACTGCGCAGCGGTGCCTGGCTGGAGCCGGACAAGCGCTGGCGGGAGCGGCAGGGGCCGCGCACCCGATGGAACGCCCCCTCGTCCCGAGAGATAAGCAGCACGCTGCCCGCCCTCAACCCCCCGGACCACACCCGGGTCCGCCGGGCGGCCGGCACCTTCGACCGCGGGACCATCGAGCAACTGGGCCGAACCGTCACCCGGACGACCGATGATCTCCTCGACTCCCTGGCCGACCGACTGCGTGACGGCGAGGCGGATTTCGCCGCCCTGGTGAGCGAGCAGCTCCCGATCGCCACCATCGGCAACTGGCTCGAACTCCCGGCGGCCGACTGGCCCCGGCTGCGCGAGCTGACCCACGAGCAGGTCTACACCCAGGAACTGCTTCCCTCGGCAAGCCAGTTGGCCCGCTCCGACGTGGCCATGGCCGAACTGCGCGGCTACTTCCTGGACCTGGTGAGCGAGCGGCGTACCCGCTTGGGCGAGGACCCCGTGTCGCGGTGGATCACGACATGGGACTCCCTGGAGCCCGACCGGGAAAAGGCCGACGAAGCCGTCTACTTACTGGCCCTGTTCGTGCTGCTGGCCGCTCTGGAGACCACCTCCACCCTGCTGTCGACCATGACGCTCCTGCTCGTCGAGGACCCGGCGCGCTGGGACCTGGTCGCCGCCGACCCCGACGCACTGGTGCCCGCGTTCGTCGAGGAGACGCTGCGCTACGACCCTCCGTCACACGTCATCAGCCGCGTCGCCGCCGGGGACTGCCTCCTGGAGGGTGTCGAGATCCGCACGGACGACATGGTCCACCTCATGGTGGGAGCGGCCCACCGGGACCCGGCCAGACATCCCCGTCCCGAACGGTTCGATCCGCACCGCAAAGCCGCCCACCTCGCCTTCAGCGGAGGAATCCACTACTGCCTCGGCGCGCCGCTGGCCCGGCTGGAAGCCCAGACCCTGCTCCGTCAACTGGTCGGTCGTCTGCCCCGCCTCACCCTCGTGCGTCGCCCGACGATGGCGCCCCGGGTGGCGTTCAGACGACTGCTGAATCTGGATGTCGCCCTCGCATGAACGACGTACCCGCCCTCACCGCGCCCTCTCGCGAAGCCCTGCAGGTCGAGCAGGACGGTCCCGTGCTCCACGTCCGGCTCAACCCCTCGCAGCACGACGACACCCTGAGCATCGCCGTGGTGGACGCCCTCATCGGTCTGCTCGACGACCTGCACGACCGGCCGGACGTCCGCGTTCTGATCCTGTCGTCGCTGGGTGAGGACTTCTGTCTGGGAGCCGATCGCGGCGAGTACCAGGCCGCTCTCGCCATGGACCCGACGGGTGCCACCCTGCGGCGCATCGCCGACAAGGCCCACCGCCTGTGCCAGGCCCTGGAGAGCACCCACGCCATCACCATCGGCCGGCTCCACGGCAGCGTCCTCGGCGCCGGCCTCGCGCTCGCCGCGTACTGCGACCTGCGGGCAGGCGCGGACACCTGTCGGTTCCGCATGCCGGAAGTCGGGGTGGGGCTCCCGCCCGCCTGGGGAGGTGCCATGGGGCGTCTGATCTCCGAGGCCGGGGTCGCGAGGATCCGCGAACTCATGCTCACCAGCGGCCAGTTCGACGCGGCCGACGCCCACCGTCTCGGGCTCCTCCACCAGGTGGCTCCCCTGGAACGGCTGGACCAGGTCGTCGACGGCTGGACAAGACCGCTGCTGCGGCGCTCGCACGAGGCCCTCATCCTGACCAAACGCATGCTGGCCGGCTATGCCCGCGCCGACCGCACCGCCGAGGTCGCCCTCCTCGACTCCCACCTCCTGACGTCACACCTCGCCCGCACCGGGTAGGCATCCGCCTCACCCCGACCACCGACCGGCGGTGGCACGGCCGCAGGTCCAGGACAGCCCCCCGAAAGTAGGGGGGCTATCCCCAGTGCGGGCCCGGTCACGGATCCCTACCTTGGATCCCATGACCGGAATGGACGCGCGGGACCCCGAACTCACGAAGGAACTCAACGCCACCCTGCATGCCCGCAGGGAGCTGGGCGAGGAGTACGAGTCCGCGCTGGTCGACTCGTTCCTGGAGAAGGTCGAACAGCGGATCGACGGCGCCGTGGACCGCCGGGTGCGCAGGCAGCTCGCCGAGCAGCAGATGGTGATGGCGCGGGGCGCCCGTTCGCCCAAGTCCACCGACTCCTTCGGGGAGCGCTTCGGTTTCGGCATCGTCTCCCTGGTACTGGCGATCCCGCTGTCCGCGATCGGCGGCGGCATCGCCCACTTTCCGGGGCTTCTGGCGGCCTGGGCGGGCATCGTCGGCGTGAACGCCTTCCAGGCCGCGAAGTCCAACCCGGACATCTTCCGCCGCCGCCACCGCAAGGACGACACCGACTGGGAGGCCTGAGGGCACCGGAAGGCGGCGCGGAACGGCTGCAGTTGCCGGGTAGTCGGGCGACAGCCCACTGAGGCGGAGAAAAAAATATGCGCGGGGACCGCCGCACCCCCGTTGCCGGGGGGCGGGACGACGGCGGTCCCCGCGAGGGACGTCGACCGGGTCAGGCCTGGTCTTACGCCCAGCGTCCTTGGAGGTCCGGGAGCCGCTCCGGAGGTCCTTGGACGTTCGGTGTCGGCTGGGGCGGGGAGCCGCTCCCGCCCTGCCGACATCCACTAATGTGCCGGACTCGTGTTAAGCGTGTGCTGCGTGGACGTGACGCGCTCGTACCAGTTCCGCGAAGTCCACCCTTTCGGTGGGGAACCGGAAGTTCGCCGCGTCCACGCCCTGTTCACCGGACGTTTTCCCGCGGGATGCGCTTACTTGCCGCCCTTGGCGAGAAAGGCCAGCAGGTCCTGCCGGCTGATCACTCCGGTGGGCTTGCCCTCCACGAGGACGATCGCCGCGTCCGCCGAACCCAGCACCTGCATCAGGTCGCCGACCGGTTCGCCGGAGCCGACCTGGGGCAGCGGGGACGACATGTGCTTCTCCAGCGGGTCGTCGAGGGAGGCCCGCTGGGTGAACAGCGCGTCGAGCAGCTCCCGCTCCACGACCGACCCGACGACCTCCGCGGCCATCACGTCCGGGTGACCGGCGCCCGGCTTGACGATCGGCATCTGCGAGACGCCGTACTCCCGCAGCACCTCGATGGCCTGGCCGACGGTCTCGTCGGGGTGCATGTGGACGAGGGAGGGGATGGCGCCGTGCACCTTGTCGTTGAGGACGTCGGCGACGCGGGCGCTGGGGCCCTCGTCCTCCAGGAAGCCGTAGTCGGCCATCCACTCGTCGTTGAAGATCTTCGAGAGGTAGCCGCGTCCGCTGTCCGGGAGCAGGACCACCACGACGCCGTTCTCGTCCAGGCGCTCGGCGACCCGCAGGGCCGCGACGACGGCCATGCCGCAGGAACCGCCCACCAGCAGGCCCTCCTCCTTGGCGAGGCGGCGGGTCATCTGGAAGGAGTCCTTGTCGGACACGGCGACGATCTCGTCGGCGACGTTCCGGTCGTAGGCGGTGGGCCAGAAGTCCTCACCGACGCCCTCGACGAGGTACGGCCGCCCCGAGCCGCCCGAGTACACGGACCCCTCGGGGTCGGCGCCGACGACCTGGACCCTGCCCTCGCTGGCGTCCTTCAGGTACCGCCCGGTCCCGGAGATGGTGCCGCCGGTGCCGACACCCGCCACGAAGTGGGTGATCCGCCCCTCCGTCTGCTCCCACAGCTCGGGGCCGGTGGAGTGGTAGTGGGAGAGCGGGTTGTTGGCGTTGGAGTACTGGTCCGGCTTCCAGGCCCCCGGCGTCTCACGGACCAGCCGGTCGGAGACGTTGTAGTAGGAGTCCGGGTGCTCGGGGTCGACGGCGGTCGGGCAGACGACCACGTCCGCCCCGTACGCCCGCATCACGTTGATCTTGTCCGTGCTCACCTTGTCGGGGCACACGAAGATGCAGTGATAGCCCTTCTGCTGCGCCACGATGGCGAGTCCGACCCCGGTGTTTCCGCTGGTCGGCTCGACGATGGTGCCCCCGGGCTTCAGCGCCCCGCTCTCCTCCGCCGCCTCGATCATGCGCAGCGCGATGCGGTCCTTCACGGAACCGCCGGGGTTGAAGTACTCGACCTTGGCCAGGACGGTCGCCCGGATGCCCTTGGTCACGCTGTTGAGCTTCACCAGCGGGGTGTTGCCGACGAGGCTGATCATCGAGTCGTGGAATTGCACCGTTGTCTCCGGATGCTGCAAGGAAGTGGTCGAAATGGTTCCGTCAGCCTATGGCCTGTTCGGGCGCCATGACGGCCGTTCACTCCCCGTTGGGATTGGGCCACGGTCCGTGCGGGGCAAGGAGTGGGTGTAGCGGGTACGACGGAGGTGGCGGCGACGAATGACGAGCATGTCGAGGGCGAGGGTGGCCCGGCGGATCGCGGCGGGCGCGGCGTACGGCGGTGGCGGGATCGGTCTGGTCGGAGCCGCGGCCATGGGGCTGCTGCTGGCAGAGGTGCGGCTGGCGAGACGGCAGGTGGGCAACGGCGCGACGCCGCACGTCCCCCAGGCCGAGGGCCGGTACGGCCATGTCTACGCCACACCCGGCGAACCGGCCCTGCGGCTGGTGATGCTGGGCGACTCCACGGCCGCGGGCCAGGGTGTGCACCGGGCGGGCCAGACACCGGGCGCACTGCTGGCGTCCGGCCTGGCCGCGGTGGCGGAACGGCCGGTGGAGTTCCGTAACGTCGCCCTGCCCGGGGCCACCTCCGACGATCTGGACCGTCAGGTGGCGCTGACGCTGGCGGACCCCGGCCGGGTCCCCGACGTCTGCGTGATCATGATCGGCGCGAACGACGTGACGCACCGGATGCCGGCGACGCGCTCGGTGCGTCATCTGTCCTCGGCGGTACGGCGGCTGCGCACGGCCGGTGCCGAGGTCGTGGTCGGCACCTGCCCGGACCTGGGCACGATCGAGCCGGTCCAGCAGCCCCTGCGCTGGCTGGCCCGCAGAGCCTCCCGCCAGCTGGCGGCCGCCCAGACGATCGGTGCGGTCGAGCAGGGCGGCCGCACGGTGTCCCTGGGCGACCTGCTGGGCCCGGAGTTCGAGGCGAACCCCCGGGAGCTGTTCGGCCCGGACAACTACCACCCCTCCGCGGAGGGCTACGCGACAGCGGCGATGGCGGTGCTGCCGACGGTCTGCGCGGCCCTGGGCCTGTGGCCGGCCGACGAGGACCGTCCGGACGCGTCCCGCCGCGAGGGCTTCCTGCCGGTGGCGAGGGCGGCGGCGGAGGCGGTGTCGGAGCCGGGCACGGAGGTCGTGGCGGCGATGCCGACAGGCCCGAAGGGCCCCTGGGTACTCCTCAAGCGCAGGCGCAGGCGGCGGGTCAGGGCGACGGAGCCGACGCCCACCAGCACGTCAGGCGTCTGACCCCAGCCGCCCATTCAGCCCCTCCGGCGTTTGAGGAGCGGGGGTCCAGGGGGCAGAGCCCCCTGGAACGGACGGGACGGGTAGGGGCGGCGGGGGCGAAAAAGCAAGCGCTTAGACATAGGTCACACCGCCACGCCCGTGACCTCGGCCATACGTCCGGGTAACTTCGCAAGCAACCACGCCCGGAAGAACACCCCGCATGCCAATGGAGCCGTGATGCCCGAAGCCGTGATCGTCTCGACCGCCCGCTCCCCCATCGGCCGCGCCGTCAAGGGCTCCCTCAAGGACCTGCGCCCGGACGACCTCACCGCCACGATCATCCAGGCCGCCCTCGCCAAGGTCCCCGAGCTGGACCCGCACGACATCGACGACCTGATGCTCGGCTGCGGCCTCCCCGGCGGCGAGCAGGGCTACAACCTGGGCCGCATCGTCGCCGTACAGATGGGCATGGACCACCTGCCGGGCTGCACGATCACCCGTTACTGTTCCTCCTCGCTGCAGACCAGCCGCATGGCCCTGCACGCCATCAAGGCCGGCGAGGGCGACGTCTTCATCTCGGCCGGCGTCGAGATGGTCTCCCGCTTCGCCAAGGGCAGCTCGGACGGCCTCCCGGACACCACGAACCCGCTCTTCGCCGAGGCCCAGGCCCGCACCGCCGCCACGGCCGCCCAGGAGGGCACGACCTGGCACGACCCGCGCGAGGACGGCCTGCTCCCCGACCCGTACATCGCGATGGGCCAGACAGCCGAGAACCTGGCCCGCACCAAGGGCGTCACCCGCCAGGACATGGACGAGTTCGGCGTCCGCTCGCAGAACCTCGCAGAGGAAGCCATCAAGAACGGCTTCTGGGAGCGCGAGATCACCCCGGTCACGCTCCCCGACGGCACGGTGGTCAGCAAGGACGACGGCCCGCGCGCCGGCGTCACCATGGAGGCCGTCGGCGGCCTGAAGCCGGTCTTCCGCCCCGACGGCCTGGTCACCGCCGGCAACTGCTGCCCCCTCAACGACGGCGCCGCCGCGGTCGTCATCATGAGCGACACCAAGGCCCGCGAGCTCGGCCTCACCCCGCTCGCCCGCATCGTGTCGACGGGCGTCTCGGGCCTGTCCCCCGAGATCATGGGCCTCGGCCCGGTGGACGCGTCGAACCAGGCGCTGCGCCGCGCCGGCCTCACCATCGACGACATCGACCTGGTCGAGATCAACGAGGCGTTCGCCGCCCAGGTGATCCCCTCCTACCGCGACCTGGGCATCCCGCTGGAGAAGCTGAACGTCAACGGCGGCGCGATCGCCGTCGGCCACCCCTTCGGCATGACGGGCGCCCGCATCACGGGCACGCTCATCAACTCCCTCCAGTTCCACGACAAGCAGTTCGGTCTGGAGACGATGTGCGTGGGCGGCGGCCAGGGCATGGCGATGGTCATCGAGCGCCTGAGCTGACCAACACCCCATATCCGTACGGAAAGTAGCCGCACGGGAACACAGCGCCACCCTTTGGCCCGGAACCCGGGAAACTCCTGGGCTCTGGGCCTATTTGTGATCCAATCTCCCTCAGGATGTGACCTATCTCCCTTCGGGAAGGGATTTGCGCAGGTCAGAGCCGTTTCACCACCAAACCTCGGGCCCAAAGTCCTGTCCGTTTCGTGACGTTACGCACTGACAGGTGGATAGTCCGCCCTTCAAGCTGATGTAGGAAGTCGGGGGTCGACTTTGAACCGGGAGTACGTCAGTGAGCGCCATGCCGATCGCATTGCTGGTCACCACGGCCGCCACAGGCGCCGTGGGCGTCGCCGTCCTGCGCACCCTCATGGTGCTGCGCCGGCAGGTCGCCGCCCTGCACACCGAGCTCGTCAAGAACAACACCGCGCCGCTGCGAGGTCTCGTACCGGCCGCCCGCCCCGCCACTGACGTCGCCGAGATACGCGCCGCCGTGGCCGAGGCCCTCGCCGAGGAACGCGAGCGCGAACTCGCCGAGGCGCGCGCCTTCTGGGCCGCCCAGGAGTCCCGTGACGCCTCCGAGGCGCCCTCGCTGCTCGGTCTGCCCGACAGCGACCTGTTCCTGCCCCGGCAGGTCGACTTCGTGGGCCTGGAGCCGGTGACGGAGCCGACCACGGACGCGGACGAGTTCGCCGGTGACAGTGCCGAACTGGCCGCGGCCCGCCGCCGCCACCCCTCCCACCCGGACTTCGTCCCGGTCGGCTCACCCGCCGTGGGCGACCACGAACGCACGGTGGCGACCCTGGAGGAGCTGGCCGCCTCCGGCACCGAACTGGCCGACGTCCGCCCGGGCCCGCTCGGCACCCTCGACGTCTACGTCTTCACCGACGGCACGACCCTCTGCATGACCCCGGGCCACCGCGAAACGGCCGAGCGCCTCTCGGCGGCCCTGCGCGCCGGCGAGACCCCGGTCCTGCTGGGCGGCTCGGGCATCTCGGGCGCGTACACGCTGACGTTCGCGTGCGGCGAGGAGAACGTCTACATCCTGGCGGACAGGGTCATAGCGAGCCTCTGACGGCGCGGGGCTGGTCGCCCCCGCCGAACCTCAGACCCCCGCCCGCTTCTGCGCTTCCTCCACCAACCGCACAGCCTCGGAAACCTGGCCCTCGTCATCGAGCACGAGGGCCAAGTCATGCACGGCGACGGTGATCTGGTCGGCCGCGGCGAACATCCCCGCATCCGGCATCTCGCGAAGCGACGACGTACCCGGCTCCTCCAGAAGCTGCGTCCGACGGGCGAACTCCCGGGCCAGCCCCAGCGCCTCAGCGGCCGCGCCCCGCTGCAGGCGGGACTGCGGCGCGGCCCGCAACCGGTCGGCGAATTGGTCCACAGCCTGGGTCAGACGCGAGGTATCAGCCACCCGGCAACCGTACGCGTCCCACCGGGACTGTTGCCAACACGCGAACGCTCAGGCACGGTGACCTGAAGGACCGGCTTACAGCCCATGCGCACGGAGGCGCCGATGTCCCAAGTTTTCTCCGAGGAGACCCACCGCAACATGCTCGCCCGCATCCCTCACTGCACCGGTCGTGAAGTATCCGACTGGCTCCGCACCGTCGACGACGGGCCGGCTCTCTTCCGCTTCGAGGAGAAGGTCAGCTGGCTCCGCCACGAACACAACCTCGCGTACGGCCACGCGAAAGCGCTGATCCACGAGTACGACCTGAGGAGGGCCGCGCGCAGGTACTCCTAGTCGCGCACACGGGAAAGGGCCCCGGGTGGGAACCCGGGGCCCTTTCACACGTCACGCGTGCACCACGTCCACTAGTCGTTGCTGTTGAGGATCGCGATGAGCCGCAGGAACTCCATGTAGATCCACACCAGCGTCAGCGTCAGACCGAACGCCGCCAGCCAGGCCTCCTCCTTCGGCGCGCCGTAGGCGATGCCGTCCTCGACCTGCTTGAAGTCGAGGGCGAGGAAGCACGCGCCGAGCAGGACGCCGATGATGCCGAACATGATGCCGAGGCCGCCGCTGCGGAAGCCGAGGCCGTCACCGCCGCCGAAGACGGCGAACAGCATGTTGACCATCATCAGCAGGACGAAGCCGAGCGCGGCCGCCATGACGAAGCCGTAGAACCGCCGGTTGACGCGGATCCAGCCGGCCCGGTACGCCACCAGCACGGCGGTGAAGACCGCCAGGGTGCCGATCACGGCCTGCATGGCCGCACCGGACGCGATGCGGTTGTCGACGACGCTGGAGACGACGCCGAGGAACACGCCCTCGAACGCGGCGTACGACAGGATCAGCGCGGGCGAGGCCTTGCGCTTGAAGGACTGGACGAGCGCCAGGACCATGCCGATGACCGCGGCACCGATACCGATGCCGTACGAGCGGCCGATGTTGGCGTCGTCGACCGGCAGCAGCGCCCAGGCGAGCGCGGCCGTGACGACCAGGATGCCGAGTGTGGTGCCGGTGCGCATGACGACGTCGTCCATCGTCATCCGGCCGGTGGTCACCGGGGCCTGCGGCGGCGCGCCCTGCTGAAGGTCCTGCTGGGCGTAGGGGTTGGTCGCGTACGGGTTGGTGCCCTGCGCGCCCACTGCTGCGCCCCCGGCCTGCGGCGCGGTGTTGAAGCCGGCGTAGCCGTTGTCGCGGCTGAAGCCCCGTCGCGAGAAGACCGGGTTGCTGCTCCTCATTTCACTCCTCCATGGCCACCGTGTGTGGGCCTTGCCCTCAAGAGTAATAGGTAGGCAAAGGAATGACCCTAGTGCTTGAGGAGGATCTTCCCTCGATGTGCTGGCCAACACGCTACGCGCACGCGTGATTCCCGGCACCGGAGGGGCCGCCTCACTCGAGGGGGAAGCCGGTGTACCCCTCGGCGAGGTCGGCCTCGGCCGCCCGGGACCCGGCGATCCGCTCCAGCCGGGCCTGCTGCATCCGGTCCTCGAAGGCGGTGGCGTCGGGCGCCCGGTGCAGGAGGCTCGTCATGTCGTACGAGAACCGTTCGGCCTGCCACACCCGGCGCAGACAGGTCTCGGAGTAGGCGTCGAGGCGCTCCGCCGAACCGGTCTCCTTCTGGTACGCCAGCGCCCTCGCGAAGGTCACGACGTCACCGACGGCGAGGTTCAGGCCCTTGGCACCGGTGGGCGGCACGATGTGCGCCGCGTCGCCCGCGAGGAAGAGACGGCCGTACCGCATGGGCTCGTGGACGTGGGAGCGCATCGGGGTGACGGACTTCTGCGTGATCGGCCCCCGGTCCAGCGTCCAGTCGTCGTCGGTCTCGAAGCGGCGCTCCAGCTCGTCCCAGATCTCCTCGTCGCCCCAGCTCTCGGCGTGCGTGCCCTCGGGGACCTGGAGGTAGAGACGGGAGACGGACGGGGAGCGCATGGACAGGAGGGCGAAGCCGCGGTCGTGGCGGGCGTAGACCAGCTCGTCGTGGGAGGGCGGGACGTCGGCGAGGATGCCGAGCCAGGCGAAGGGGTACGTCCGCTCGAACACCTGGGTGAGTTCGGCGGGGATCGCCTTTCTCGCCACGCCCCAGAAGCCGTCGCAGCCGACGACGTACTCGCACTCCAGGACGTCCTCGCGGCCCTGGTGCCGGAAGCGGATCCGCGGGCTGTCCCCGTCCGCCCCCTCGACGGCCAGCGCCTCCGCCTCGAACAGCAGCGGGCCGCCGTCCTTGAGCTGGAGGGCGATGAGGTCCTTGCACACCTCGGTCTGGGCGTAGACCATCACGGACCGGCCGCCGGTGAGGGCGGGGAAGTCGACGCGGTGGCGCTTTTTGTCGTAGCGCAGTTCGATGCCGTCGTGCGGGAGCCCCTCGCGGTCCATGCGCTCACCGGCGCCCGCCTCGCGCAGCACGTCGACCGTGCCCTGCTCCAGGATCCCGGCGCGCTGGCGGTGCTCGACGTAGGCGCGGTCGCGGCTCTCCAGGACGACCGAGTCGATGCCGGCGTTGTGAAGGAGGCGGGCGAGGAGGAGACCGGCGGGGCCGGCTCCGATGATGCCGACGGTGGTGCGCATCGGGCGTTCCCTTCGGAGACCTTGGTTCTCGGCTGACGCCAGTAGTTGTGCACTGTTCGCTAGGTGAAGTTTATTTCACTTAGATGTCCTGAGTCTGCGCTCAGCGTCTGCCGATGTCAACGGTCTGCACGGCCGTCCCGGCCCGCGGAAGGCTGCCGCGGACCGGGACGGCCGACGGGTCAGCGGCCGGGCCAGCCGTCCAGGTGACGGTGCATGGTGACGTCGTCCTGTGCGTCACCCTTCGGGGCGTCGGCCACGGCGTCCTTGAGGACGGCGTTGACCTCGGCGGCGAGGGCGTCGGCCTGGGTGCGCAGTTCGGCCGCGGGGACCTTGGAGCGGGTCAGCGCGTCCAGTCGGCGGTGGATGTCGGCGAGTTGGCGGCGGTGGGCGGAGTCGAGGGTGAGCGGGGTGGGCGTGGAGACCACGAACTGGTAGGCACCGGCCAGGGTCTGGCAGCCGTTGCAGTTCTTGTTGGCGGCGTCGCTGAGATTCACGGCGTTCAGGCGCGTCTGATCACCGGCGAACGTCACGATCTGGAAGGACAGCGCGACCGAACGGCAGGCGTCGTCGGCGGAGCAGCCCGACGAGACCGCGTTGGCCTGGTTGCGCACACCGGCCGCGCTCACCTTGCCGTACTGACGGATGGTGAACGAGTCCTTCGCCTCCGTGTGATCGAGCCGGTTGGCACGGCTGAACACATGGTCCGACGCGACGGCGACCTTCGCGGGCCCACCGGTGGCGGCCTGCGCCGGAACGGCGGTCGCCACACCGGCGACACCGGCTGCGAACAGGCCGACGCGGACGGCCCGCCGGGTGAGCGGAGAGGTGGAACGGCGTTTTCGGTGACTGCTCAAGGGATCTCCTCGGGTTCATGGATGAGTGCGGACACGGGGCCACCGACCGCCCCGCCCCGAGACCGGCCACGGTTGGCCTTACGGCCGGCCACGGTTCTGCTTGCAGCCGGCCCGGGTTGTGCTTGCAACCGGTCCCGGTTCGGCGTAGGGCCGGTCCGGGATCTGCTTGCCGCCGGTCCCGGTTCGGCGTACAGCCGGTCCGGGATCTGCTTGCCGCCGGCCCCGGTTCGGCGTACAGCCGGTCCGGGATCTGCTTGCCGCCGGGCCGCCCGGTTCGGCGTACGGCCGACCACTGGCCCGGCTCGGGGCCGGCTCCGGTTTCGGCTTGCGGCCGACCGCGGTTTCGGCTTGCGGCCGACCGCCGGCCCGGCTCCGAGCCGTTGGCGACCCCCGCCCCGACACCGGACCGGTGTCGGCACGCCCGGGGTGGGAATCGGCCTCGGCTTGAGGCCGGTCACGGCCTGCCCGGGGCGCGCGGCCCTGTTCGGCCTTGTTCGGGACCGGCCACGACCCGGGCTCGGGGCCGGTCGCCGTTTTGGCCGGGGGCCCCGGCCACACCCCCGGCTCGGGGCCGGCCGCGGCCCCGGCCGCTCAGGTCACCCCCGGTGATCCGCCGGTCGGCGGCGGTGAGGGGGGTTCGGTGGGCGAGGGCTGGGCGCTCTCCGACGGGATCGGGGACGGGGCGGGACTGGACGGGCCCTCGCCCGTGCTCGGTGACGACGGTTCAGGGCCCTCCGTGGTGCCCTGGGCCGGGGACGCCGGCCCGCGGGAGGAACCGGTGGACGCCCCCGCGTTCGACGCCGGCGCCGCCGGTGAGGCGGACGCCGACAGGGCGGCGGAGGTACCCGGTGAAGGAGCCTCGGAGCCCGAGGGACGGCCCGCCGCCGAAGACGGGACCGTGCCGGTGCCGGCGCCCGCCGGGTCGTCCGCGGAGTCCCCGTCCGATGTGGACGCGTCGCCATCCGGAGTCGCGGCCTGCCGGGGTTCTGGTTCCTCCGTCGACACCCCGGGCTGGAGGATCGGTGCGATCGGGGGTTTCTTCGGGAGGGGCTGGGGTGTCAGACCTGATGTCCACGCATAGCTGAGGCCTGTCAGCCCGGCGAGGATCAACGCGCACAGCGTCACCCGCAACAGGGGCCGTTCCGCCGTGGCACGCTTCGCCGCACGGAGGATCCGCCCGCCGATCTTCACGGAGAGGTAGACGACCCCGCCCATCGGGATCAGCAGCATCAGACAGCCGAGCACCCCGACGAGCCCCTCGACGACCTTGCCGTCCGCGAGGGCCGATCCGGTTCCGGAGAACTGCTCGACCATCGACCGGGTCATCGTGGCGAGGATCCTGGGCAGGTTCCACAGCGCGTAGCCCATCTCGCCGATGATCAGCGGCACCATGGTCAGCACCCACGCGGCCACGATGGTCCGCGCCGACTTCTTCAGCCCGGCGACCTCTTTGCGGGCGGCCCGGCCCTTCCGCCCCGGCACCAGACCGAGCAGGATCGGTTTGATCTTGCCGTAGAGGTCCGGGACCCCGGCGAGGTCGCCCAGGATGTAGTAGCCGTCCAGCCGTACGGCCGGCATCAGCTGTTCGAGGATCTCGAAGTGGCCGAGGTAGACCGCCGCCAGGAAGAACGGCTCCCCCGTGGCGAAGTACAGCCCGGCCATGCCCAGCATGAAGACGACGTTGAAGTAGACCCCGCCCAGGTCGGTGCGGATCCGTCCGCCCCGCCCGATCCGGTACACGTCGGTGACGTCGGTGTACATCGACGGCCAGATGAGGAAGATCCCGCAGCCGATGCACCCGGGCCGGGCGCCGCCGTATCTGCACGCGGAGGCGTGGCCGAACTCGTGGAAGACGAGCGAGGCCACGGTCAGGGCGAAGACGAGCAGGATCAGCACCGGCTGGTCGAGGACCTCCAGGACCGGCTCGATCGCCCCGAAGAAACCGAACAGCCACACGTCCATGGCCACGGTCGCCAGAAGCACGGCCACGACCACGACCGGCCGGTGCAGCCAGCCCAGCATCCGTGCGATCCGGTCCGTGCGCCGCTCGTCGAAGATGACCCGGTGCCCCTTGAGCGCGAGCAGCAGGTCGGAGCGGGGTGCGTCGACCTCGTCGCTCTCCTGGCCCTCGGGGACGGTCACCCCGAGCGGTTCGAGTTTCTTCTCCACCAGGTAGCGGATGTTGTCGGAGCTGACCTCGCGGCCGAATCTCGCGC
This sequence comes from Streptomyces sp. NPDC005374, assembly GCF_042872225.1. Taxonomy (NCBI): domain Bacteria; kingdom Bacillati; phylum Actinomycetota; class Actinomycetes; order Kitasatosporales; family Streptomycetaceae; genus Streptomyces; species Streptomyces sp. NPDC005374. The sequence goes on along the minus strand of NZ_JBIAKA010000019.1, from coordinate 122,121 downwards.
TCACCCGGTGGGCGATGGACTCGATGTCGCGTACGCCGTCGACCGACGACGCCACGAGATGCAGCAGCCGTGACAGCTGCACGACCTGCCCGTCCCCCCGACGGGCGATGTACTTGGGCTCGGTGAAGCCCGACCCCTGGTACTCGCCGTGCAGCCGCAGTCCCGCGCTCAGCCGGGGCACCAGCCGCAGTTCGACGACCGGCAGACTGCCCGTCGCCACCTGCTCGTAGGTCACCGGCCAGCCGCCGGGCCCGGGCACCGGCCCGGTGTCGTACAGCGCCGGGGCCCCGTCTCCGAGCACTGTCATATGTGGTCTCCCCCCATGTCCTGCCCCCCTCATGACCGCCGGGGCGAACCGCACCTGTGCGCGGTCCGCCCCGGCGGCCGTCGTCAGCGCAGGGTCACTGCTTGACGGAGATCGTCTGCCCGGCCTGCGACTCGGCGACCGACCACGCGGAGTGGTCGTTGACGGCCGCGGACTGGTTGTCGGCGTGGACGTTGGCGATGTGCTTGGTGACGTTGGTCGTCCGGTTGAAGCTGAACTTCAGCTTGCCCAGGGCCTCCCGGCCCGGCAGCAGCTCCGCGGACTCGGTGTCCAGCTCGTGCATGTCCATGCTCATGACGGATGTCCTTTCAGATGATGACGAAGGCTGTGGAGGTGGTGCGCGGCTGCTACTGGGTGATGCTGATGGTCTGCGAGGCGCTGGAAGCGGCCGCGGACCCCACGGAGTGGTCGTTGAGGGCGAGGGACGAGTTGTGCGCCTCGACGTTGGCGACGTGCTTGGTCACGTTGGTCGTCCGGTTGAAGCTGAACTTCAGCTTGCCCAGGGCCTCCCGGCCCGGCAGCAGCTCCGCGGACTCGGCCTCGAGCTCGTGTGCATCCATCATGATCAGTTCCCCCTCAGGGATGGGCATTTCCGGTCGGACCGAGTCAGGTTCCCCCCGCACTCTGTCCAACTTGGTCGGACGTGCTGTCCAACGAGATTGGACACTAGGGCCTCGCGGGGCCGTCGCGCAACCCGTTCGGGGAATCACCCTTTCGGCACCGGGTGGGCCCGCCCGTAGAATCGGCCCCGACATGGACGGTTCCGCCGAGCGGCGAGCAGGAAGTGACCCACCCGTGGCCAACGCACTCCAGCAGTTGATCCGTGAGCGCCTGGACCGGAAGGGCTGGTCCTACGGCGAGGTGGCGCGCCGCGGCGGCATCCCACGCTCCACCGTCCACCATCTGGCGACCACCGAGCGGGTCGTCCGCATGCCCCAGTCGACCACCCTGGAGGGCCTGTCCAAGGGGCTGGAACTCCCGTTGGACACCGTGCGCCGCTCCGCCGCGGAGGCCTGCGGCATCCACGTGTACGGCACCCCGGCCGGCCAGGACTCCGACGGCGCCGCCCGCCCGGCCGACCCCGAGGTGGACCTGCTGATCGCGAGCGTCCAGCAACTCTCGGCCGACGACCGCCGCCACGTGGCCGCCCTCGTGGAGTCCCTGCTGGACCGCTCCACGCCCCCCGCGCCGAAGAAGTAACCCCCGGTTTCGTACCGAAGAAGTCGAACCCGCCCTCGACCCGCGGGCGCCGCTCGGGAGCCGCCGGCACGACCGCCACCGCGGTGGGCGCGATGAAGTACCCGGCGGGCTGCTGGGCGGCTCCGACCGAGGTGGTGGCGGCCGCGCGCTCATGCCCGTCGGCCGCCCCGGACTTCCCCCGCGCCTCGTCCTCCTGCGCGGCCTCCGCCCCGGCGCCGGCGGCGTCCGCCGGCCCTGAACCGGCGTTCACCGGCTCACCCTTGGGCTCGGCCGCCGACGGCTCCCCCGGGCCCACTAGCCCGGACGGGCCGCAACGGGAACGCCCCGCCGCACCCCCGCTCACCTTCGCCGACGCTCCACCCCGGCCACGAACCCCGACGCCCGGACACCCCGGGCCAGGCGCGCCGGGCCGGCCGGGCGCGCCGGGCCGGGCGGGCGCGCCGGGCCGGGCGGGCGCCCATCGCGGCCGGCCCGGAGGCGACAGACCGCGAACGGCCGCACCGCGCCGAGGACATGACCTCCGCGAATCGGGACCGTCGGCCAGGAGGAGCGACCGCCCGCGACCTGGTTCCGGACCGAGAAAGCCGTCACCCGGCAACCGGGCCCCGATCGTGGAAACCACTACCCGAGGGCCGTACGAAGACCGATCATTCAGCGACCGGCACCCCTCCCTCGGGCCGAGGAGCCACCGCCCACGCCCCCGTCCCGACGGGTCCCGGCCAAGGAACTGACCGTCCGGAAGCCGGTCCCGGCGCTCCGCGACCGCGGATGTTCACTCTTCCGTGAACTCGGAAAAAGAATTCGACTGCGCCCGAAAGTGTCGGGCCCGCCCGCTAGTCTCTCGTCCTGCCCGAGGAGCGAGAGCCGCACGACCCCGGGCTCCCAGGGGGGAATGTGTTGTTCGTGCATGGCGGTCCGGCCACGGTCGTGGTCCGCGGGCCCGCCGGTGAATCGGTCGTTCTGCTCTCCGGCGAGCTGCCCCACGTACTGACCGACGAGTCAGTGACCGAACTCGTGGAACTGGCCGCCGCCGTCCTGGACGCGGACGAGCTGCCCCTCTTCCACACCTGTCTGAGAACGCTGCGCCGCGACGGCTTGCGCGCGGGCCGCCGGATCGAGATCGACGGAGCCGTACTGACGGTCTACGAAGGGTGACGACCCACACGCGCAGAACCGCCGCGTGGGCGCGAAAGTGCCCGGAGCCGGACTTGAACCGGCACGCCCGCGAAGGGGCAGCGAGGTTTAAGCTCGCCGTGTCTGCATTCCACCATCCGGGCAGGTCATGGGCTCCGCGTTTGAAGTTCCGAGCCTATCGGGACGCATCCTTCCAACAGCGGGCGGGCGGACCGATGTTGTCTTATTTTATTGATGTCTGAGGGTGCATCAGACCATGGAACAGGCCATCCGCACTTGCCAATAGCCTTGCGCGGGGCCCCCGGCCACGCACGCGGAATGACGGAATTTCACCGTCCGAACAAGGACGCTCCACCTGTTCTCTGCACATGCCCCCATCAGGGCCGCCGTCATCCCCAGGTATGACGGCGAGCCGTCCGGTCCCTCCGAAGTCTGCCCTCGGAACCAGAACTGCGGCTGACTACACGGCGCGCTCCGGCCAGCACGATGGAAGACGTCCTCAACGATGTCGTCCCTCAAGGAGTTCCATCCCGTGACCACCACACCCGTCGCCGGCCGGACCACGACCGTGGCCGCGAGCGCCACGGATCTGTCGAAGATCTACGGACAGGGCGAGACCCAGGTGGTCGCCCTTGACCGGGTCACCTTCGAGTTCCGGCAGGCCGAGTTCACCGCGATCATGGGCCCCTCCGGTTCCGGCAAGTCCACGCTGATGCACTGCGTGGCCGGACTGGACACCTTCTCCTCCGGTTCGGTCCGCATCGGCGACACGGAGCTGGGCTCGCTGAAGGACAGGCAGCTCACCAAGCTGCGGCGGGACAAGATCGGCTTCATCTTCCAGGCGTTCAACCTGCTGCCGACCCTGACCGCCCTGGAGAACATCACGCTCCCGATGGACATCGCGGGCCGTAAGCCGGACAAGGAGTGGTTGGATTCGGTCATCCGGATGATCGGCCTGCAGGACCGTCTCAGCCACCGCCCCTCGCAGCTCTCCGGCGGCCAGCAGCAGCGCGTCGCCGTGGCCCGGGCCCTGGCCTCCAGGCCCGAGATCATCTTCGGGGACGAGCCGACCGGCAACCTCGACTCGCGCGCCGGCGCCGAGGTCCTGGGCTTCCTGCGCAACTCCGTACGGGAGCTGGGGCAGACGGTGGTCATGGTGACGCACGACCCGGTGGCGGCGGCGTACGCGGACCGGGTGGTGTTCCTCGCGGACGGCAGGATCGTCGACGAGATGTACAAGCCCACCGCCGACAACGTGCTCGATTTCATGAAGCGCTTCGACGCGAAGGGCCGTACCTCCTGATGTTCCGCACCGCCCTGCGCAACGTGTTCGCGCACAAGGCCAGACTGCTGATGACCGTGCTCGCCGTGATGCTCGGTGTGGCGTTCGTGTCCGGCACGCTGGTCTTCACCAACACCATCTCCGAGGCCTACCAGAAGAGTTCGGCCAAGGGCTTCGACCAGGTCGACGTGGCCGTCACCGCCAAGTCCGAGGAGGACAAGGGCGACACGATCGGCAAGAGCCACGAGCTGACGCAGGCCCTGCTGGACCGCAGCGCCGAAGTGCCGGGCGCCGCCCGGGCGATCGGTGTCGTCAACGGCTTCACCGCCATCGCCGACAAGGACGGCAAGCTCATCGGCGGCGGCTTCCAGTCGCAGGGCGGCAACTACTCGGGCACCGAGGACCCCCGGTACCCGCTGGCGAAGGGCTCGGCGCCGCACGGCGCGAACCAGGTCGCGATCGACTCGGAGACCGCGAAGCGGGCCGGCTACAAGGTCGGTGACACCGTGCGCATCTCGGTGGACGGCCCGGTTCTCCAGCCCACCGTCACGGGCATCTTCACCACCGACGACGGCAATGTCGCGGCCGGCGGCAGCCTCGCGCTGTTCGACACGGCCACCGCCCAGAAGCTGTTCGGCAAGCCGGGAACGTACGACGAGATCGACGTGAAGGCGGCCTCCGGCACCTCCCAGACCGCTCTGCAGGCGGCCCTGAAGAAGGCGCTGCCCGCCGACCGGGTGGAGACCACGACGGGCAAGGAACTCGCCGACAGCCAGGCCAGGTTGATCTCCTCGTCCATGTCCGGTCTCAAGCAGGGCCTGCTGGTCTTCGCGGGCATCGCGCTGTTCGTCGGCACCTTCATCATCGCCAACACCTTCACCATGCTGGTCGCCCAGCGCACCAGGGAACTGGCGCTCCTGCGGGCGGTCGGCGCCTCCCGCAGGCAGGTGACGCGGTCGGTGCTGGTCGAGGCGTTCGTGGTCGGTCTGGTCGCCGCCGTGACAGGCCTCGTCGCCGGTATCGGCATCGGGGCCGGTCTCAGGTCCCTGATGGGCTCGCTCGGCGCGACCGTCCCCGACGGGCCGCTGATCATCACGCCGGGCACGGTCGGCGCGGCCCTGGTGGTCGGCGTCCTGATCACCATGCTGGCGGCCTGGCTGCCGGGCCGCAGGGCGGCGAAGATCCCGCCGGTCGCGGCGATGAGCAGCGTGCACGCGAAGGCGACCACCAGGTCGCTGGTGCTGCGCAACACGCTGGGCGCGCTGTTCAGCGGTGCGGGTGTCGCCGTCATCCTGGCGGCCACGACGATGGACGGCTCGGACGGCCAGGCCCCCATGGGGATGGGCGCGGTCCTGCTGATCATCGGCGTCTTCATCCTCACCCCCCTCCTCTCCCGCCCGCTGATCGCGGCCGCGGCCCCGGCCATGCGCGTGTTCGGCATCTCGGGGAAGCTGGCCCGCCAGAACTCGGTGCGCAACCCGCGCCGTACGGCCGCCACCGCCTCCGCGCTGATGATCGGCCTCACCCTGATCACCGGTATGACGGTGATGGCGGGCAGCCTCCAGAAGTCGATCGACAAGATGGCGACCGCGGCGATCAGCGCGGACTACGTCGTCTCCATGGCGAACGGCAACGAGCTCTCGCCGGACGTCGAGAAGAAGCTGGCGAAGGTCGACGACGTCACCGCCGTCAGCCCGCTGCGCAACGCCGCGGCCCGCATCGACGGCGAGACCGAGTACCTGACCGGCGTGAACGGCTCGGCCATCGGCGAGCTGACCGACCTGAAGGTCGACGACGGCGCGTTCGAGGTCGGCGGCACCAAGGTGGTCGTGGACAAGGACAGGGCCAAGTCCTTCGGCTGGAAGGCGGGTTCGACCTTCACCGCCCACTATGAGGACGGCAAGGCGCAGCGGCTCACCGTCGCCGGCGTCTACGAGGGCAACGACCTGATCAGCGGCATCATGCTCGACACCGCGACGGTCTCCCCGCACCTGAACGACGTGGCCGACATGCAGATCATGCTGAAGACGTCCGACGGCGCCTCCGACGCCACGAAGGACAGGCTGGAGAAGGCCCTCGGCTCCAACCCGGCCATCAAGGTCCAGGACAAGAAGGACCTGTCCGACTCCATCGCCCAGATGTTCACGCTGATGCTGAACATGCTCTACGGCCTGCTCGCCATGGCGGTGATCGTCGCCGTCCTCGGAGTCATCAACACCCTGGCGATGTCGGTCTTCGAGCGCTCCCAGGAGATCGGCATGCTCCGCGCGATCGGCCTGGACCGCAAGGGCATCAAGCGGATGGTCCGCCTGGAGTCCCTGGTCATCTCGCTCTTCGGCGGGGTGCTCGGCATCGGCCTGGGCGTGTTCTTCGGCTGGGCGGCCGGCGAGCTCCTCGGCGCGAAGATGGCGACGTACGAACTCGTCGTGCCCTGGGCCAGGATGGCGGTCTTCCTCCTCCTGGCGGCGACGGTGGGCATCCTCGCCGCACTGTGGCCGGCCCGCAGGGCGGCCCGCATGAACATGCTGGCCGCCATCAAGGCGGAGTAGCCGACCCCCGGCCGGGAGGAGGGCCCTCCTCCCGGCCCGAGAACGAAAACGCCGAAGACGAGCCGACCCATCTCGACACCGGCGACCCGGACACCCCAGGGGCGCGGGGAACTGCGCGACCGGCCACATACAACCCGCAGCCGGACGACGAGCCCGCCGACGACGAACCCGAGGATCCCGACACCGGCGACCCGGACACCCCAGGGGCGCGGGGAACTGCGCGACCGGCCACACACAACCCGCAGCCGGACAACCCGCCCCGCCCCGGCCTCAGTTCCAGGTGCGGGCCCGCAACGGCAGTCCCGAGGTGCCGGATTCGGGGGCGCGGACGGCCAGGACCTGGTTGACGCCGAGGCGGTTGCGTTCGAAGGCGAGGGCGCAGGCGGCCATGTACAGCAGCCACACCCGGGCCCGCCCGGCCCCGGCGAGCCGCACCGCATCCGCCCACTCACGCTCCAGGTTGGCGACCCAGCGACGCAGGGTGAGGGCGTAGTGCTCACGGATCGACTCGACGTCCCGCACCTCGAACCCGGCGCGCTCCAGCTGGGTGACGGTGGTGCCGAGGGGGGCGAGTTCGCCGTCGGGGAAGACGTAGGCGTCGATGAACCCGTCGAGGGTGTACGCCGATTCGTCGCGGTGCGGGCGCCGGGCGATCTGGTGGTTGAGCAGCCGCCCGCCCGGCCTGAGCAGCTTCAGCAGGTCCTCGGCGTACTCCAAGTACCGTTCGGCGCCGACGTGTTCGGCCATGCCGAGGGAGGAGATCGCGTCGTAGGGCCCGTCGGTGACGTCCCGGTAGTCCTGCACCCGGATCTCGATCCGGTCGGTGAGCCCTTCCCCGGCGACGCGCTTGCGGGCGTAGGCCGCCTGCTCCTGGGAGAGGGTGACGCCGACGACGCTCACGCCGTACTCGCGCGCGGCGTGCACGGCCATCGAGCCCCAGCCGCAGCCGACGTCGAGGAGTCTGTGTCCGGGTGCGAGCCCGAGCTTGCGACAGACGAGGTCGAGCTTGTCGCGCTGGGCGCCCTCCAGGGTGCCATCGGGGTCGGGGGCCTCCCAGTAGGCGCAGGAGTACACCATCGACGGCCCGAGGACGAGCTCGTAGAAGTCGTTTCCGACGTCGTAGTGGTGGCTGATGGCACGCTTGTCGGAGCGCTTGGTGTGCAGATGCCGGCGCGGCCTGCGGACCTCCTCGGGAGGCGGGGCGGGGGGCAGCGGCGGCCCGGCGAGGACGACGAGTCCGCGTACGGCGGCCCGCACCTCGGGGTCGCGCAGGGCCCGGCCCAGACCGCGGGCGTCCTCGCCACGCTCCCAGACCAGCCCGGAGATCAGACCGAGCGCGGTGTAGAGGTCGCCGTCCAGGCCCAGGTCACCGGCGACCCAGGCGCGGGCCAGCCCCAGTTCTCCCGGCTTGAACAGCAGCCGGCGCACGGCCCGCCGGTTGCGCACGACCAGCGCGGGAGCGTCCGGCGGCCCGGCCTCCGAACCGTCCCAGGCGCGGATCCGCACCGGTAGCGGCACTCCCAGCAGTGGTTCGACAAGCCTCTTGAGCCGCAACGCGGCGTCGGCCATGGCCCACACCTCCGTGACAACGATCCCGGAATGTCCAGTACCACGTAAACACCCACACCCGGCCTGCGCAGTCCCCCGTCGGCGTCACAGCTGGGCAAAATACATGTGGATGCCATGCGTCTGTGCGGGGTCCGCGCCCCTCTGTTCCACAAGCTGGGAAGCCCGCACACTGACGGCATGCCGACGCTGCTCTTCGTGCACGGGACGGGTGTTCGCGAGACGGGGGTACGGGCCGTCGTCGACCTGCTCGCCGAGCGGCTGGCGCCGCTGCGGCCGGACATGACCGTCGCAGTCTGCTCCTGGGGAACCGCCGAAGGTGCCCGGTTGAACGCGGGCGGCGCCTCGGTCCCGGACTACGACCGCACCCGAGCCCCGGACGACGAGGCCACACCCGATCCGGTGGACGCCTGGCTGCTGCTGTACGCCGACCCGCTGTACGAGCTACGCCTGGCAGGCGTCGGGGAGGTGACCGACCCCCCGCCCGGTGCGCAACTACCGGGCGAAGAGGCCGAGCAGACCGTGCAGTCCCTGCTGGCGCCCGGCGCTCCCGGGCGATTACGCGCCCTGGCCGACGCCGCGGGCCTGACCGGCCGACTGCCGGGCGCCCTGGCCGCCGTACTGGACAGCGATGCCTGGGCGGACGCCCGTGCCGTGTTCGCCGACGATCCCGGGCTGTCGCTACTGCTCGCCCGTGCCACCGTGGCCGAGGCAGGCGATCGGAAGGACGCGGCCGGTGCCGTCGAGGGGGACGGCCGGGCCCGCGACGAACTGGTCGGGGCGCTCGCCGCGGCGCTGGGCGGGGCGGGGCCGGATACGCAAGTGCGCTCGGTCGCGTCCCGGGTCGGCCTGCTGGCTGCCCGTACCGCTCTGCGGCTGGGCGGGGCCCGGGCCGTGGAACGCCGCCGGGGCGCCCTGACCGATGTCGGCCACCCGGCCGCGGGCGACATCCTGCTCTACCTGGCCCGAGGCGACGCCATCCGCGCCCTGCTCGCCCGGCGCATCGCGGAGTGTGTGGCCGATGGAGACGGCCAGGTGGCTGTTCTCGGCCACAGCCTCGGCGGGATCGCGGCAGTGGACCTGCTGGCCGCGCCCGGACCGCGGCCGGAGGTGGCGCACCTGGTGACTGTCGGCTCTCAGGCCCCGTTCCTCTACGAGATCGGCGCACTGCCCAGTCTGCCGTTCGGCGCTCCGCTGCGGCCCGACTTCCCACCGTGGACCAATGTGTACGACCGCCGGGACCTGCTCGCGTTCGTCGCGGAGCGCGTCTTTCCCGGCCGGGCCCGGGACGTCCCGCTGGACAGCCGCCAGCCGTTCCCTTACGCACACAGCGCCTACTGGTCGCACCCGGATCTGTACTCCTTGCTCGCCCGGGAGCTGCCATGAACCCGCTGTCCCCGTCCCGCACCAGCGTGGTCGTCGTCGGTGTCGAGTCCTACGAGGCCGGCCCGGACTGGGACCTGGACGGGCCCGCGGAGGACGCCCTCCGATTCGCCGACTGGTTCCTGGACCGAGGCGTGCCGCCGGAGCGAGTGAGAGCCCTGGTCGCGCCACTCGCCCGCAACTCCGCGATATGGAACGGGCGCCCACACCCCGTGCACCGCGCCGACGAGGCGACCGTACGCCGTGAGCTGCTGCGCGGCGTCCCGGGCGAGGACGGTGATCTGCTCTGGGTCGTGTGGGGCGGGCACGGTGTGGTGGACGCCGAGGGGCACCGACGGGTCTTCTGTTCCGACGCCGTCTCGGAGGACCGCGTCAATGTCGATCTCGACTTGGCCCTTTCGTTCTTCCGTTCGAATGCCGTTCCCGCGTTCCGGCGCCAGATATGGCTGGTCGATGCGTGCCAGGTGGTGCACGATGTGCGGCGCGCCCGCCGCGCGCTGCCCCATTCCACCCTCTCCCCGGGCACTTCCACCGCCGGGCACAACCAGACCGCCCTCTTCGCGGTACGGGCGGGTGAACGGGCCCTCAACCTCTCCGGCGAGCGCACGGGTTTGTTCAGCCGGGAGGTGCTGCGCCTGCTCACCGCCGACGGGTCCGACCTCTGGCCGCCCGACACGGAGGCCCTGTACGCGTCCCTCCGCGACACGTTCACCGCCTTACGACAGCGCGGGCTGGCCCGTCAGACCCCTATCCACCTGTGGTCACGGGGCTGGGACGGTACAGAGGGGCAGTTGCTGGCCGCGCCCGAGCCAGGGGCCCCGTTCCAGCCGTCCCCGGCACAGCCGTCCAACGCCGCGGTCGCCGCCGTGGTCGAGGCGCTGCTCGCCGTGCCCGAGTTCCGGGCGCCGGTCTCCCGGCAGGAGATGATCGGCCTGGTGCGCGGAGACATCGGACTCTGGGCAGTCGTACCGGAGATGCCGACGGTCCGGACGACGGCGCTCGCCGTCGTCCGCACGTGTCTGCGCTTTCCCGGCGCCCTGGCCGAGCTGGTCGAAGCGGCCCGGCTCTGCGCCGGGGACGTACCCGAGGTCGAGGCCCTCGGCACGGCGGTCGCTGCGGCTGCGCGATCGGCCTGACTCACCGCGCGGAGACGTCGGAAGGCCAGCTGTGTGGGGCGTAGGGGACTTCGCCCTGCCTACATCGTTTCCTTGACCTACGATTCCGTTCCATGACGAGACAGCACGTGGCGACTGACGCGCCAGTCGCCAGCACCCTTATTCCCGACTTGTCCGACATGCCCCTCGATCAGCTTCCGCCGCTCGACGATCCGGCCGTCGCGCCGGCTGTCGCGGCCGTGCTGTCCGACGTAGCGCGTCCCCTCAGTACCGTGGCAGGCAGCCAGGGAAGCTGAGCCCTTACATGGCAACACAACACCGGCTGTCCGCGGACTCCTTGAAGGCGCTTGGCTCAGCCGGGGACAGTGCGCCGACGGTCCGGGAACTGCTGTCGGCGGAGTACAGCCGCAGGCTTCTGCTGTTGCGGATCCTGCTGGAGCAGGGCGCGCCCGCGGCCGGTGCCGCGGGCCGGCTGCCGTCCGGCGAAGCGGCCTGGGATCTGCTCGTACGGGCCCAGCGGCAGGCTCCCGAGCGCGTGCGGCAGGTACTGCTGGATCCGCAGTCCGGCGCGTGGGTCGCGGGCGCCCTGCGCGCGATGCCCCAGGGCGACACGGCCGGGACGGCGGAGCCGACCGATGCGGTGCCCTTCTGGGCGCACTACGGCGGCCTGCACCGACTCGCCGCTTCGGCCGCCGCACTGGCCGGTCTGGAGTTCCGCATCGAGGTGCCCGTCACCTTGGGTCAGGTGCTGCTGCCGTGCCTGGGCCGGGCCGAAACGGCGTCCGCCGAGGTGTACTCGACGGCGGAGGTGCGGGGCGGGACGGACGGCCTGCACGTGGACGGCATTCGCGTCCCCACGGATCCAGAGGTGTCCGCTGAGGGCTGGTCGGGGCTGCGGCGGCTGCGGGCCGAGTGTGACGGTCAGGTCCTGGAGGTCGTTCTGGACGATCTGGGCTGTCCGCCCACCGGCGGCACCGGCACTCCCGCGCGGCTCACCGACGAGGAGTACGCGGACTGGGAGCTGCGGGTCCAGCGGACCTGGAGCACCCTGGTGCGCGACCACCCGGACAGCGCCGCCGCCCTCTCGGCAGGGCTGCTGTCACTGACACCTCTTCCGCACGGCGAACGGTTGCGGCCGCACAGTGCAACGTCGTCGGACGCGTTCGGTTGCGTCGTGCTGTCCGCCCCGCATCCGGACGACGAGGCCGCGGTCGCAGCGGAGTTGGCGGTCACACTCATCCACGAGTTCCGGCACTCCGTGCTCAACGGGCTGATGCGGCTCGCGCCGTTGCACGACGGCACGGACGACGGCCTCTATCACGCACCGTGGCGGGATGACCCGCGCCCGCTGATCGGACTCTTGCACGGGGCGTATGCCTTCGCCGGGGTGACCGCCTTCTGGCGCACCCGGCGCGAACTCGACGAGGGGCCGACCGGACAGCTCGCCCACTTCGAGTTCGCGCTGTGGCGGCGCCAGACCCGGGCCGTCCTGGACACGCTCAGGGGACGGCCGGGACTGACGGCGGCCGGCCACCGGCTGGTCGAGGGCCTTTCCCTGGAGCTCGGCCCCTGGCTCGCGGAGGAGGTGCCGGAGTCCCCGGGTACGCTCGCCGACCTTGCCGCGGTGCACCATCGTGCCTCCTGGCGGGCGCACCATGTACGTCCCGTACCGTCCGCGGTCCGGGAAGCCGCCGCCGCCGTCGCCTCCGGGATGGCGCCCGGTGGCACAACACACCGCGGCGCCACCGTGAGCACCGACCCCGACGGGTGTCGGCTGGACGTCCTCGCCCTGCTGGCCCGGCTACGGCTCAGCGACCCGGTGGCCTTCGGCCGACTCCGGGACGGCGTCGGCGATGTGCCCGGCTCCTCGTCGGCCGATCTCGCTCTGGTCACCGGCGAGCTGGCCCTCGCGAAGCGGCTCTACTCCGCCGAGTTGGACGGCGGCGGGCGGGCGAGCGCCTGGGCCGGGCTCGGGCTGACCCTGCGGGAAGAGGGCGGCCAGGCACCTCGACTGCTGCTCGAACAGCCCGAGTTGCTCCGGGCGGTCGCCGCCGAACTCGGCGACCGGGTCAGCTCACGGCGACTGGTGTCACTGGCCGCCGGGCTGGCCCGGGACTGATCGGCCGCCGGGTCACAGCGGCATCGGGTCGATGTCGCAGTTGGCCCGTCGGTCCCAGTCCAGGGCCTGGAGGACGGCGGGGTGATCCGAGCCCAGGGTGGCGCCGAGGCGGTCGGCAGTCTCGGCATGCAGCACCTGGGCCCGCTGCACCTCCCCCGTCGCCCGCAGGTCCAGCGCCAGGTTCGCCGCACAGGCCAGAACCGACGGATGGTTTTCGTCGAACACCTCGACCGAGCGGGCCAGGGTCTCGGTGTCCAGGTCGCGGGCCGCTTCCACGTCGCCCAGGGCGAAGCGGTCACTGGCCAGGTTGGTGGCGCACACCAGGGTCAGCGGGTGCCTGTCACCGAGCCGTTCGCTCAGCAGGCCGTGGGATTCCTCGTCGATCTCCAGGGCCCTCCGCAGGTCGCCGTTGAGCCGCAAGGTCACCGCGAGATTCACCTGTGCGGCGACGGTGTGCGGGTGGGTCGCGCCGAAGGTGGCCGCGTACCGGCTGTGGATCCGGGTGCCCAGTTCGTAGGCCTCGTCGAGTTCGCCGGAGTGCCGCATGTTCACGGTCACCTCCAGGTTCGCCGCGAGCGACTCCGGGTCGTGCTCGCCGTAGCGGCCGAGGAGCCGGCGCAGAGCGGCGTTCGCCGCCTGTCGGGCCTCGTCGTGGCGGCCGGCCTTGCGGCGGCCGACCGCGAGGTGGCGCAGACAGGACATGGTGAGCGGGTTCTCACTGCCGAGGGCGCGCCTGCACTGCGAGGTGATGTCCTCCTGGTAGGTGAGCGACTCGTGGTAGTTACCGAGTTCGCGCATGTCCACGATCAGCCCCAGCCGAGTGACCAGGCTGAGCGCGTGATCGAGGCCGAAGATCCGCCATTTGCGGTTCCAGGTGTCCTCGTCCAGCTGCCGCGCCCGCTTGAACAGCCCGGCCAGCCTGAGGCTCACGCCCGCGTTGTGGGCCGCCCGCAGCGTTTCCGGGTCGTCGTCGCCGTTGAGCCTCACCAGACGTCGGTGGATCGTCTCGGAGAGTTCGAGCGCCTCGCCGAACTCCCCCTGCACCCTCCGGTCGATCGCCACGTTGCCCAGCGCGTCGAGGGTCTCCGGGTGATCCTCGCCGAGCGTGCGCCGGTACGACTCGAGTGCCTCGGCGTTGAGGCGTGCCGCGTCCTCGTAGCGCCCCCGGTTGAAGTTCAGCACCCCCAACCACTTCGTTGCCAGGAGCGTCTGGTCCTCGTCGCCGCCGAACTTGTCTCGCCAGACCTCGTGCGCCTCGGTGGCCAATTCACCGCCGGTGTCATAATCCCCCCACCGGCACAGGTACTTGATCTGGTTGATGATCAGTGCCCGCACCCATTGGTCGTCCGAGTGCACCGCGCCGGAGGCCATGACGTGCGGGGTCAGTTCACCGTAGCGGTCCCAGTGGCCGGCGTTCTCCGGGTCGGACGGGTCGTTGGCGACGAGAAGCTGGTGGGCGCCGCGGCGCATACGCCGTTGCTCCTCGTCGGTCATCCGGGCCTGCAGCGCCATCTGAACCAGCCGGTGCATCTGAATGGCGTTCGCACGGTGATCCATGCGCGCCAGCGAGAAGCGTCCGATCTCGCGAATGGTCTGCGCCTGCTTGATCGGATCGCGTAGCGCCTGGTCCAGCTCCAAGGGGCCTTGATCCGACTCGGACACGGGTGCGGGGACGATGGGGCGGTCCCGGAGCATGTTGAAGAAGTTCCGCGGAATCGGCTCGGGGGCGCAGAACGAGCACACCTGGAGCAGTTGCAAGGCGGCCGGGTTCTTCGACTCAAGTTGGTCCAGCGAGACGTTCCAGGCCGCGATCACAGGCGCCTTGTAGTCCGGGGACTCGGTCTCGTCCAGCAGCTCCAGCCGCTTCTCCTCGAACAGCCGTAGATATTCGTCCGCCGACATGCCCGTCTCGGCGAGCCAGGCGGCGGCCTGTTCCACTGCCAGGGGGAGGTCGCCGAGTGCCTGAGCGAGCCGGTCCGCCTCCTCCTCGGTGAGCTCGGGGGTGCGGCGTCGCAGCAGCTGCACACTCTCCGGGCGGGCAAACACGTCGACCTCCAACGGCCGCGCCACGCTGGACCATTGAGGGTTGCGGGAGGTGACGAGTATGTTCCCGGTGCCGCCGGCCGGAAAGTAGGCCCGTACGTTGTCGGGGCTCTCCGCGTTGTCGAAGACGAGCAACCAGTCCTCGTACGGGTCCCCACGGCGCAGCGCCTCCAGCACGGCAGGCACGGCAGTGCCCGCCTCACCGCTGGTCTTCAGGCCCATGCGCAGGGCGAGTTCGGCCAGCGAGCGGACGACCTGGCTGGTGCGTTCCGCGGGGATCCACCACACGACGTCGTAATCGCTCAGCCGCCGGTACAGGTACTCGACGACCAAGGCGGTCTTGCCGACGCCGCCCATACCGTGCAGGGCGTTCGGCAGGACGGCCGTGGCGCGTTCGCGCTGCAGGCGGCCGTGCAAGTTGTCCAGCAGATCCTCACGGCCGATGAAGTTGGCGTTCTGTGGCGGTATGTTGCCCCAGACCGCAGGGGTGCTCCCGGACCGCGTACCGCTTTGCGGCCGGCTGACCTCGACCATCTCCGGGCCCCTTTCGTCGGTGACCGCTTGTGTGGATGCCGGTGGTCGCCTGGATACCAGGCGTTCTCCCAGAGGCTGGACCTGCGCCCGGCGCAGCCGCCGCTCGGCCAGGTGCCCGTCCAGAGCCTGGCCCAGCCGGGCCGCGGGCTCCAGGCTCGGGCCGGAAAGAGCGCCGAGAACGGCCTTCTGGGCGGTGAGCCAGGGGAAGTTCTCTTCGTCGACCCGAAAAGCGGTCGACGTGTGCGGTTCGGCCATCAGGCCGGGCAACAGCCACAGTCGCCGAGAACCCTGACCGATCCCTTCGGTGACCGTGGCCACAAGCCGGCCCAGCTCGTCCTTGCGCAGGTGCGCCAGGAGTTCCTCGCGCACCCCGGGGATGAAGTCCCAACGCACCCGCTGGGCGTCGGTACGGACCCGGGGCACCGGCCGCAGCAGACCGTAGACGAACAGCTGCGCCAATCCGTCCCGTCCCGCCTTCGGCACGCACAGCCGCCGAACCCGGTCGACCAGCGGCCAGGTCAACGGGGTCCCCGCGAGCAACATCGCCAGCTGGAAGACCTCGGGCGGCGCCCAGCGCTGGAACCCCTCGACGATCTCGTACGGGCCGACGGGCAGGGCGGGCGGCAGGGAGGGTGTTCCGTTCGCGATGCGGCCCGCGAAGGTGATGGGGAAGGGGACGGGACCGGTCTCCTGCGCGGTCAGCAGCCGGGCCCAGCAGGCGAGTTCGCCGGCATCGAGTTCCAGGACCGGTACGGGGATCAGGGTGCCTGTACCCGACAGGCCGGCCATGTCGGGGGCGACGCCCCGGACCCGGCAGCGCAGCCGGTGGCCCGGGGCGCCGCGTCCGGCGGGGCGCAGGAACGCGGGCCAGGTGGTGAGCGCGCCCCGGCTCCACAGGGTGCGGGGCAGCAGGTGGACGACGGCCACCGGACCGTGCGCCGCCCAGCGGGCCAGTGCCGCCACGGTGCTGCCGGACGCCCAGCCGGGCTCCCAACCGTCGGCGAGCAGCAGGAGAACCCGCCCCGGTCCGCCCGGCAGCGCTCGCCCGGCACTCCGCTCACGTACCGCGACACGGTCGAACGCCCCGCTGCGGCGCAGGAGTTCGGCGAGTTCCCGGGCGGTCTGTCGCCAGACATCTGCGGCACGGCCGTCGTCCAGCATCACCACGGCGTCGGGTCGCCCGGACAGGCCGGCGAACCGGCGCAGCGCGCGGAGCAGGGTGTGCGGGTCGGGTAACGCACCTGGAGGATCACCCCTGCAGGTGTTCATTCGCCCCTCCCCCCGCGGCCCCGGCACCACAGCGCGTCAAGGGCTGCCTGCCCCGGGTATTCCCCCTCCGGGCTCCAGCCATCCGCCCCGGCCCGGACCACTCCCAACCACATCGCGTCCTGCATCGCAGCGACCGACGGCACCCGCCCGGGATCCGTCCCCTCCACCACCCGCAGCGCCGAACGCCACCCCGCCTCGGCCGTCTCGGAAGAGAGCCAGGAGGCGGCCAGCCGCTCGGGCTCGGGCGGATCCGGTATTCGCAGCAGCATGCAGTGCTCCACGAAGGTCGGCGGCAGGCTCTCGTCGTCCTCAGCCGTGATCACCACGACGGGGAACTCGCCACAGCAAACGCGCCCTTGGGCCACCTCGGCACCGGGTCCGTCTTCTGCGGCGACCAGGGCCGACGGGACCGCCCGCAACTCGGCGACGTCGAAGCCACCGTCCTCGAAGACACCCCGCAACTCGTCAGTGAGGGCCACGTCACTGCGGTCCAGTCCCTCGATCAGCAGCATCCGGGGTCGTTCGTACGGCAGCAGGGCGGTGCCCAGCGGGCCCAGCCGGACGAAGCGACCCGGATTGCCGTCCGCCTGTCCCGCCACGCCGGCCGAGAGCCGGCCGATCGTGTCGTACGTGTACAGCCCCTCACGCAGTGTGGTACGGCTGCTGATCCACCAGCGCAGCACCCGGCCGAGGCCGAGTTCGCGTGCGATGCGGTGAGCGAGGCTGGTTTTGCCCGCGCCGTGCGGGCCGGTCACCAGCAGGGGGCGGCGCAGCAGGATGGCGGCGTTCACCACGGCGAGCCCGGCCGCGTCGAGGTCGGGCCCTGCCGGAAGGCCGTCGCCCAGGTAGCGGGCGGAGGCGGGGGCCTCGTCCGGCGGGGTGGGACGTAAGGCCCCGCCCTGGAAACGGCGCCACGGCGGGGGCTGCGGCCAAGGTTCGGACCTCTCGCGGGTCGTCGGCTGCCCTTCCCCGCGATACAGCCACCAGGACTCGGCTTCCAACGCGAACTCCCATCTACAGGGCCCCCGAGCCCAGTGAGTCGTCGAGGGCGAACGGGTTGAGCGGAGGTGCGTACGGGTTGCGGTCGGGGTCGTCCCAGAGGACGGCGAGATGGCGACTGGGTGAGTCCTGGGCCTCGGCGAGGTCGTGGCGGCGGGCGTCGGTGACCTTGCCGGGAAGCTCTGTGAGCCGGGGTCGGAGCAAGCGGAGAACGTAGTTCCTGAACTCCTCGTTGGTCTCCTTGGTGCGATGCCACACCAGCACCGGCGTCCCGGTCAGAAGGGCTGCCTCGGCTTCACGCCGCCCCCGTGAGCGTTCGTGCTCAGGAGGTCCGCTCAGCACCACTGCGACACACTTCTCCTCCTTGAGCTGCGCCACCAGCCGCGTCAGGTCCCCGGGGCCCGGCGGAAAGTCCACCGGGTCCATGAACTTGTGTTTGGGGCTGGGCTCGTGAAGCTGCGCCCAGCGCTGCCGCCAGACCCGGTGCCAGTTGTGGTTGCGCAGCCGGTCCAGACTCCGGAGGACGACCTGGTAGTGGGCGGCGAGCTCGGCCTGTGGCCCGGGGCGGCCGACCGACCAGCCGTGCACGGGGAGGTTGAGCAGTTCCAACGGAAGGACAATCTCCAGCTGAAGCTCCTCCTCGCTGAGCCGGATGCCCTCCTCCCTCTCGGCCAGCGAGATCATCTCGTCGACTGCGACCTCCAGCCCCTGACGGTCGGCGGTGCGGTGTTCGACCCCGGGCAGAGGCATCGGGTCGCCCGGCGCCTGTAACCAGTACGAGACCCGGTACCGGTCGGAGGACCGGTCATCGTGGGCGATACCGATGATCAGGTAATCCGGGGTCTGCTGCCGCTCGGCTGCGGCGATGGGTGCCTGGGGGACCAAGAGGTCCAACTGCGCAGCCAGTGCAAGGCTCTTGCCGACGGTCAACCGGGTCAGCGCGTACAGCTCGCGCCCCTCGGTCTCACCGCTGGTCTGCTTCCAGAGCCGCATCATGAGACGCATCCAGGGCGGCCCCCCGCTCGGCAGTGCTGTGTGTCCGACGAGGTAGTGCAGCGCGTTCCACGCCGTTCTGCAGTGAGACGGTGCGACGGTGACTCGTCCCCCCGTCGCGAACCGGACGGCCTCCGCCGCGTCGCCGCTCAACTTCCGCTGCAGCCAGTCCCACTTGGGGGCGAAAAGCGGCAGGGCGGCGAGGGCGTTCCACTCGTCGGCGAGCCGGTGGACGGTGAGCGTCTGATGACTGCCCGGGTCCATCCGGTCGAGAACCTTGACGAGATGCGGCAGCAGGCACGACTCGTCGTCCGGCGTGCAGGAACGGACCAGTTGCAGAAACCACATGCGCGGCGGCAGGTTCTCGTCCGGTTCCGGTACATGCCCGGCCTCTTTGCGCAGCTCGTCGATGAGCATCGCCCTGACCGTCCGGGGCGCCAGCACTCTTCCGCCCAGCAGCGCTTCGACGACATCGTCCCCGATCCTCGTGTGGATCCTGTCCAGATCCGCGATCACACGCAGCCCCCTCCCCCGACCCCCCGTCGGGCCGCCGCACCGAGTGCAACGAAAAGTATCCGCTGCATCACCCACAGGCGTAAGGGTTGTGACGGTCGGTCAGACATCCCGGGGGAACGAAACCCCCCGAACATCTCCGGACACGCCGAAGGACCTCCCGCACCACGGATGGCGGAAGGTCCTTCGGGGTGGATCAGTGACCGGAGCCGGTCAGGAGGCCTTCGCCTCGGTCTTCTTCGGCTCGGCCGCCGGTACGGGCCTCGCGGCCTCGTAGAACTCCTCGCGGGGGTGCTCCATCGCGCCGAGGGAGACGACCTCGCGCTTGAGGAACATACCGAGGGTCCAGTCGGCGAAGACGCGGACCTTGCGGTTCCAGGTCGGCATGGCCAGACCGTGGTAGCCGCGGTGCATGTACCAGGCGAGACGGCCCTTGAGCTTGATCTTCATCTTGCCCATGACGATCATCGCGACGCCCTTGTGCAGGCCGAGACCCGCGACGGCGCCCTTGTTGCCGTGGCTGTACTCCTTCTGCGGGAAGCCCCGCATGCCGGAGATCACGTTGTCACCGAGGACACGGGCCTGCCGCAGCGCGTGCTGCGCGTTCGGCGGGCACCAGGCGTTCTCGTTGCCGGCCTTGCGGCCGACGAGGTCCGGGACCTGGGCGTTGTCGCCGGCGGCCCAGATGTAGTCGGTGCCCTGCACCTGGAGCGTGGCCTGGGTGTCGACGTGACCACGCGGGCCCAGCGGAAGGCCGTAGCGGGAGAGAACCGGGTTCGGCTTGACGCCGGCGGTCCACACGATGGTGCTGGAGTCGACCTCGAGGCCGTTCTTGAGCACCACGTGGCCGTCGACGCAGGAGTCCATCGAGGTGGAGAGGTAGATCTCCACGCCCCGGCTCTCCAGGTGCTCCTTGCCGTACTGGCCGAGCTTGGGGCCGACCTCCGGCAGGATCTTGTCGGCGGCGTCGACGAGGATGAACCGCATGTCCTCGCGCGAGACGTTGGTGTAGTACTTGGCCGCGTCGCGGGCCATGTCCTCGACCTCGCCGATGGTCTCCGCGCCCGCGAAGCCACCGCCGACGAAGACGAAGGTGAGCGCCTTGCGGCGGATCTCCTCGTCCTTCGTGGAGTCGGCCTTGTCGAGCTGCTCGAGGACGTGGTTGCGCAGGCCGATGGCCTCCTCGACGCCCTTCATACCGATGCCCTGTTCGGCGAGGCCGGGGATCGGGAAGGTGCGGGAGACCGCGCCGAGCGCGATCACCAGGTAGTCGAAGGGCAGCTCGTACGCCTCGCCGACCAGCGGGGCGATCGTGGCGACCTTGCGGTCCTGGTCGATGGTGGTGACCCGGCCGGTGAGAACCTCCGCCTTGGGCAGCACGCGTCGCAACGGGACGACGACGTGGCGCGGGGAGATGTTGCCGGCGGCGGTTTCGGGGAGGAAGGGCTGGTAGGTCATGTACGACCGGGGGTCGACGACCGTGACGGTCGCCTCGCCGTAGCGCATCTTCTTGAGAATGCGCCGAGCTGCGTACAGGCCTACGTACCCACCGCCTACTACGAGGATCCTGGGACGCTCCGTGGTGCTCATGCCATCGAGTATCCACCCGCCCCAGGGGGGTCGCTCGTGCGCCCCTTCACAAGCTCTTGCAGAGGGTGTGTTATCCTCCGCGACTCACGTGATCCAGGTCATGGCGGGAAGCGGGAACCAGGGTGTAGGGATCACCGTTGTCAATGCCGCGTGAGCTGCCTCTCCGTGCCGAAAGCCCTCCCGTGAGGCACCCCCGCGACTCCCTCACGCACCCCTCGCGTGAGGTCCGCATCCCACCGTTTTGAACGTGTTCACAGGGGTGTTGGGCCCTCGGAAGGGCCAACCGGACCACATTCGTCGTCCGACAGGACCCAATTCCTTGTGAAGAACTTCACGAACTTTCTCGACGGCACATGGGAGAGGGGCCCCGAAGGGCCCCTCGGACGCGCTCATACGTTGTTCTGCCTGCTCAGGGGAGGGCAGCGACGAGGTTCAGGCGACGGACCACGCGATGCCGTCGAGGATGTCGTGCTCGCTCACGACGACCTCCTCGGCGCCGATCCACTCCATGATCAGACGCAGCACCAGGGCACCGGACGCGATCACGTCGACCCGGCCCGGGTGTATGACCGGCTTGGCCGCGCGCTCGGCATGCGTGGAGGTCAGCAGCCAGTCGGTGAGCTCGGCGACCTTCTCGAAGGGAACACGGGATTGATGGATCGCCGTGGAGTCGTACTCGTCCAGGCCGAGCGCGAGTGCCGCCACCGTCGTCACCGAGCCTGCCAGGCCGACCAGCGTGCGGGCCGCGGTCAGCGGAACCACCTGAGTCACCAGGTCGAGGGCCTCGACGATGTCCTGCCGGATCGCCTCGACCTGCTCAGCGGTCGGCGGGTCGCTGACCTCGCCGTTCTCGTCGATCAGATGGCGCTCGGTCATCCGTACGCAGCCAATGTCGACGGACCGGGCCGCGATCACGGTGTCGTCGCCCACGACGAACTCCGTCGACCCGCCGCCGATGTCCACGACCAGGTAGGGCTTGGCGAGGTGGTCGCTGCCGGTGAGCTCCTTGGTCGCCCCGGTGAAGGAGAACTCCGCCTCCTGGTCGCCGGAGATCACCTCGGGCTCGACCCCGAGGATGTCGATGACCCCGCGGACGAACTCGTCCCGGTTCTCGGCGTCCCGGGAGGCGGAGGTGGCGACGAACCGCAGCCGCTCGGCGCCGAGTTCCTTGATGACGGCCGCGTACTCCCGGCACGCGGCGAAGGTCCGCTCCAGCGCCTCGGGGGCCAGCCGTCCGGTCCGGTCGACGCCCTGCCCGAGCCGCACGATGGTCATCCGCCGGTCCAGGTCGACGAGTTCACCCGTGTCCGGGTCGGCGTCGGCGACGAGGAGCCGGATGGAGTTCGTACCGCAGTCGACGGCGGCGACACGGGTCATCGGGCCTCCTCCTCGACCGACGCCACGCACGGCCCCTTCGCCCACCACTCCGGCAGCATCGCGATCGCCTCGTCGCCCAGCGGGTTGACCCCCGGGCCGGCGGCCAGCGAGTGCCCCACCAGGACGTGCAGGCACTTCACCCGGTCCGGCATGCCGCCCGCGCTCGGGAAGCCCTCCAGGACCTCGATGGCGTCACGGCGCGCGATGTAGTCCTCGTGCGCGGCCCGGTACGCGGCGGCGAGCTCCGGGTCCGTCTGCAGCCGCTCCGTCATCTCCTTCATGACGCCGTTCGCCTCGAGCGTCCCGATCGCCGAGGCGGCGCGCGGGCACGTCAGGTAGTACGTCGTCGGGAAGGGCGTGCCGTCGGGGAGGCGCGGGGCCGTCTCCACCACGTCCGGCTGTCCGCAGGGGCAGCGGTGCGCGATCGCCCGCAGTCCGCGCGGCGGCCGTCCGAGCTGCTGCTCGAAGGCCTCGACATCCGCGTCGGTCGGCTCGGTGCGGGGGGTGGAGGGCGGGGGCGTTTCCATGCCTGTCTTTCTACGGGTCCGTGGGTCTGTGGGTCTGTCGGTTCACCGGTCGGAGGCGTCGGACTTGTCGACGCCGTCCCAGACGTTCGCGTACCAGGGGCGGTCGGCCGCGCCGAGGTCGGTGCGGGACTGCCTGGCCGCGTCCGGGTCGACGACGACGAAGCCCGTCTCCCCCGGCATCACGTAGTGCAGCCGCTGCCGGATCTGCTGCTCCGCGTACGTGTCGTCCTGCCAGCGTGCCTTGAGGTCGCGCAGCTTCTCGACCCGCGCGGCGGCCTGTGCCTTGTCCCGCTGGAGGTCGGAGATCTCGGCGCGCTGGGACACGTACTGCCTTATCGGGTACGCCAGCGCCACCACCAGCGTGCACACCACCAGGGCGAGCAGCGCGGCCCGGCCGGTCAGCCGGGAGCGGCGGGCCTGCCGTTTGGTCTGTGAACGGTAGACACGGGCCGCCGTCTGTTCGCCGAGCAGTCTGATCCTGGTCGTGGTGGAGAAACGGTCCCGGTCCTTCACTGGCATCGGCTCTCCGCCTCCCCTTCTACGTGCGTACGTCCCCGCACACGGTACGGGACCGGGTACGGGGACGTACGTACGACGCTGCTACAGGGCCGCGGATCAGCCCTTGCTGTGCTTACTGGTTCGCGGAGCGAAACCGCGGGAACGCGCTGCGGCCGGCGTAGACCGCGGCGTCGTCGAGGATCTCCTCGATGCGCAGGAGCTGGTTGTACTTGGCGACGCGGTCCGAGCGGGCCGGGGCGCCGGTCTTGATCTGGCCGCAGTTCACCGCGACGGCGAGGTCGGCGATGGTGACGTCCTCGGTCTCGCCGGAGCGGTGGGACATCATGCACTTGAAGCCGTTGCGCTGGGCCATCTCGACGGCATCCAGGGTCTCGGTCAGCGAGCCGATCTGGTTCACCTTGACGAGCAGGGCGTTGGCGGAGCCCTCCTCGATACCGCGGGCCAGGCGCTCCGGGTTGGTGACGAAGAGGTCGTCGCCGACGATCTGGACCTTGTCGCCCAGCTTGTCGGTGATGACCTTCCAGCCGGCCCAGTCGTCCTCGTACAGCGGGTCCTCGATGGAGACGAGCGGGTACGCGGAGACGAGCTCCTCGTAGTACTCGGTCATCTCGGCGGCCGAGCGGGACTTGCCCTCGAACTCGTACTTGCCGTCCTTGTAGAACTCGGACGCGGCGACGTCGAGCGCGAGCCCGATCTGCTCACCGGGGATGTAACCGGCCTGCTTGATGGCCTCGATGATGAGGTCCAGGGCGGCGCGGTTGGACTCCAGGTTCGGGGCGAAGCCGCCCTCGTCGCCGAGGCCGGTGGACAGGCCCTTGGTCTTCAGCACCTTCTTGAGGGTGTGGTAGACCTCGGCACCCCAGCGCAGCGCCTCGGAGAAGGACTCCGCGCCGATCGGGGCGATCATGAACTCCTGGATGTCCACGTTGGAGTCGGCGTGCGAGCCGCCGTTCAGGATGTTCATCATCGGAACGGGCAGCAGGTGCGCGTTCGGGCCGCCCAGGTAGCGGAAGAGCGGGAGGTCGCTGGCCTCGGAGGCGGCGTGGGCGACGGCGAGGGAGACGCCGAGGATGGCGTTGGCGCCGAGCGAACCCTTGTTGTCGGTGGCGTCCAGGTCGAACATCGCCTGGTCGATCAGGCGCTGCTCGGTGGCGTCGTAGCCGACGAGCTCCGGGCCGATCTGCTCGATGACCGCGAGGACGGCCTTCTCGACACCCTTGCCGAGGTAGCGGTTGGGGTCACCGTCACGCAGCTCGATGGCCTCGAAGGCACCCGTGGAGGCACCGGAGGGAACGGCGGCACGACCCGTGCTGCCGTCGTCGAGGCCGACCTCGACCTCGACCGTGGGGTTGCCTCGGGAGTCCAGGATTTCCCGGGCTACGACGACGTCGATGGACGGCACGAGCATCTCCTTCTTGGGATGTGACACGGTCCGCCGGGACCGCGGTGGGTTCTGCGAGACCGAGCCTAACCGGCTCCGGGGGATCAGCCACCGCGTGGACCGCCCCCTGGACAGAACCGAGAGTAAATTGTTTCTGAACTGAACAAAGACAGTCCCGGAAACTGGGCAGAAAAAAGCCCCGCCCCGGTGCGTACGGGGGAACACGCACCGGAGCGGGGAGCCCGTGGGGACGGGGGGACCCTCACGAGGCCTTCATTCTGAAGCACACGGATGTGAGGGCGCTGTGGTTCAGCTACGAGCACCCCTTGTTACTTGAGGTGCAGCTGCTGACCCGGGTAGATGAAGTCGGCGTCGGTGACGATGTCCTTGTTCAGCTTGAACACCTTCTGCCAGCCGCCCTTGACCTTGTGCTTCTCGGCGATCGAGCTGAGGGTGTCACCCTTGACGACCTTGTACTCGCCGTCACCCTTCTTGACCTTCTTGCCGGTCGGGGTGGTGACGGTCTTCTTCTTGGCGGCCGGACGCTCGGTCGAACGCGAGGCGCTCTGCTCCTCGGTCGAACGGCTGCTCGTGTTCGAGGAGCCGGAGGAGGAGTTGCCGGAGGAGGACGAGCTGCTGCCGCCGCTGTAGGAGGCGCCGGACAGGCCCACACCACAGCTCGGCCAGGCACCCTTGCCCTGCGAGGCCAGGACCTTCTCGGCGACGGCGATCTGCTGGGACTTGCTGGCCTGGTTGGCGGTGGAGGCGTACGCCGTGCCGCCGTACGCGGCCCAGGTGGAGGCCGAGAACTGCAGGCCGCCGTAGTAGCCGTTGCCGGTGTTGATGGACCAGTTGCCGCCGGACTCGCACTGGGCGACGGTGTCCCACTCGGAGGCGGTGGCGGCGGAGGCGCTGCCGGCCGCCATCAGCGGGGCGGCGATGGCGACACCGGTGACGCCGGCGAGGGCGGCGACGCGGGTGGCCTTGGAAGGACGACGGTGCTTGCCCTGTCCGGAAAACAGCATGGTGGATCCCCTCACCGACGCCTGCGAGGTGAGCTGTCGGGTTCGGGCCGGTTGAGTTGCCCGGCCGCGCACCTCCCGGTGCGCGACTTAACCCCAAGCCGGTCCAGCGTGAACTGCTGGGTCCGGCACTTACCTTGGGTCCCCCGCTCCTGCCTACGGCGCTTGACGCGACGACTGTTCCCGTTCGGCCGCTGGCAGGATTCGGCGTTGCGACAGACGGGGCTCGGGTTGCCGAGCGGTCACGACCGTAGACACGCGCTCGGCGGAATTTCAAAGACGATCAGGGCTTCTGAGACTCATCCCACACTTTCACCAAAGTGGACATTAGGTGCGAAGTGTGACGTGAACTCCCGCTGTTTTTCTGGACTTTTCAGTCCTATTCAGCCCCGGTGTCGAGCGTCTGACCGGCGACGATGTTGCTCGGGTCGGACCCGATGCGGTCCTTGTTCTCGGCGTAGAGGGCGCGCCATCCGCCGTCGAGGCCAAGGGAGTCGGCGATGGAGGCGAGGGAGTCGCCTTCCTGGACGATGTAGGTGGGGGCCGCGTGGCGGCCGCCGGCGGCGGTCGCGCTCTTCGTGGCGACTTCGGCGTCACTGCCGCCGCGGTGCTTGCCGGAGCCGAGGGCGCCGACGTCGACGAGGGCCGAAGAGGCGCCCTGCTGCCACGACTTGTCCGCTTCATCCTCTTCCGGGCTCACCACGGGTGAGCTGTCGGAAGACTGCGTGTCCCCCTTGGCGGAGCCCTCGGACCCCTCGGATCCAGAAGAGCCGGACTTGTCCGACTTGTTCGAATCGTCGTCACCGCTGGACGGAGTGGTCGACGGCGAGGGCGTCGCGGTCGACCCGTCCAGCGCGTCGAGCAGACCGGAAGAATCCACGGGTCCCGACGAGTTGGAGGAGTCCGAGGAACCGGATGAACCGGACGATTGCGACGAGTCCGGCGCGGAGGCCGAGGGTGTCCCGCTGCCCACACCCGTGTCGACGTCGGCCGAGCTCGAGTCCTTGCTGAGCCCGGCGAGCAGACCGCAGGTCGGCCACGCGGCGATGCCCTGATCATCGAGGAGCTTCTCGGCCACGGCTATCTGCTGGTTGCGGCTGGCCTGGTCCGCGGTCTCGGCGTACGCGAGGCCGCCGTACTTCTCCCAGTTCTGCTGGGACATCTGCAGACCGCCGTAGTAGCCGTTGCCGTCGTTCGCACTCCAGGAACCGCCGCTCTCGCACTCCGCGACATGGTCCCAGGTGGTGCCGGTCGCGGCGCTGGCTCCGGTCGCCCCGAGCAGTGGGATCGCGATGGCGGATCCCGTCACGCCGGCCGCCACGAGGAGTGCCGGAGCCTGACGGGGGCGACGGTGACGACCGTTCCCGGAGAGCATGAGGGGACCTTTCCCGAGACAGCAGAAACGCGCGCGGCGCTCCACGAGGGGCACCGCGCTGGTCCGTGAACGTATAGGG
This sequence comes from Streptomyces sp. NPDC005374, assembly GCF_042872225.1. Lineage (NCBI taxonomy): Bacteria > Bacillati > Actinomycetota > Actinomycetes > Kitasatosporales > Streptomycetaceae > Streptomyces > Streptomyces sp. NPDC005374. The sequence continues at coordinate 95,227 of NZ_JBIAKA010000019.1, read as the reverse complement.
GTTCGATCACTTGTCACAAGTTAATGCCGCGTAGATCACGTGAAGATCACAGACTTGAGGGCGTGTCATGTTTAAGCGGCTCTTCACCGGGTCAGGCCGGACGTCTTGGTCGATTACCGCACGGGCGTGAACTCCACGGGCAAAGTGCGCAGTCCACGCATGATGAGCCCGCCACGCCAGCGCAAATCGGCCGAATCCACCGCGAGTTGCAGGTCGGGGAGGCGAGTGAGGAGCGTGGCGAGCGCGGTCTGTCCTTCCAGCCGGGCGAGCGGGGCACCGAGGCAGTAGTGAATGCCGTGGCCGTAACCGAGGTGCTGATTGTCACGGCGGGAGAGATCGAGGACATCGGGGTCGGCGAACCGTTCAGGATCCCGGTCCGCCGCGGCGAGCACGACGAGCACGGGGTCACCGGCCGCGATGTCCTGCCCGCCGATCCGCAGCGCCTGGGTGGCGAACCGCCAGGTGGCCACCTCGACCGGGCCGTCGTACCGGAGAAGCTCCTCCACGCCGGTCTCCAGAAGTCCTCTCTCCTGATCGGCCAGGGACGCCTGGAGCCGGTTTCGCTGTTCGGGGTGGGTGAGAAGGGCGTAGACCCCGTTGCCGATGAGATTCACCGTGGTCTCGAAACCTGCGAACAAGAGGATGAAGGCCATGGCCGCGGCCTCGTTCTCACTCAGGTGCTCACCGTGGTCGGAGGCGCGGATGAGCCCTGAGATGAGGTCCTCGCCGGGTGTCGGTTCGGCGGAGAGGGCTTCCCGCTTCCGGTGGATGAGTTCGGCGAGATAGCCCCGCATCTTCTTCACGGACCGCGCGACCCCACCCCGTGGGCCTCCACCGTGGCGGATCATCATGCCCGCCCAGTCCCGGAAGTCGTCCTGGTCCTCACGGGGGACGCCGAGCAGGTCGCAGATCGCGTAGATGGGCAGCGGGAAGGCGAACTCGTGGATCAGGTCGGCGGACCCCTTCTCCGCGAACCCGTCGATGAGACGGTCGGTCAACTCCTGCACCCGCGACTCGAACTCGGCGACCCGCCTCGGCGTGAACGCCTTGCTGACGAGCCGTCGCAGGCGGGTGTGGTCCGGCGGGTCGATGTTCAGCAGATGCGTCATCAGCTCCGCCTTGCGCTCCCCCGGGATACCGGTCTTGCCCTTGGCGTGCTCGGGCTCGTCGTGGTGCGCCGGGTTCTTGCTGAGCCGCGGGTCGGCGAGGGCCTGCTTGGCATCGGCGTACCGGGTCACCAACCAGGCCTCCACCCCGCTGGGAAGCCGGGTCCGGTGAACGGGGGCGCGCTCGCGGAGCCAGGCATAGGAGGGATAGGGGTTGGTGGCGAACTCCCAGGAGAACAGTTCGGGGGTGGGGGTCCCGGGGGCGGGGTGCGCGGGGGCGGGGGTTCCGGGGGTGGGATCCCCAGGTTCGGCACCCCCGGAGGCAGGAGCACCAGCGGCGGCACCCCCGGAGGCGGCAACCCCGGGCGTGTCAGTCCCGGAGGCGGGAGGCCGGGGAGCGGCAGTTGTCGCGTCGGGAATCGCGGGGGCGGGAGTCGCGGGAGTGGCGGCGGGCTGGTCGGTCACTCCTCGACGGTATCCGGCGTGGTCGTGGTCATCCGGCTTGGTGCGGTGTCTCGACCTCCCGGATCGCGTCCCGGTACACCCGTGCCGCCGCGCGCAGGGCGGCTTCCGGGTCGATGCCCTCCGTCTCGGCTCGGGCGGCCAGGGCGAGGAGTTCGTAGCCGATGCCGTCGGTGTCCGGGAGGGGGACGTCCAGGCCGGCCGTGCGGACGCGGGAGGTGAGCTTGGCGGCGAGGGCCAGGCCAGGCTGACCGAGGGGGACGCCCTCGGTCACGGAGGTGCGCTGCTTCTCCGTCGCCTTGGTGCGCAGCCAGTGCGCCTTGACCTCTTCCGGTGTCGTCGCTGTCTCGTCGCCGAAGACGTGCGGGTGGCGGTGGATGAGCTTGGTGACGATGCCACCGGCGACGTCGTCGATGGAGAAGGGGGTGTCCGGGTCGTCCTCGGCGATACGGGAGTGGAAGACGACCTGGAGCAGAACGTCTCCGAGCTCCTCGCGCAGTTCGTCGCGGTCGCCCTCCTCGATGGCCTCGACGAGTTCGTACGCCTCCTCGATGCCGTACTTCGCCAGGCCCTTGTGGGTCTGCTGGGAGGACCAGGGGCACTCGGCGCGGATGCGGTCCATGACCTGGACGAGGTCGAGGAGGCGGGCACCCGGCAGGTCGTAGGAGGCGGGGAGCAGCTCCAGCTCGGGCATCTGTGTGTGTCCGGAGCCGGCGAGGCGGGCCAGGCCGTCGGTGAGGGCCGGCTCTCCTTCGCCCGTGGCCACGACGACCACCGTGTGCCCGCCCGCGCAGGCGCCGACCAGTTCCTCGGCGGTCGGGGACGTCTCGTCGACCCGTATGCCCGCCTCGTGCAGATACGGCAGCTGGGGGTGGGCCCCGTCCGCGCAGAGAACACGGTCGGCGGTGTGCAGCGCCTGCCAGGCGGGCCAGGACAGCAGACCCGGGGCGACGCGGTGGCTGGTGGTGAGCAGGACGATGCGGCCGGGGGCGGACGCCGTGTCGGGGTCCTGGTCAGGGGCGGGCTCGAAGCCGGTTGCGTTCACGATTCGAAGCTAACGCACGCCGCCGACAGGGAGATCGGTTTGTCCACAGGCCGGGGGTGGTGATGCGATCGTACGATCTTCCGTCTGTGGGAGGTGTGTGTCACCTCGCCTCACTCGCCGCCCGTCGGTCCGGTCGGCCCCTCAGCCGCCCGGTTTCGCAGCCGCTCGGTTTCGCGGCCCCGTCACGTCGTCTGCTCGCTCCCCGTCGTCGTGACCTCCCGTACCCACGGGGTCTTCGTGTCGACGCGGCTGCTCGTCTTGACGTCCCAGGTGCCGTAGCGCGGGTTGAGGTCGACGTCGAGTTCCTTGGAGGCCTTGCTGAGGGCGCTCCAGAAGGCCGGGGTGCCGGTTTCGGTGCCGAGATCGGTGGCGAGTTTCTGGGCCTCGAGGCGGAGGTGGAGGTTGTCGTCTAGGCGTTCGGGCGCGATGCCGTACTGGTCGACCCAGGCCGCCTCCAGGGCCTTGGCGCCGCCGGCCTGCTGCTCCAGGGCGGACCGCAGCTCCTGGACCTCCTTGCGGGTCACGGTCACACCCGCGTTCTCGGCCGCCCGGTGCAGCACCCGGTCGAGGACCATGTTGTGCAGGACGGCGCGGGCGAGAGTGCCCTTCTCGGGGACGGCCTGCGCGTTCTGGTCCGTGGCGACCGTCCGCTGTGCGTCCCGCACCTCGGTCACCCGGTTCTCCAGCTGCGCCACGGTGATCCGCTGGTTGCCGACGACGGCCGCCGCGCCGGGATGCGCGTCGCTTCCGCAGGCGGTGAGAAGTGGTGCCGCGGCGGCGAGTGCGGCGGAGAGGACTAGCGCGGTGCGACGACGGCGGTGCAAGGAAGCCTCCCGAGGAGATTGTGCGACGGTGCACAAGGTCTTGCGGTGATCGATGGTAGGCAGTGGCACGGCTGGGGCCAAGCCATTCGACCAACGATTCACCGGGACTTCGGGCACCGCCGCGCGGCCCGTGACGCGCCGCGACCGCCACGCACGCGTGTGCGGCTCTCAGCCGGTGATCGCCACCGGCCCGTCCCAGGCGTCCCGGTCCACGGTGATCGTGTAGCCGCCCCGGCTCTCCTTGCTGTTCACCAGGTACTGGTGGCCACGGCTGTGATCGGTGTACTGCTTGGCGCCGAAGGGCCAGTCCGCGGTGGTGGTGTTCTGCTTGTCCCACAGCGCGTACCAGAGGTTGCCCGGCAGGTCGGTCTTGTCGGTCGCGTTGGCGATCGCCTTGGCGCTGGAACTGGTGAAGCCGTAGTAGCCCGCGCGGTACGTCTTCGCGCGCAGGGTCTTGTCGAACGCGCGCACATAGGTGAGCACGGCGTCGTTGCACGCCTTGTTCGTGATGTCGTACGACTCCATGTCCAGGTAGATCGGGCTGCCCACCTTCATACCGAGCGCGGAGGCCTTGGCCACCGCATCCGCGCCGTCCTTCGCGCCCAGGGACGCGGCGGTGGAGGCGGTGAGCTTCTCGGGGCTGGAGCCCGTCTGGCAGGACGGCTGGGCGCCGACGTAGAGGGGGATGAGCTTCCAGCCGACCGTGCTGACCGACTTGACCCAGGAGGCGGTGAGGTTGGGCTGGGCGCAACCGCGGTTCTTGCCGCCGATGTAGACGGCCGCGGCGCCGTAGAGGCCGCCGTGCCAGGCCTTCATCGCGGAGAGGGAGGGTGCCGCGCAGGTGTCGAACGCGCGGCCGGTGTACGTCTTCTGTGCGGGCCAGGTGGTCGCGGCCATCGAGCTCTGCGCGGCGAGCCCCGCTCCGGCGACGACGGCCGCTCCGGCGACACCCCAAGTGACGTATCTGCGCTTCTTCGACTGCCGATGGCTGGACATGGACGACCCCACCCCTGGTTGTGCTGTGCATGACGTGCCTACTGAACCGAAGCGTAAAGCTAACTGGCGCCGCCCATGGCTTGCGGAAAGGTAAGCCCCCAGGGATCACAAATCTCTCTCAGGGGGCGGCAAATTCTAGCCGCGCACCTGGCTCAGCCACTGCAGCGTCCGATGGACCTCTGCCGCGAGCGGGTGTCCGGGCCCCTGGAGCCGTTCCACGTCGTGCAGCAGTCGCGCGAGGGTGTCATGGGCGGCCGCGCGGTCGCCGAGGGCGAGGAGAAGGAGGCCGATGCGGCGACGGACGTCGTGGGCGAGTTCGGGGCCGCCGGCCACGTACTGGTTCTCGTAGTACGGCAGCAGCGCGCGGTACTCGGCCAGTGCCGCCGCCGGTTCGCCGAGCTGTTCCAGGCACTGGGCGGCGTCGTACCGGAAGCGCAGGCACTGCGGGTCGGCCTGGCCCGCCTCCGCGGCGCGTTCGTCGGCGAGGCGGCGCAGTTCGGGCAGCGCGCGCCGGTACTGGCCGTCGTCCATGAGGGTGGCGGCGTACTGCTTGCGCAGGGTGCGTACGACCGGGGAGTGCACGCCGTGCTGTTCGGCGGCCGCGGGCAGGATCGCGCCGAGGATGTCGACGGCCTGGGTGATGCGGCCCTCGCCGAGGAGCCGCTTGACCTCGTCGACCGCGCGCGCGACGTCCGGCTTCTCGGCCTTCTCGGGAACGGGCGTGACCGGGGCGGGCTGCGGCGCCGGTGTGCGCGCACGGTCCGGCCAGGGGGCGTGCGGACGCAGGAAGGGGCGCGTGGGGTCCAGGGGTGCTCCGGTGGGCGTTCCGCGCGCGGGCAGGAGCAGCGCCAGGTCCTCGTAGACGTCCTGCGCCGAGGCCGGGCGGTGCTGCGGGTCCTTGGCGAGCAGGCGCAGGACGAGGGCCTCCAGCGCCTCGGGGACTTCGGGGCGGGTGCGGCGCACGGGCAGCGGCGGCTCGTACAGGTGCCGGTGCAGCACGCCGAGCGCCGTGGAGCCGGCGAACGGGACGTCGCCGCTGAGGAGTTCGTGCAGCAGTACGCCGAGTGCGTAGAGGTCGGTGTACGGGCCGACCGCGCCGCCCATCGCCTGCTCGGGCGCCATGTAGGCGGGTGAGCCGATGGGCGAGCCGGTGTGGGTGAGGCGGGTGGTGTCGGTGTCCATGACGGAGGCGACACCGAGGTCGAGGACGGTGACCGTGCCGTCCTGCTTCACCATCACGTTGCGGGGCTTGAGGTCACGGTGGACGATCGGCACGGCGTGCACGGCGCTCAGTACGGCGCACAGTTGCGCGGCGACCGCGACCGCCCACTGCCAGGGATACGGGTCGTGCTCGGCGAGATGGTCGGAGAGGTCCGCGCCGTCGACGTACTGCATGACGAGGAACAACTCCTCGCCCTCGCTGCCCGCGTCGTGCACGGTGACGAGCCCGGGGTGGTCGACCTGCGCGGTCACCCGGCACTCGCGCACGAACCGGCGGCGCAGTTCGTCGGCCTCCTGTCCGGCCACCTTGTCGGGGCGCAGCAGTTTCACCGCCACGCGCCGGTCGAGCCTTCCGTCGTACGCCGTCCAGACCTGTCCCATGCCGCCCTGTCCGATGAGCGTGGACAGTTCATAGCGGCCCGCGACGACACGTCCTGTCGCCACGGTCACCTGCCGCCCTCGGGGTTGCCGTCGTGCTTGCGCAGGTAGTCGCTGAGCTCGTCGAGTTCGGCGCGCACCTGGTCGATACGGACGGGCGCGGGGCGCTGCGGCGGGGGCGGTACGACACCGGGGGCCGGGACCGGCGGCACGGGCGGCCGGGGCTGTGGCTGTGGCTGTGGCAGGAGGGTGGAGGTGTACGGCGGGGCGGGCTGCGGGACGGGCTGCGGCGCCGGATGCGGATAGCCGTAGCCGGAGTGTGCGGTCGGGCCCTGGGGCGGCGGGTAGCCGGTGAACCGCCACTGCTGGTGGATGCGGATGTCGGTCACCAGGAAGTACACGCTGCTGAAGAGACCCAGCAGCAGGACCAGCGACAGGGCGACATCGGTCCTGTGGTCGCCCTCCGGCAGCGCGCCGACCACCGAGAGGCACGCGATGGACACCGGAAGGCTCGCCCAGGCCAGCACCCAGTCGATCCCGCGTCCGCGCAGGAAGGCGACCCGGAACAGCGGCGCGCAGGCGAACAGGCCGCACGAGAGGAAACCGGCGGCGGCGAACAGCACGCGCAGGGTGATGACGGTGCCTGCGCTGCGGGTGGGCGGCACCGCGCCGTGGCCGTACATGACTGCTCCTGGACCGGGTGAAGCCGATGGGGACGGAGTTCGAGCGTATAGGCCGACACGGACATGCGTTCCCGGGTTGTACCGAACCGTTGTCGAGCCGATCGCTTCCCACCGCCGCGCAGGTCGCGCGGAGTTACGCGTTCCGCCTCAGCCGGGCGCGACCGTTCCGTCCGTCAGCCCGTCGTACATCCCGCGTACGAGCTGCTCCCCGAGCCGACCCGCGCGCCTGAGTGCGCGTTCGAACTCGTCCAGCGCACGGAAGCGCTCGCCGTAACGCCGTTGTTCGTCGAGCGGGAGCCGGGGCAGTTGAAGCCTGCGCACGTCCAGGCGTGTCGCGGTGGAGGCGTAACTGCTGGCCTGCCGGTTGTTCGCGGTGCCACGCAGGAAGCCGGCGAGGAACCAGGGGTCGAGCGCCGTGGGATCGGGGCGCAGCAGCACGAGGTTGCGCCCCAGGACGGCGCCCCCGGTCGCCCCGTCGATCACACGCGCCACCGAGCCCCCTCCGAGCACCGGTACGACGACGTCGCACGGCTCGGTCAGCACGGCCTCCTCGTCGCTCTCGGGAAGCGTCCCGGAGGGGTCGGCCCCGGAGAGGACGTCGTGGTCGGTGAGGACGGGCACACGCGCGTGGCCGCCGCTTCCGCCCGTGCGCAGCAACAGAGCGCCTCCGCGCGCGAGTTCGCCGATGGTCGTCAGCGGCCAGCGCGCGGGGTGCGCGGCGTCGGCACGCGGCGGGGTGAGGTCGACGGTCAGACGGAGCGTCTCGTTCAGGTGCTCGCGCACGGCCGTGAGCTGTTCGGCGCCGTCGGCCATCGTCGGCGGCGGCAGGTGGCGGGCGGGGGCGAGGTCCACGTCGTCGTCGAGGAGTTCGATGACGGGCAGTGCGCGGGCCAGTCCGGGCCGTTCGGCGAAACGGCCGGCCCGGCCGAAGGCCTGCCAGGCGTCGAGAACGACCTCGCGCACGGCCCGCCAGTCCGGTCCGCCGCGCGCCTCCCCCGCGAACTGGCCCACGTCCACGAGCAGCACCTCCGGCTGCGCGGGCGCCCTCTCCGGCCGGCGCAGCACCCACAGGTGCAGCGGGATGTTGTACGGCGGTGCCGCCCCGACCGGCAGGGCGATCACGGCGCGCAGGGCACCGCGGCGCAGCAGGTCGGCGCGGATACGGCGGCCGGAGCGGCGGGAGGCGGCGGCGGGCGGCATGAGCAGGACGCCGGCGCCGCCGTCCTTGAGGCGGGCGAGCGTGTGCTGCACCCAGGCGAGCTCGGACTCCGTGCGGGCCGGGAAGCCGTACTCCCAGCGTGGGTCGTAGGCGAGTTCGTCGTGGCCCCAGTTGCGTTCGTTGAACGGCGGGTGGCACAGGACGGCGTCGGCGTGCAGGTGAGGGTGGGCGTCGGCGCGCAGAGTGTCGCCGGTGGCGCCGTGGATGGTGGACCAGGTGTGCAGGGCCAGCCGGAGCGTGGTGAGCGCGGCGAGTTCGGGGGCGCTGTCCTGGGCGTAGAGCTCCTGGTCGGGGCGGGTGGCGGCGGCCCGCAGCAGGGCGCCGGTGCCGCAGGCCGGGTCGAGGACGGTGCGGGCGGGGCCGGCGAGGTCGGCCATGAGGGCGGCCAGGTCGGCGGGGGTGAGCGTGTACTGGCGCGGGTTGGCGTCGAGGTACCGGGCGAGCAGGAACTCGAACGTCTGGCGGGCGCCCAACTCTGCGGCCAGCTCGGCGACCCCGCGCAGGAGGGGAACGGAGGGAAGCAGCTCGGGAGCGGTGGGGGCGTGAACGGCAGGGTGGGTGTTCACGGGGAACGCGGCGTTCACGGGGGCAGGGGTGTTCACAGCCGAGGGGGTGTGAACGCCGGAGGGCGCGGAGGGCAGGGTGTTCACGCGGTTCGCGTCGGTCACGGCGTTGGCGGTGTTCCCGGCGTTCGCGGTGCTCTCCGTGTTCTCGGTGCTCTCGGTCGCGTGAACCGGGGCCGGGGTGTTCAAGGCGACTGAGGTGTTCACAGCTGGAGGTGTGTTCACGGTCGGCGCGGATCCGAATCGCGGCGTCAGCACCTCCCGCAACGCACCCGGCAGCATGTCCGCGAGGCGCTCGTCGGAGCCGGCGCCCACGTCCAGCCAGACCGGCGGGCGGTCGTGGATCAACAGCAGGACGCAGCCCGCGTGGGTGAGTGCGGTGACCGGACCCTCGGGATGGCCGGAGAGCTGCTGCCAGACGCGCTCCCGCAGCGGCACCTCGGCGAGTTTCCCCTGCTTGCGCAGCCAGGACTCGACCTCGGCGAGCCCGAAGGACGGGCTGGTCTCGGTGCCACCGACAGGCCTCGGGAAGTCCGCGTGCCGACGGCGCCAGTTACTGACGGCCGCTCGGCCCACCCCGGCCAGCCGTGCGATACCGGCAGCGGTCACCTCAGTCGCGTTGTCCTGCACCCGGGCGCTCCCCTCGTCGTACGGGCCGGTCCTGCGCCCTGCTTGTGCACCGAGCATACCGACGTGCGCAAGATCTACCCGTTCACGCCCGTGTACACACTAGACAGTGTGAACCTTGTTGACTCGGTTCACACATTCTGCTCTCATTGACCCAGCGAACGCGTGACTGCCGAAAGACGGTGGTCGCCGACTCGGGAGGGGGACACAGCCATGGGCATGAAGGGCAAGATCGCGCTGAGCGCTGTTGTGGGATTCGTCGTCATCGGAGCCGTATCGGCGAACGCCGGGAACAACGGAGACGGCGACATCTCCGGCGACAGCGGCAAGGACTCTTCGGCCTCGGCGGAACGCGACGCCGGGGGCGGCGAGAACGGGAAACACGCCGCGGGCGACAAGAGCGACAAGCGTGGTAAGTCCACCGACGGGGCCGAAGTCGCCGAGAAGAAGGCCGCGTTCTCGGGAGACGGCGACTTCCAGGTCGGTTCGGACGTCAAGCCCGGCACCTATCGCACCACCGGCAACCGAGACGGCATGTGCTACTGGGAGCGGGCCAAGGACGCCTCGGGCGAGATGGACTCGCTGCTGGCCAATGACAATGTCACCGGCACGAGTTACGTCACCGTCAAGGCCACCGACAAGATCTTCAAGTCGAGCGACTGCAACGACTGGGCAGCCGTCGACGAGAAGGCGAAGGGCTCCCCCGCGGCCGGGATCTCCGGCGACGGCGGCATGTTCAGAGTCGGCGCCGACATCGCCCCGGGCACGTACAGGTCCACCGGCAACACCGACGACTCCTGCTACTGGGAGCGCGCCAAGGACGCCGACCATGGCATCGACTCGATCCTCGCGAACGACAACGTCAACGGCACGGCGGTCGTCAAGATCAGCGCCTCGGACGCCTACTTCAAGACGGACGGCTGCAAGGACTGGAAGAAGACCGGCTGACCCGGCCGCCGCCGTCGACCCTCAGCCCCGGCCAACTCCCTTGAGCCGGCTGCTCGGTCGCCCCGCCGAGGTGCGGCCTGCCGCGCCGCATCGCCCCGGTGCGACCGGCCCCGGCGCTTCGCGCCCCACGTCACGCCTCAGTCCATCACCTCACCGCATCCCCACCAAGGAATCGTCATGCGTCGTACCGCACTTGCCGCTCTCTGCATCGCCGCCGCGGCCACCGCAGGACTCACCGGCTGCGGGCCGGGCCAGAACCAGGACCAGTCGGACAGCGGGACGGGCACGTCCAGCGCATCCGCCGCACCGGGCAAGCCGGCCGGGAAGAAGGAAGCGTTCGCCGGGCTGACCGGCGGAGAGATAGCCGACCGGGCCACGAAGGCGACGACCGGTGCCTCCTCTCTGCGCATGAAGGGTGACATTCCCGACGACGAGAGCGGCGGCATCATCAGCGTCGACGTCACCCTGAACAAGAAGGGTGAGTGCGCCGGCACGATCGGCATGGGCGGCAAGGGCAAGGCCGAGTTGATCAAGACCGGCGAAACCGTCTACATGAAGTTCGACGAGGCGTTGCTGCGCGAGCAGAGCAAGGGCGAGTCGAAGTCGGACACCGACGCGGTTGTGGCCATGCTGGCCGGCAAGTGGACCAGGACGAAGGCGACGGGCGCCGACGCCAAGGAGTTCGAGGACTTCTGCGACCTGGGCACGGTGCTCGACGGCGCCGAGGACACCAACTCCGACGCGGGCCGTGGAAAGGCGACCACCGTCGACGGGGCACCGGCGATCACGCTGCACGTGAAGGACGGCAAGGACCGGTACACCCTGTTCGTCGCCACCGAGGGCAAGCCGTATCTGCTGCGGATCGACAGCACGGCAGGAGCGGATCAGGGGTCCATCTTCTTCAGCGACTTCGACAAGCCGGTCCCGACGGCGAAGCCTGCCGGCGCGATCCTGGACCTCGACACCCTGGGCGGCTGATTCGCGGAGCCGGCCCACCACCACTCCGAGGACGCGGCCCCGTCTCCAGGACACGCCGCATCTCGCTGCGGCACGCTCAAAGGGCGTGCCGCATCCACACGTTGGGCTCGACGTACACCGCGTACCCACGCTCCGGTTCGCATCGCACCGGCACCAGTGCCCCGGGCACCTCGATGTCGCCCCTGCTGTCGAAGGGCAGTCCGGTCCAGCGGCGCCACTGGTCCAGCGAGCCGGACACCGTCATGGAGGCGGGTGCCACCGCGTGGACAACGGCCCCGGCCCGGGCATGGACGCGCAGCCAGGGGTCATACGGCAGGCCGTCGGGGCGTACGCGGTAGGCGTACTCCCGGATCGGGGTGCGCGGCTCCAGGTGCTTGGCGCTGGGGCGGACCGGGGCGACGACCTCGCCGAAGCCCTGGGCGCGGGCGTTGGTCCGCATCGCCGAGAGCATCCGGGCGGACAGGCCGTGGCCCTGGAGACGGGGATCGACGACGACCGAGATCGCACTGACCGTGTCGGGCGGTACACCGCGGCGCAGATCGTCGAAGGCCCACACGAGCACCTCGTCCCAGCCCCGGGCGGGCAGTTCACCGCGCTCCTCGGTGCGGAGGGCGAAGGGCACGCTATGGGCGTGTGCGACGATCTCGCCCCGCTCGTCCTCGGCGAACAGTACGTACTCGGGGAGTTCGCCCGAGATGCGTCCGTAGTGGGCGTTGCCCACGGGGTCCTCGGTCACGAACTCCGGCCAGCTGTTCGCCATGTCGAGGACGCGCTCCCGCATCTCGGGACGCTCGGCGAGACTCGATACCTTCAGCTCCATGCGGTCACCGTAGGCGCGGCACCGGGCACCGGACAGCGCATTTCCCGCCCGCCACCGCACACGACCGCCCGGCGCCGAGCCCGCAACAGCCGCAGCCGCAGCCGCAGCCGCAGCCCAACTCCCCAGCCCGCGAGACCCCTCAGTCCGCGTGGAACCTCGGCGGCGCGGCCGTCGGGTTGCCGCCGGTCGGCAGCTTCTGGCCTGCGCAGCCCGAGAGGACCTTCTCCATCGCGGACTTCTCGGCGGCCGTGACCCACAGGTCGTACTTCTTCTTCACGGCGACCTGGGCGGCCACATAAGTGCACCGGTACGCCTTGTTGGGCGGCAGCCACGTCGCCGTGTCACCGTCGCCCTTGGAGCGGTTGGTGCTCGCGTCCACGGCGAGGAGGTTGAGGGGGTCGTTGGCGAGAGCTATGCGCTTGCCTGCGGCCCAGTACTTGGCGCCCTTCTGCCAGGCGTCGGAGAGCGCGACCACATGGTCGATGTCGACCTGGCTGCGCCCGCGCCGGTAGGTCACCTCCTTGCCCGAGTACGGGTCCGACTCCAGCACGCCGTAGGACACCTTGCAGTCCCCGTCGGTGAACTTCACGTCCTCCAGGTCGCGCTTGAGTATGTCGTCGCGGGTGTCACACTCGTTCGAGTCCGTGTCGGCCCACGCGGTGCCGAACCTGTCACGGTCGTATCCCGTCTTCGGCGCCCGCCCCTTCACGGTGAGCGACTCCGCGGCGGTGAGGGCCGCGCCCGAACCCCCGCTCTTCTCGGGCCCGCCGGACCCTACGGTCGTCTCCGCCTTGCATCCGGCCACGGCGAACACCAGCACGACGGCAGCCGCAGTCCCGCCCCTCAGACGCATCACGTGCGCCCCTCCCCTTGCAACCCGGTCCGTCCCCGCAGGGAGCGCCTTCCCTTGAACGACGTCGCGCACACCGTAGCGAGCGGGCGCACCGCTGCATTCGAGAGGCCCGGACCTCAATCACCCCGAGTGGGCATCACGGACATAACGGCCGTATCGTCGTTTCTGAGTCTTCTCCGGAAGGAGCTCTGGATGGGCATCCTCGACAGGTTCAAGAGCAACCGCCAGATGCAGGACAAGGCCAAGGGCATGTCCGACATGGCGGAACGAAAGGCCAACGACAAGACGGGCAACAAGTACGAGAGCCAGGTCGACGACGCGCAACAGAAGATCGAAGGGTCGCTCGGCATGGATCGCGACAGGCCCGAACAGCCATAGGACCGAAGCCTCACGGAGAACACCGGACCACCCGCCGGGCACCGGGTACGGCCGAGCGGGCTCCCGGCTCCCCCTCCACACTCCGAACCAGACGCCGTCCGCGGAGCTCCGTCTCCCGCGGGCGGCTTCGGCGTTCCGGAGGGGTCGTCAGGCCGGCCACGGCAGCACTGTGAGCTCCGGCCACTCCTCCTTCCAGCGCGCGGCCTTGGCCTCATAGACCTCTTTGGGTGCGAGCACCGGGTTGGGCCGGATCACGAGGTTGAACACGTCGGACAGCCCGTGGGGTGCGTAGACGCGCCAGTTGCCGCCGGGCTCCAGCCGAACGCCCAGACAGCAAGTCGTCGCGGCGAAGCGGTCGATGGCGGACTCGGTGGAGTCGTAGGGCGGGCAGGGCACTCCGAACTTCTGCTCGTACCAGAGATGCACCCGTGCCTCGTTGCGGATCTCCACGTCGGCCGGCAGGCCGTCGAAGACCTCCCTCCCCGCCTTGACCACCGCGTCCTCGGCCTCCCAGGAGAGATCGGTGTCGTCGAAGTAGAAGACGTCGTAGTCCTTGATGCCGTGGACCGGTGGTCGGCCGGTGACCCCGTTCCACACGGTCTGAAACAGGCAGCCCGCCGTCACGTACCAACCCGGCAGGTCAAGCGTCGCCGTTCCGGCAAGCACCTCGGTCAGGATCTCGTTGCGGCCGAGCACCGAACGGAACTCGTCCAACTGCTCCATGAGAGACAGTCGCCCAGCATCCGCCCTGCCCATCACGATCAGACCTTCCCTATGCCCAGGGTCGTCTCCGACGGGAGCAGTCCGGAAGACAGCACCGCCACCCAGAAGTCGCCGAGCAGGTCCACCAGGCGGTCCGTGCCCTTCGCGCCGAGCAACTGCCATGGCGTGCCGGCGAGTTGGTCGGTCTGGTGCTCCACTCGGTGCCGGAGGTCGCGGCCGGCGTCTGTGGCCCCGCCCTTCTCGTCGACCAGCCCACGGGCCGTCAGACGCTCCCGCGCGGACTCCCACTCCGCGGCGCTCCAGCCCCGACTCGCGAAGCGCTCCACGGAAGCGGCGCCGATCGCGGCGAAGGAGACCAGCGACTCGACCGGATCGAGACCGGCCACCAGCAGCGCCGCTATATGGCCGTCACCTCGATGCTCGCGCAGGATCGTCGCCGCCTGCCACAGCTGGAGATGCGGGGCCTCGGGCCACTCCAGCGCGGCGTTGGCCGCGGCGAGCGGACGACCGGCCGTGTTCGCCGCATCGGCGGCCCTGCGGGCGAGGGCTGCGGCCTCCGCCAGTTCGGGACCGTCGACGCGGTCACCGAGGATCGCCCGGTAGGCCCGGTCGATCCCCCGCAGTCTCGCCGCCAGTACCGCGTCGGGGTCGGCGACCGCCCACGCCGAGTCGATGTGCTCGGCGACCATGCGCGGGCTGAAGCTGTAGAAGGCGGAGGCCACGCGCCCGGCACCCACCGGCCCCAGCGGCACCGCACGCAGAGGGAAGTAGCTCGGCCAGCGCTCCTTCGTGTCGTAACCCAGCGCCGCCGCTTCCTCGAAGACCTCCGGCGCGTAGTAGAGCACCGCGTGCAGGGGTTCCAGGAGATGCCAGAGCTGACGCACACGGGCCGGTTCCACAGCGCCGCCGACCGCACCGGCCACCGCCTCATCGTCGTACTTCGACATGGCTTGCCCCCTCCTCCGCCACCACAACTTGACACTGACTAGATTGCCTCACGGTCCCTCAACTTGTCAATGCCTAGATCCCGCGTACGCTGCTGGCCATGGCACCCGCGGAAACGAAGCAGCCCAACCGCCCCTACCACCACGGCGACCTGCGCCACGCGATCCTCACCGCCGCGCTCGACGCCATCGCCGTCGACGGCCCCGCCGGGCTCAGCCTGCGTGATCTCGCACGCCGCGCCGGCGTCTCGCACGCGGCCCCGGCCCACCACTTCAGGGACCGCACCGGGCTCCTCACGGCGATCGCCGCGGAAGGCTTCGGACTGCTCGCGGCCACGCTCAAGGAGACCTCGGACCTCAAGGACGCGGGCGTGCGCTACGTACGCTTCGCCCGCGAGCACCCGGCTCACTTCCAGGTGATGTTCGCGCCCGAGCTGCTGCGCGCCGAGGACCTCGAACTGACCACGGCCCGCGCCCTGGCCACCGACGCCCTGCGCACCTCGGTCTCGGCCGTACAGGCCGAGGACTTCGGCATCGACAGTCGCCTCGCGGGAGTCGCCGCCTGGTCCCTCGCCCACGGCTTCGCCACGCTGCTCCTCAGTCACAACCTGGACGGCCCGGTCGGCGACAAGGACCCCGAGGAGGTGTTCAGGACCCTGGCGACCACGTTGTTCCGCACGCCTTGATCGTGCGGATCTCCGGAGCCGCGGGACCTGACCGCACACGGGAACCCCGGCCGCACGCCCTGCCCGCGCGCACCGCACCGCGCCGCGCCGCACCGCACCGCACCGCACCGCACCGCACCGCACCGCACCGCACCGCACCGCACCGAGGGACCCGACCACACGGAGACCTGGAGCCACGGGACCCGCCCGCGCGGGGCGTCCCGAGACGTGGGCCTCGACCACGCCGGGGCGCCCCCAAGCCGCGGAACTCGACCATGCCGGGGCATCCCCGAGCCGAGGGACCTCACCACACGCGCCGCCCCCAGCCGCGCGACCCGACCACGCGACCCGACCCCAAGCCGCGAGCCACGCCTTCACGCCTTCACGCCCGCGGACGCCCCGCCTCGGACCACACAGTCACGCGCACAGCCCGACCGCACGGCACAGCGCCGCACCCGCGGCCCGACCACGAGCCACGCCCCTCACACCCCCGGCCCCACCCCGGCCCACACAGTCACGCACTGGCCCGACCGCAAGGTACAGCGACACGCGCACGGCCCGACCGCAGGCCGCACCCTCACGACCCCAGGATCGACGTGAGGAACTCCCCCACCCAGCCGAGCAACTCCCGCCCGACCAACGGCTTCCCGCCCACCTTCGCCGTCTTCGGGCGCGGCACCAGCACCTGGTGCGCGGCCGGCTTGATGACGGTGCCCGGGTACAGCCGCTTGACCCGCAGTTCCTGCGACTCCCGCAACTCCACCGGGGCGAAGCGGATGTTGGTGCCCTGCAGGACGATCTCGCCGACGCCACACGCACGTGCGAGCATCCGCAGTCCCGCCACCAGCAGCAGGTTCTCGACCGGCTCGGGCAACTTGCCGTAGCGGTCGACGAGTTCCTCGCGTACGGCCTTGACGTCCTCCTCGGTGTTGACCGAGGCGATCGACCGGTACGCCTGCAGCCTGAGCCGCTCGCCCGGCGCGTAGTCGTGCGGGACGTGCGCGTCGACCGGGAGCTCGATCTTGACCTCCAGGGGCGCCTGCTCCTCCGAAGACCCGTCCCCGCCCTCCAGGGCGGCCCGGTAGTCCGCGACGGCCTCGCCGACCATGCGGACGTACAGGTCGAAGCCGACACCCGCGATGTGCCCGGACTGCTCGCCGCCGAGCAGGTTGCCCGCGCCGCGGATCTCCAGGTCCTTCATCGCCACGTACATGCCCGCGCCCATCTCGGTGTGCTGGGCGATGGTGGCGAGCCGTTCGTGCGCCGTCTCCGTGAGCGGCTTCTCCGGCGGGTACAGGAAGTAGGCGTAACCGCGCTCGCGCCCGCGCCCGACCCGGCCGCGCAGCTGGTGCAGCTGGGAGAGGCCGAAGTTGTCGCCGCGCTCCACGATGAGCGTGTTCGCGTTGGAGATGTCGATGCCGGACTCGACGATCGTGGTCGACACGAGGACGTCGAACTTCTTCTCCCAGAAGTCGACGACGACCTGCTCGAGCGCCTGCTCCGACATCTGGCCGTGTGCGGTCGCGATGCGTGCCTCGGGGACGATCTCGCGCAGGCGCGCGGCCGCCCGGTCGATCGACTCGACACGGTTGTGGATGTAGAAGACCTGGCCCTCGCGCAGCAGTTCACGGCGGATGGCCGCGCCGATCTGCCGCTCCTCGTACGGTCCTACGAAGGTGAGCACCGGGTGGCGCTCCTCGGGGGGCGTGGTGATCGTCGACATCTCGCGGATGCCGGTGACCGCCATCTCCAGGGTGCGCGGGATCGGGGTCGCGGACATGGTCAGGACGTCGACGTTTGCGCGGAGCTTCTTCAGCTGCTCCTTGTGCTCGACGCCGAAGCGCTGCTCCTCGTCGACGATGACCAGGCCGAGGTCCTTGAACTTGGTCTCCGAGGAGAACAGGCGGTGGGTGCCGATGACGACGTCCACCGAGCCCTCGCGCAGGCCCTCCAAAGTGGCCTTCGCCTCGGTGTCGGTCTGGAACCGGCTGAGCGCCTTCACGACCACCGGGAACTGCGAGTACCGCTCGCTGAACGTCCCGAAGTGCTGCTGCACCAGCAGCGTGGTCGGCACCAGCACCGCGACCTGCTTGCCGTCCTGGACGGCCTTGAAGGCGGCCCGGACCGCGATCTCGGTCTTGCCGTAGCCGACGTCGCCGCAGATCAGGCGGTCCATGGGGACCGACTTCTCCATGTCCTCCTTGACCTCGGCGATGGTGGTGAGCTGGTCGGGCGTCTCCACGTACGGGAAGGCGTCCTCCAGCTCGCGCTGCCACGGGGTGTCCGGTCCGAAGGTGTGGCCCGGGGCCGCCATCCGCGCGCTGTACAGCTTGATCAGGTCGGCGGCGATCTCCTTGACGGCCTTCTTCGCGCGCGCCTTGGTCTTCGTCCAGTCGGCGCCGCCGAGCCGGTGCAGGGTGGGGGACTCGCCGCCGACGTACTTGGTGATCTGTTCGAGCTGGTCGGTGGGGATGTAGAGACGGTCGCCGGGCTGGCCGCGCTTGGCCGGGGCGTACTCGACGACGAGGTACTCGCGCGTGGCGCCCTGCACGGTCCGCTGGACCATCTCGATGTAGCGGCCGACGCCGTGCTGTTCGTGGACGATGTAGTCGCCCGCCTCCAGGGTGAGCGGGTCGATCGTCTTGCGGCGCCGCGCGGGCATGCGGGCGCCGTCCTTGCCGGCCGCCTTCTGCCCGGTCAGGTCGGTCTCGGTCAGGACGGCGAGTTGCAGCGCCGGGTCGACGAAGCCGTACTCGATCGAGCCGCACGCCACGTGCACGACGGACGGGGAGATCTCCCCCACCAGGTCGCCCGTCTTCGTGTCGGACACGGCCAGGCGGGCCGCGACGCCCTCGCCGCCCAGCACCTCGACCGTACGGGCCGCGGGGCCGTGCGCCTCGGTCACGAAGACCGTGCGCCAGCCGTCGGCCAGCCAGCCCTTGGTGTCGGCGAGCGCCTTCGCGGTGTCGCCGCGGTAGCTCTCGGGTGCGTGCATGCCGAGCTGGAGCGTGTCCGCCTCGAACTCGAGGTCCGCCGCGAACGGCGACACCGACCACCACATCATGTCCAGCTCACGCGCGCGGTCGCGGACGTCCGCGATGGACCACAGGGAGGCCGCGCCGACGTCGATGGGCGCCTCGCCGCCGCCCGCGGTGGCCGCCCAGGAGGCGTGGAGGAACTCCTGCGAGGTCGCGACGAGATCGGACGCACGCGTGCGTACCCGCTCCGGGTCGCACACGACGGCCATGGAGCCCTTGGGCAGGACGTCGACCAGCAGTTCCATGTCGTCGACGAGGACGGGAGCCAGGGACTCCATGCCCTCCACGGCGATCCCCTCGCCGATCTTGCCGAGCAGCTCACCCAGCTCGGGGTGCTGCTCAGCGAGGGCACGCGCGCGTGCGCGTACGTCGTCCGTCAGGAGCAGTTCGCGGCAGGGCGGGGCCCACAGGCCGTGATCGGCGACCTCCAGGGAGCGCTGGTCGGCGACCTTGAAGTAGCGGATCTCCTCGACGTCGTCGCCCCAGAACTCGACGCGCAGGGGGTGTTCCTCGGTGGGCGGGAAGACGTCGAGGATGCCGCCTCGTACGGCGAACTCCCCGCGCTTCTCGACGAGCTCCACGCGCGCGTACGCGGCGGCGGCGAGGGCCTCCACGATCGCGTTCAGGTCGGCGGTCTGCCCGGTCCGCAGGGCGACCGGTTCCAGGTCGCCGAGGCCCTTGACCTGGGGCTGGAGCACGGACCGTACGGGCGCGACGACCACGGAGACCGGGCCGGTCTCGGGGTCGTCGGAGCGGGGGTGGGCAAGCCGGCGCAGGACGGCCAGGCGGCGGCCGACGGTGTCACTGCGGGGGCTGAGGCGTTCGTGCGGGAGGGTCTCCCAGGACGGGTACTCCACGACCCCCTCCGACGGGAGCAGGGTGCGCAGGGCCGCGGCCAGGTCCTCCGCCTCGCGGCCCGTCGCCGTCACCGCGAGCACCGGCCTGCCCGCCTCACGCGCGAGGGCGGCGACCGCGAAGGGGCGGGCCGCCGGGGGGCCGACCAGGTCGACGTGCATGCGGTTGCCGTCTTGGGCCGCCGTGATCGCTTCCGCGAGGGCGGGGTCCTTGACGACGGCGTCGAGCAGACCGTGCAGGCTCATTCTGGCGGCTTCCGTCCGGGGAGTTGTCTGGGGGGGGTGGGCAACGCGAAGGGCCCGACGCGGTGACCGGCCGGGGGGTCTCCAGCGTACGACGCGGTGGCGGACGGTGCGGGGGCTGTGGATAACGCCGGTTTCCGCGGGGTCCGTTTTCCACAGGGTGGGTGCGGGGGCGGGCCTTGTGGTTTTCTCGCCCCCGCCGCCCCTACCCGTCCCGTCCCCAGGGGCGCTGCCCCTTCGACCCCGGTTCTGGGGGCTTCGCCCCCAGACCCCCGTCGGCCCGAAGGGCCTCGTCCTCAAACGCCGGACGGGCTGAAAGCGCGAACCCGGCGCCGAGGAGTCCCCCGTGACTCCTCGGCGCCGGGCCCGTTCCCCCGTCTGTGGTGGCTATTCGGTCGCGATCGCGTTCAGGACGTTCATCCGGCCCGCCCGGAACGCCGGGATCAGGGCGGCGAACAGGCCCACGAAGGCCGAGCCGACGAAGACCGCGATGATGGTCGGCCAGGGGATCTCCAGGATCTTCAGGCCCTGCAGGGCGAGGAGCTTCTGGGCGGTCGCGCCCCAGCCCATGCCGAGCCCCAGGCCGAGCAGGGCACCGAAGAGTGCGATCACCACCGACTCCAGGCGGATCATCCGCCGCAGCTGGCGCCGCGAGAGGCCGATGGCCCGCATGAGGCCGATCTCCCGGGTCCGCTCGACCACCGAGAGCGCCAGGGTGTTCACGACACCGAGGATCGCGACGATGATCGCGAGGGCCAGCAGGCCGTAGATCATGTTCAGGAGCTGGCCGATCTGGTCCTTGAACGCCTCCTTGTAGTCGGTCTGGTCGCGCACGGTGTACTGCGGGTAGTCGTGCAGCGACGCCTTCAGGGACTTGTACGCGGCGTCCGTCTGCCCGTCCTTGGCGTTGGCGAAGACCAGCTGGTCGAGCGGCATCTTGTCGGCCGGCACGTACTTGGCGAGGGTGGCCGTGGAGATGTACTTCGAGCCCGCGTCGATGAGCCCCTCGCTGCTCGTGATGGCCCGCACCGTCAGGTTGGCGGTCGCGCCGTCCTTGAAGGCGATCCTGATCTTCGACCCGAGGTGGATGCCGTGCGCCTTGGCGAACTTGTCGTGCACGGACATCGAGTCGGGCTTGTAGGCGTCGGCGAGCTTCCCGGCGACCGTCTTGGTCTGCAGGACGGTCGCGTACGTCGGGTCGGCCGCCGTGATGTCGGTGTCCTTGAGCGTCTTGCCGTCGGGGGTCGTGTAGTCGGCCTCCGTCGTCCTGTACTCGGTGATCTGCTCGAGCCCGGGTGTGTCCTTCACGGCCTTCACGGCCGCCGGCGTGACCATCTGTCCGCTGTCGGACTGGATGATGAAGTCCGTACCTACTGTCTTGTCGAGTTCGTCCGTGGCCGAGGCGACCATGGACGAGCCGACGACCGACAGACAGGCCACCAGCGCGAGGCCGATCATCAGGGCGGCGCCCGTGGCTCCCGTACGGCGCGGGTTGCGCAGGGCGTTGCGCTCGGCCATGCGGCCGACGGGGCCGAACACCCGCAGGACGACCGCTCCGAGGACGCGCACCGCGCCGCCCGCGAGGAGCGGGCCGATCACGACGAAGCCGATCAGGGAAAGCACCACGCCGAGGGCGAGCCAGAGGGAGCCCTCCTTGGCCTTGTCGGCGGTGGCGGCCAGGTAGAGCGCGCCGGCGCCGCCACCGGTCAGGAGTGTGCCCAGCAGGGCACGTACCCGGCCCGCCCTGGCGTCGGCAGGGGCGCCCGCGTCGCGGAGGGCGGCCATGGGCGAGACCTTGCCCGCGCGGCGGGCCGGCAGCCAGGCGGCCAGGACGGTGACGACCACACCGAGGATCAGGCCGACCACCGGGGTCGTCCAGGCGACCGTGAGGTCACTGGTCGACAGGTGCATGCCCATGGAGCCCATGAGCTTCATCAGCCCGACCGCGAGCCCGACACCGGCGCCCACCCCGAGGACCGACCCGAACACGCCCAGCAGGAGCGCCTCGACGAGTACGGAGCCGTTGACCTGCTTGCGCGAGGAACCGATGGCCCGCATCAGGCCGATCTCGCGGGTGCGCTGCGCGACCAGCATCGAGAAGGTGTTGATGATCAGGAAGATGCCGACGAGGAAGGCGATCCCGGCGAAGCCGAGCATCGCGTACTTCATGACGTTCATGAAGCCCTCGACGTCCTTCTGGTTGGCGTCGGCGGTCTCCTTGGCCGTCTGCACCTTGTAGCCGCCGCCGATCTCGGCGGCGACGTTCTTCTTCAACTGGTCGTCGGTGACACCGGATGCCGCCGTGACGTTGACGTTCGTGAACACGCCCGTCCTGCCGACCAGCGTCTCCTGGGCCGTCTTGCTGTCCAGGTAGAAGATCGCGGCACCGGGGTTGGTGACCTGGAAGGCGGCGATACCGGAGATCTTCGCGGTGTGTGTGCCGACCGCGCTGATCACGCCGATCTCGTCACCGAGCTTCAGGTGGTGCTTGTCGACGGTGTCCTTGTCGACCATGACCTGACCGGGGTTCGTCGGCACCGCACCGGAGGTCACCTTCATGGTGCGGGCGTCGTTGCCGTTCCAGCTGCCGACGATGGTCGGGCCGCCGCCGGACGGCGAGAGGCTGTCCTTGTCGGCGTCCACCACGGTCACCGAGGTCGAGAAGACGGTCCCCTCCGCCGTCTTCACGCCCTGCGCCTTGCGTACCTCGTCCACAACGGCGGCCGGCATGACCGGCGGCCTGCCGTTGTCGGAGGTCGTCTCGCCGCTGTCGGAGGCGCCCTTGGCGCTCACCGTGACGTCCGAGGAGGTGGCCGCGAACAGCTTGTCGAACGTGGTGGACATGGTGTCCGTGAACACCAGCGTCCCGCACACGAAGGCCACCGACAGCATGACGGCCACGGCCGACAGGGCCATGCGTCCCTTGTGCGCGAAGAAGTTGCGCCTGGAGGTCTTCATGACGGTCATGACGTACGCCCCCGGGCGTCGAAGTCCTTCATGCGGTCCAGGACGGCCTCGGCGGTCGGCTTGTACATCTCGTCGACGATCCGGCCGTCGGCGAGGTACAGCACCCGGTCCGCGTAGGAGGCGGCCACCGGGTCGTGCGTGACGATGACGATGGTCTGCCCCAGCTCGTCGACGGAGCGGCGCAGGAAGCCCAGCACTTCGGCACCCGCGCGCGAGTCGAGGTTTCCGGTCGGCTCGTCACCGAAGATGATCTCGGGCCGGGCGGCCAGGGCGCGGGCCACGGCGACGCGCTGCTGCTGGCCGCCTGAGAGCTGGGTGGGCCGGTGCTTGAGCCGGTCGGACAGGCCGACCGTGTCCACCACGCGTGCCAGCCACTGCTTGTCGGGCTTGCGCCCGGCGATGTCCATGGGCAGCGTGATGTTCTCGAGGGCGTTGAGCGTCGGAAGCAGGTTGAACGCCTGGAAGATGAACCCGACGCGATCCCGGCGCAGTCGCGTGAGCTTCTTGTCCTTCAGGCCGGTGATCTCGGTGTCGTCCAGGTGGATCTGACCACTGGTCACGGTGTCGAGCCCGGCGAGGCAGTGCATGAGGGTGGACTTGCCGGACCCGGAGGGGCCCATGATCGCGGTGAACTGACCGCGAGCGATGTCCACGTCCACATGGTCGAGGGCGACGACGCGGGTCTCACCGGACCCGTACGCCTTGACGACCTGTCGCGCTCGCGCGGCAACGGCCGTACGCCCTCCAGTGCCCCCGTGCCTGGTGATGGTCACAGCCGATGTCACGGTATGTCTCCTATATCGGTCAGCGAATAGACAGCCGATCAGCAGGGCGATCGGTTCGGTGCTTGGTTACGGCGTTCAGTCTGGTCCCGCGAGGCGGGCCGGCGCGCTGGTGCTCAGCACCCTCTTCTACGGGGGAAAACCCCACCCCCGCGGCTCCGGTCCTTCCCCTCCCACCGCTCCCCAGCGGCGTAAAGCCAGGTTAAGGACGGACCGTGCCCCTTCTCGTCCTCCGGCGGTACGAACCCGCCCCGAGCCCTTGTACGGAGGTACCCCTAGGGGCAGTCCACCGACAGGTGGAGGCGATCTAGGGGTCCGGCTCCACCCTCCGGCGCAGTCAGCCTGCACCCTGCCGCCACGTGAGGGGCAAGTGGGAGAGTGGTCTCCGGCAGATAGATGCAGGGGGAAGGAATCCGCGTGGGCGACACGAGGCCGGCGATACGGGAGTCCGGGCAGCGCGTCTCCACGAACCGGCGCGGGGCTGTCGTAGCGGCCCTGATGCTCGCGATGGCACTGGCGGCCCTCGACGCCACCATCGTCTCCACAGCGGTCCCGCAGATCGTCGGCGACCTGGGCGGCTTCTCGGTCTTCTCCTGGCTGTTCTCCGGCTATCTGCTGGCCGTGACGGTGACGCTGCCGTTGTACGGCAAGCTGTCCGACACCTTCGGACGCAAGCCGGTGCTGATCGCGGGCACGGCGGTGTTCCTGCTCGGGTCCCTGCTGTGCGCGGTGGCGTGGAACATGGGCGCGCTGATCGCCTTCCGGATCGTGCAGGGGCTCGGCGGCGGGGCTCTTCAGGGCACGGTCCAGACGCTCGCCGCCGACCTGTACCCGCTTGAGGAGCGACCGAAGATCCAGGCCAAGCTGTCCACGGTGTGGGCGGTGGCGGCGGTCGCGGGGCCGGGAGTCGGCGGGGTCCTCGCGGCATACGCGGACTGGCGGTGGATCTTCCTGGTCAACCTGCCGGTCGGCGTGGTCGCGTTGTGGCTGATCGTCCGTCACCTGCACGAGCCCGGACGCGCGTCGCGCACACGCGCGCGTGTCGACTGGGCGGGCGCCCTCGCGGTGTTCGCCTGCGGGGGTGTGCTGCTGACGGCGCTCGTCCAGGGCGGGGTGGCGTGGGCATGGCTGTCGGGGCCGTCACTGGCCCTGTTCGGTACGGGACTCGCCCTGGTGGCCGTCGTGGTCCTGGTGGAGCGCCGGGCGGCCGAGCCGATCATCCCCGGCTGGGTGTGGCGCCGCCGCACGATCGCCGCGGTGAACCTGGCCCTCGGCGCCCTGGGACTCCTCATGGTGGCCCCCACGGTCTTCCTGCCGACGTACGCCCAGTCGGTGCTCGGCCTCACCCCGGTCGCCGCCGGATTCGTGCTGTCCGTATGGACGTTGAGCTGGCCGGTGTCGGCGGCGCTGAGCCAGCACGTGTACCGGCGCATCGGCTTCCGCAACACGGCGATGCTGGGCATCGGTACGGCGACCCTGATCCTGTTCGCCTTCCCCTTCCTCCCCTACCCGGGCGCGGCCTGGCAGCCGACCCTGCTGATGCTGCTCCTGGGCGGCGCACTCGGCCTGTTCCAGCTCCCGTTGATCGTCGGGGTGCAGTCGACGGTCGGCTGGGCGGAACGCGGCACCACGACCGCGTCCGTCCTCTTCTGCCGCCAGACCGGCCAGACGGTCGGCGCGGCGGTCTTCGGCGCGGTGGCCAACGGCGTCCTCGCCTCCCGCCTGGGCGGCGCCGGCGACCTCGACTCCGTCACGCGCGCGTTGGACGCCGGTACGGCCCCGGAGGCGACCCGCGCGGCCATCGCGGACGCGGTGCACGCGGTGTACGTGGGCGCGGGGTGCGCGGCGGCCCTGGCCTTCATGGCGTTGTTGCTGCTGGCACCGCGGAGGTTCCCGGTGCTCGAGGAACGGTGAGCGCAGGCGCGACGGCCGCGGGTGGGGTGCACTCGGCGTCGGCCGGCATTCGTGACCGGCGGCGCCTTCCCAGAGGCGCGGGGAACTGCGCGACCGGCCACGATGGCGCGGCAGCTGGACGACGGCCGCGGGTGGGGTGCACTCGGTACCGGCTGGCATTCGTGACCGGCGGCGCCTTCCCAGGGGCGCGGGGAACTGCGCGACCGGCCACGACGGCGCGGCAGTCGGGCGACGGCCGCGGGTGGTGCGTCGAGGCGGTCAGTGCCAGGCGGCCTCCGCGGCCCGCAGCACCCCCTCCAGTGTCAGCGGGTCAGCGGGACAGCGGGACAGCAGACCATCTCGACAAGCACGAACCCCACGGTGCCGAACAGCAGGAGTGCGGTGATCGCCGCCTTGTAGGGACCGGGAACAGGGTGGGCGGATTCGTTCCATGCACCCCACGTACGCACCCGCACACACTCCGGCGCGCTCAAAAGTCCGAGTTAACGGGGGTAACACCGCAGGTCAGCGAAGTAAGCGCATACCGACCGATCAGTTTGGTGAAAGGGGTGGACAACTCCGAACCGGCGGGTAACGTGCGGGGCTCCGCTCACCCGTCCAAGGAGCACCGGGATGTCGTACGACCGCTCCCAGCCGTATCCCACCTACCCCTGGCAGCCGCCCGAACCGGCCGAACCGGTCAGGCGCGCCCCGCGTCACCGCCCCCCGATCGGCCACCACAGCGACCTGCGGATCCTGCGCAGCGCGTACCGCTGGCAACGGCGCACGGCCACGTTCACCGCACTCGGCTACTTCACGCTCTTCCTGGTGCTGTCGGCGTACGCCCCGTCCTTCATGGCGAGCGGCGGCACCGACGGGCTGCCCACAGGACTGCTCCTCGCCCTGCTCCAACTGCCCGTCACCTGGCTGGCGATCGCCGTGTACGAGCACACCGCGCGCCGCTACGTCGACCCGCTCGCCGACCGCATCCGCAAGCAGTCCGAGGTCGACGCCAGGCGAGGGGCGGGGGCGCGATGAGCGGGTTCAGCGACTCCGCGCAGGCGATGAGCCTGGTGGCGTTCTCCGCCGTCGCCACCCTCACCCTCCTGCTGTGCGTGATGACCGGCCCGGACGGCGACGACCTCGACGAGTTCTACACCGGCTACAACTCCCTGTCCCCCGTGCGCAACGGCCTCGCCATCGCGGGCGACTACATCTCCGCCGCGACCGTCCTCGGCACCGGCGGGGTCATCGCGCTCTGCGGCTACGACGGCGTCGTTCTCGCCCTGAGCACCGCCCTGTCGCTGATGCTGCTGATGTTCCTGCTGGCCGAACCGCTGCGCAACGCGGGCCGGTTCACCATGGGGGACGCCCTCGCACGCCGCATGCCCGGGCGTGCCGTGCGGATCGCCGCGTGCCTGGTCACCCTCGCCGCGCTGCTGCCGCTGATGCTGGTGCAACTCGCCGGGGCCGGCCAACTCCTGGCGTTCATCCTGGGGTTCTCCGGCGAATCGCTGAAGACGGGCTTCATCATCGGTCTCGGCCTGCTGATGATCAGTTACGCGGCCATCGGCGGAATGAAGGGCACCGCGCTCATCCAGATCCTGAAGATGGTCATGCTGCTCGGGTCGGGCGCCGTGGTCGCCGTACTGGTCATGCACCGGTTCTCCTGGGACCCGGGTGCGCTGTTCGGCACCGCGGCCCGGCAGAGCGGGGTGGGGCAGGACTTCCTGACCTCGGGACTGGAGTTCGCGGGCGGGCCGTATCCGCGCGTCGACATGATCACCTCGCAACTCGCCGTCGTCATCGGCGGCGCCTGTCTGCCGCACGTGACCATGCGCATGTACACCGCCTCCAGCGCCCGTCAGGTGCGGCGTTCGATGTCCTGGGCGGTGTCGGCCGTGGCCGTGTTCGTCCTGGTCATCACGGTCGTCGGGGTCGGGGCGACGGCGCTGGTCGGGCGCGCGGCGATCGCACAGGCGGATCCGCGGGGCAACACGGCGTATCTGCTGGGGTCGCGGGCGGCGTTCGGACCGCAGGTGTCGACCGGGGAGACCCTTCTGTTCACCACGGTCACCACGGCCCTCTTCCTCACCCTCCTCGCCTCCGTCGCCGGCATGATCCTCGCCTGCGCGAACTCCCTCGCCCACGACGTGTTCGCGGCGCGGACCCCGTCGATGTCACCGCGCCGCGAGATCCTGCTGGCCCGGGTGTCCGCGCTGGCCGTCGGCGTCCCCACGATCCTCCTCGCGACGCTCATCCAGCACCGGAGCCTGCAGCCGCTGGTGATCCTGTCCTTCTGCGTCGGCGCGTCGGCCATCGCCCCCGCCCTCATCTACGGCCTCTTCTGGCGGCGCTACACCCGCACGGGACTGCTCTGCACGCTGATCGGCGGCACGCTCACGGTGCTGCTGCTGATGCCGGGCACCAATCTCGTCTCCGGGTCACCGCTGTCCGCGTTTCCCGAAGCCGACTTCAACTGGCTGCCGTTCACGACCACGGGGCTGATCTCGATCCCGGCGGGCTTCGCCTTCGGCTGGCTGGGGACGGTGGTCTCCGGGCGGCGGAAGTCGGACGAGCAGCGCAGGCAGTACGAAGCGGTGGAGGGGTGGATTCTGGCGGGGGCCGTACGGAAGGGGTGACGTGGGGGTGGGGCGGGGGCCGTTGTCGGGCGCGGGCCGGTGGGGGCCGGTCGCGCAGTTCCCCGCGCCCCTTGAGTGGGTTCAGTCGCCCCTGCTCCCCCGCGCCGCCACGTCACTCCGACGGTGTCGCCCTCCCCGTGAGGGCCGTCAGGCTGCTGCGTACGTGGTCCATCTGGGCCTGTACGTCGTCCCACCGTTCCCCGTGCTCCCGCAGCACCCGCTCCGTCTCCCGGGCGATCCGCTCCGCACGGGCCCGTGCCTCCGCGAGGATCTCCGCGGCACGCGCGTGTGCCTCCTCCTCGCCCCGAACCACGGACGCCTCCGCCTCCGCGAAGCCCCGCTCGGCCTCCGCCAGCGCCGCCTCTGCCCGCCGCACCCGCTCGGCGTCCCGCGCGTCCGCCTCGGCCGCCCGCTTCTCCTCGGCCCGCTCCACCTCGGCCCAGCGCTCCGCATGCTCCTTGGCCTGCTCGGCGAGCATCCCGACGGTGCGCCGGCGTACCTCGCGCAGTGCGGCGAGCGCCTCCCCGCGCCCTTCTTTCACTTCACGCCGGGCTGCGACACGGATCTCGTCGGCCTCGGCGCGTGCGGCGAGCAGTCGATGGCAGGCGCGTTCGTCGGCCTCGGCGCGCACCGCGTCGGCGTGCGCCTGCGCGGCATCCCGTACGCCGTCCGCACGCGCCTCGTCCGCCAGTCGCCGCACCTCCTGCCGGGCGCCCTCACGGACGGCCGCGGCCTCCTCCTGTCCCAGCTCGAACAGCCGCCGCGCGCGCTCGCCGAGCGTCTCGTACGACTGCGGAGCCAGCGCCGCCACGACCTCCCGCAGCCGGACCGCCTCCGCCTCCATCTCCCTGGCGAGCACCGTGAGCCGGGCGGCCCGTTCCCAGGCGGCGTCGCGGTTCCGGGACAGGGCGGCGGCGTACGCGTCGACCTGTTCCGGGCGGTAACCGCGCCCCCGTACGGCCACGAACCCCCGGGGCGACACCGGTGCGCTGCTCATCCTGGAATCCCTCTCCGCCGAAACAACACGAACGGACGCGAAATGATGATTTCGCGCACATCTTGATGTATCGGACGGAAATGTTCATAACGCGACACTCCGCGTAGGGGTCACGGGCACCACGTTCACCGCGGCCGTCGCCGTCGCCGTCGTGCGCACGCGCAAGGGCCGGGACCGGGACCGGTCTCCACGACCCGGCCCGGCCCTCCACACACGCGCATGTATCAGCGGCGGGGCGTCACAGCAGCCCGTCCCACATCTGTTCGAGCAGTACCGACCACCAGCTCTCCGGCGAACCCAGCGCGGCCGGATCGAGCGAGGCCAACTGGGCCTGGAAGTCCACCGTCCAGCGCCCCGCCTGCTCCTGGTTCAGACCGAAGCGAAGCCGCCACATCCGGCCGAGCAACGCCAGACAGCGCTGGAACTCGGGCAGCCCCGTGTTGACGAACTGCGGCGGTACGGGCCCACCGCCCGGCCCCGCCTCCACGGGTACGGCGACGATGTTCGCCGTCCCGTACTGCACGCAGACCGCCTTGCCGAAGTCGCTGCCCATGACGAGGTAGGAACCCGCGTCCGAGGCCGGCTGCACCCCGCGCTCGGCCGCCAGCTCCGCCAGCGTCGGCACCGGCCGCCCCGGCTGGGCCTGCGCCCAGAAGAACGGGCCCATGTCCAACGGCAGTCCCGCCACCACCAGCGAGTGCGCCACGACCGGCGGCACGCCCTGCCGGGACACCGCGGCCTGCTCGAACCGGAAGATGCCAGGACCGAACGCCCCCGCCAGCTCCTGCGCCACACCCTCCGGCGGAACCGGCGGCGCGGCCTGCACCGGAGGCAGCGGCATGCGCACCGGCGCCGGACGCGCCGGCCCGTCGGCCACCTGGTGCAACTCGCCCTGGTGCGCCAACAGTTGATGCATACCCTGCTGACGGCTCGCGTGATCCGTCCCGTACGGCGCGATGCTCGCGAGCCGCGCCTGCGGCCACTGCTCCCGGATCATCCGCGCACAGTACGCACCCGGCAGCTCGCACGACTCCAACTCGGTGTGCAGCTCCAGCACCTGGTCCGGCGGCACGTTCATGCCCCGCAGCTCATGGAAGATCTGCCACTCCGGGTGCGGCGTCCCCGGCGCCGACCGCCGGATCAACTGCTGCTCCGACCCGTCCTGCGCACGGTAGCGAAGGACGGCCTGGTAGCCGGGGCCGACGGTGGGCTGGGACGGCTGCGGATAGCCGTAGGCCGGGGGCGGCCCCGACACGGTCTGTCCCGGCACCGGCTGCCCGGGCGGAGGGACCGGGCCCGGAGACGGTACGGCGCCAGGAGGCGGGGGCGGCATCGGGGCGGTCCCGGTTCCCGGTGCGCCGGGAGCCTGCGGCGGCGGAGGCACACCGGGCCCGCCCACCGGGGGCGCGGACAGCATGGTCTCCGCGTGATGCACGGCCCCGCCCGCGGCCCCCGGAGCACCGGGAACGCCAGGAGGCTGCGGCGCGCCGGGGCCTCCGGACGACTGCGGCGCACCAGACGCGCCCGGCGCGCCCGGAAACCCCGGTGGGCCCGGCGGATGCGGCATACCCGGAGCCCCGGGCGGAGCCGCGACAGGGGCAGGGGCAGGGCGGGGAGCCGACGGCGCGGCCGGAGGCTGCGGCGTCCCCGGACTCACGGTCCCCTCGGCTCCCGGTGCCGACACGAACTGCGTGGGCACATAACCGCCCCCCGTCGCACCGGGGCCGGGCGGCGGAGTCGGACTGCTCCCCTGCCACGCGCCCGGCGCTCCCGGGGCGGCGGGAGGAGGCGGCGGGGTCGAACCCCCGGCCGGCCCGCCCCGCGACGGAGGCGCCAGCCTGCTGGTGGCGACATCGGCGATGTCCCCGGCACTCGGCACGGGCGGCGGCGGTGGCGGCGCCGAAGCACCATGCCCCCCGGGACCTCCCGGCCGAGGCGCCCCCGCCCCACCACCGACCCCTTGCGGATACCCGTACGACGGTCCGCCCGGCGCCGGAGCCGACGGCGGGACAGCCCCAGGCACACCCGACCCACCCGTCCCACCCGCACCAGGCCCACCCGACACCAGGGGCCCCTGCGGATACCCGTACGACGACCCGCCCGGCGCCGGAGCCGACGGCGGCACAACCCCAGCCACACCCGACCCGGCGTCGCTCCGTGCTGCCGAGATCCGCGCGGTCCTGGAGTCGGTGATCTCCGAGCCCGGCGCGGGCTCCTCCGCCGCATCGCCCGTCTCGTTCAGCGGCGGCGAGAACACCGTCTCCGGCAACGCCACGGAGAGGTCCTCACCCCCGTTGGTGTCGGTCCCGGTCCACGGCCTCGCCACGGCAGGCACCTCGGCACCGCCGGCCGAGTCTCCGCCGGCCGAATCACCGTCGGCACCGGAGCCACCCCCGGCCTCCGCCCCCGCCCCCGCCCCGCCGATACCCAACTTGTCCGCCGCGTCCTGCAACCACTCCGGCGGAGACAGAAGAAACGACGTCTGGTTCAGATCGACCCGAGCCGCCGCGGCCGCACCCCCCGGCCCCACGTCCTCGACCCCGTCCTCGCGCCCGTACTCCTCCTCATAACGGCGGATCACCTCACCCACCGGCAACGACGGCCACAGCGTGGCCTCCCCGCTGTCCCGGGCGATCACCAGCCGCTGCGCACCCCCGTCCGACCGCGGCCCCTCCGCACGATCCTCGGCCCACACCACGAACCCGAGGCCGAACTCCCGCACCCGCACCTCACGATGCTGATACGACGGCACATCCCCGTTGATCCACTCTTCCGCGCGCTCCTGCGCCTGCGCGAACGTCACCATCGGTCAGTTCACTCCCCAGCCACCGGAACGGACCGCGCGAACCCGCCGTCCACCATCAGGTTCGCCACCGTCTCCAACTCCGGCGGATTACCGGCCAGTCGGGACAGGAACACGTCGAAGTCCGCCCCACAGGGCAGCAACAGACGTCCCACCCGCTCGGCGGGCGGCAGCGTCGGATCGACATCGCGCGCGTCGTCGTACGCGCAGAACCACACCGAACCGGCCCCCTCGCCCCTCACCTTCACGGCCAGCAGACCGCCCTGGACGAAACCGACGCCGAGATAGTCCTTCGTCAGATGGTCCCGCAGACACTTGTTGGCGTACACCAGGTCATTGACCGCCGCCTCGTCCCGCACCGTGAAGAACGGCTGATCCACCAGGAGCCCCAACTCGGCGTCCAGAGCCGCCCCCACCGGCGCCGACCCGCCCGCCGCCTTCAGGAACGACCGGTACGCACCCGGCAGCCGGTACCCGAGATCCTCCTCGACCCCCAGCACCTGCGACTCGGTCACCGCGACAGCCGACTTCGGCAGCCCGAAATGCGCCGGCCGTGTCTCCTGCAACGGCCGCGTCCCCCGCTTGTTCTGGTCGACACGTGTCGTGGAGATCCCACCGTGGTGCCGCAGCAGCGCCTTCACCTCGACCGGCACCAGCTCCAGCCGCCGCGTCCCGACCACGTGATGCCACGTCCAGCCGTGCGGCGTCGCCACCGCCGGCACCGTGTCCCACAACTCGTGACCGGTCGCCGACAACGCCGCGTTCGCCGACACATAGTCCGTCAGCCGCAGTTCGTCGACCCCGAAACCCTCCGGCGGCTCGGCGATCTCCGCCGCGGCACGCGCATAGGGCGAGAAGTCCGGATAGCCACGCTCGTCCACCCGCACCCCTCTGGGATGACGCGCGGCCCGGACCGGATCCGGGAAATGCACGACCTGCCCGGCATAGGCCGCGTTCGGCGGCGCAGCCTGCTCCCCGGCCTGGCGGCTGGGCGGAGCCCCCACCCCGAGCCGACCTGTCGTCATGGCGAAAGCCCCCTGCGGCGCTCTGGTACGGCCCACGGCGACCCCTTCCGCGAAAGCGGGCCACCACACGCCGTATCGACTGTCTCGTCCGTCTCCACGCGTCAACCGCGCGCATCGCGGCAACCACTTGGATCGCGGTGCCGACAGCCTATGCGGTACGACGACACCGGTCACCGGGCACCGGCCAGCCCCCCTCCGCTTCCGTGACCAGCCGTCACCCCGCCGTGACAGCCAGCCCAAACCCGGGCGTGTCGCACGGCCCCAGCTACCGCACCAGGCACGCCGTTTGGCAGTCTGTGACATCCGGGGGGATGCACGGGAGGGGAAGACGATCATGAACACGACGCAGACGGGACCGCGCCAAGGACCGCACACCGGCACGACGAGCGCCACCGACGGCAGCCCGCACACCGGCCCTGGCGGCGACCCACGCATCGGCTGGAGCAGCGCGGAGAGACCCCACGCACCCGCCCTGCGGCACCGCCGCGACGGCATACTCCCCACCGTCGCCGCCGCCCTCTCGGTCCGCGGCGCCACCCTCACCTCCACCGCCGCCCGCGGCGACCTGGCCCCACCGCTCCACCCCCTCGTCCAGGACTTCCTCGACAGCCTCGGCAGCGACCGACGCGACCGCTTCACCGGCCGCTGCGCCGAGACCATGCTCATATCCCGGCACATCACCGCCGCCGACGACGCCCGCACCAGGCGCGCCGCCCGCAAGCCCATGACCAACGGCGAGGCCCGCCGCGCCCTCAAGCAGGCCAAACTCACCGCCCGCCGCATCCGCGAGGACGGCGACCCGCTCCACGGCAGCTTCGCCCCACCCTGCCGCGCCTGCACCGCCCTCAGCGCCCACTTCGGCGTACGCATCGTCGACCCCGCGCAGGACGGCGGCTGACACCCCCCACCCCGCAGGACCCGTACGACGGCGCCCACGCACACCCCGGCGCCCACCCATGACCTCGACGAACGCGAAGGGCAGATGCACCCCGACCGCACCAACAGCACCCGCTTCCCCGCCCCCGTGGACGCCGCCCTGCGCACCGCCGGCTGGCAACCCGGACGCTGGGACATAAAGCAGGCCGAGATCTGGGCCGACGCCCTACGCGAACACACCTCACCCGCCGGACACCGGCACGCCGTGTTCCCCGCCGCCGTCGAAGCCTGGGCCGAGTTCGGCGGACTGCACCTGACCCCCACCGGCCCCGGCCGCCAGGTCGCCCCCGCCCACCTCCACCTCGACCCCCTGCACGGCCTCCACATGGCCCGCACCCTCGGCGACCTCGGCCGCGCCCTCGACACCGAGGTCTGCCCCCTCGGCGCCGAGACCGACACCCAGGCCCTCATCGCCATCGACACCGAAGGCCGCGTCTACGTCCTCGACCACACCGGCGACTGGTACCTCGGCCCCGACATCGACCAGGCCCTCGCCGGCCTCGTCTCCGGCATCGAACCGGCCCGCCTCACCGCGGGCTGAACCCAACGGCACCCACGGCCCCCCACAGCCTCACGCCGCCGGAATCACCGCCGACACCCGGAAACCCCCCGCATCCGTCGGCCCCGACACAAACACCCCGCCCAGCGCGGAGACCCGCTCCTTCATCCCCACCAGACCGTTGCCCCCCGACGGCAACCGCGCCGACGCCGGCGACGGAACATCCGGCGGCGGCTCGTTCTCCACCTGCATCGCGATCTCCGACACCCGGTGCGCGAGCCGTACGTGCGTCTTCGCCCCCGCCGCATGCTTGTGCGCGTTCGTCAGCGCCTCCTGCACCACCCGGAACGCCGTCTGCTCGATCTCCGCGGCATACGTGCGCACCTCACCCTCCACCGACAGATCCACCGCCATCCCCGCCGCGGCCGACTGCCCGATCAACACGTCCAGATCGTCCAGACAGGGCCCGTCGGCCTCCTCCACGACCCGAGAGGCCGCCGCTGCCGCCGCCACCCCCACCGCGACGAGCGGCACCGCCGCCCGCTCCCGGCGCCCGAACCCGTCCCCGCTGCGCAACACCCCGAGCATCTCCCGCAGTTCGGTGAGCGCCTGCCGCCCCATGTCCCCCACCAGAGCCGCGTTCTTCACCGCCTTCTCCGGATCCTTCCGGGCCACCGCCTGAAGCGCGGCCGCGTGCACCACCATCAGGCTCACCCGATGCGCGACGACATCGTGCATCTCACGGGCGATACGGGTCCGCTCCTCGTTCCGCGCCCACTCCGCCCGCTCCTCCGCCCGCTCGGCCAGCAGCTGAAGCTCCCGCTCGAGACTGTCGGCCCGCTCCCGCAGACTCTCCATGAGCCGGCGCCGGGCCCCCACGTACAGCCCGAGCAGCAGGGGCGGCGCGGTCATCCCGATCGCGGTCGTGATCGACACGAACGGTACGAACCAGTCCCCCAGGTCCAGATTCGCCCGCCCCGGATCCTGCCGGACCCGCACGAACATCACGATCAGCATCCCGACCAGCGACATCCCCGCCAGCGAACCGATGATCCGGCGCGGCAGCTCGGACGCGGAGAGCGTGTACAGGCCGACGATGCCCATGAGATAGCCCATCTGGGCGGGCGTGATCGCGATCGAGACGAGAACGACGGCGATCGGCCACTTCCGCCGGACGACCAGCACGGACCCCGCCAGCACACCGAACACGATCCCCGCGGCCATCGGGATCCCCGCGTCCTCCGCGAACCGGATTCCCTCGAACGCACACTCCACCGCGGACGCCGACGCCAGCCCGACGTCCAGCACCGCACTACGCCACCGTGACCACCACCACGGCCCCGTCTGAGCCGTCGCGGTGTCTTCCCCCGTCGTGGTCATGCCTCCAGCCTACGTTCGGCGCCCGCCGGATTTCCGGTGACTTTCGACGACTGGCCTACACCACATCGAGTGACCGATCGACCACGAAACCACCCGATATCCCTCGAACTGCCGAATCGCTCACCGTTCGATCCCGGAAGACCGAATTCCGGCCGGAGGGTATGCCCATGGCACATCCACAAGGCAAGTACGCGGACTTCGAGGGGCTGCGGGGGCAGGCGGTCGCGCTACGGCGGCAGGGACTCAGCCGACGCCAGATCCGCGACCGACTGCACATCGACAACAACGACATCCTCAACCGGCTCCTGGAGGGCGAGCCGGCTCCGGAATGGACCAAGCGCCCGAACGCGAAGGACGACCTACGGGACAGGGCGAGGGAGCTACGACTCCGGGGCTGGACGTACGACCAGATCCAGCTGGAGCTGGGGTGCTCGAAGAGTTCGATCTCACTGTGGGTACGGGACCTGCCGAAGCCGGAGCGACGCGACCTCAGTGAGCAGGCTCGGCTGGCAGGCAGGAAGAGGTGGGAGCACGAGCTGGCCATTCGGAACGAAGAACGACAACGGACCAAGTCGGCCGCAGCAGACGCGATCGGGGAGTTGTCCGACCGTGAACTCTTCCTGCTCGGCGTCGGCCTGTACTGGGCCGAGGGCGGCAAGGACAAGCCCTACGACCGCCGGGAGATCGTCGCCTTCATCAACAGCGACCCCGGCATGATCGAGGTGTTCCTGGCCTGGCTCGACCTCCTGCAAGTAGAGCGGGAACGCCTCCGGTTCGCCGTGATGATTCACGAAACCGCAGACATCGCAGGCGCGGAACAGTACTGGGCCGACCTGGTTGGCGCCGACCGCTCCGCCTTCAACAAGACGACCGTCAAGAAGCACAACCCCAAGACGGTGCGCAAGAATGTCGGCGATTCATACCGGGGTTGCCTGGTGATCAAAGTCCTGAAGGGTGCCGACTTGTACCGTCGCATCGAGGGCTCCTGGTACGGCATAGTGGTGTCCGTGCGTGAGGCCGATCACCGAAATCGGGCATAGAGCACATACCATCCCGGGTCGTCTAACGGCAGGACAAATGGTTTTGGTCCATTGAATGAGGGTTCGATTCCTTCCCCGGGAGCCCTACTCGAGCGGGCCCTGACAGCACTGTCAGGGCCCGCTCTCATGTCCCCCAGGAAACGCCCCGGTATCCTGCGGATGTCACCCCACCCCCTCCACAGCCGAAGGGCATCCCGTGAGCGCCATTCGCCCGGCAGCCGTCGTTGTTCTCGCAGCGGGTGAGGGCACCCGTATGAAGTCGGCCACACCCAAGGTCCTGCATGAGCTGTGCGGCCGGACCCTGGTGGGTCATGTGCTCGCCGCGGCCCGTGAGTTGGACCCCGAGAACCTCGTCGTGGTCGTGGGGCACGCCCGCGAGAAGGTCACCGCGCATCTCGCCGCCACGGACGCCGACGTACGAACCGCCGTGCAGGCGCAGCAGAACGGCACCGGGCATGCCGTGCGGATGGCGCTGGAGGAGCTCGGTGGTCGTGTCGACGGGACCGTGGTGGTCGTGTGCGGGGACACTCCCCTGCTGACGGGTGAGACGCTCAACTCCCTTGCCGCGACGCATTCCGCGGACGGCAACGCGGTGACGGTGCTGAGTGCCGAGGTGCCGGATGCGACCGGGTACGGGCGGATTGTGCGGGACGGTGTCTCGGGTGCGGTGACCGAGATCGTCGAGCACAAGGATGCGAGTGCCGAGCAGCGGGCGATCCGGGAGATCAACTCCGGGGTGTTCGCGTTCGACGGGCAGTTGCTGGCGGATGCGCTGGGCAAGGTGCGGACGGACAACTCGCAGGGTGAGGAGTACCTGACGGATGTTCTCGGGATTCTTCGCGAGGCCGGTCATCGGGTGGGTGCCTGCGTGGCCGGTGATCATCGTGAGATCGCCGGGATCAACAACCGGGTGCAGTTGTCGGAGGCGCGGCGGACCCTCAACGACCGGCTGCTGACGCGCGCCATGCTCTCCGGTGTCACCGTGATCGATCCGGCGACGACGTGGGTGGATGTGACGGTCACGTTCGGTCAGGACGCGGTCGTGCATCCGGGTACGCAGTTGCACGGCTCCACGCATGTCGGTGCGGGCGCGGAGGTGGGTCCCAACAGCCGGCTCAAGGACACTCACGTGGGGGCGGGCGCCCGGGTCGACAACACCGTCGCCAACAGCTCTCACATCGGCGAGGCGGCGTCCGTGGGGCCGTTCGCGTATCTGCGTCCGGGTACCCGGCTGGGCGCGAAGGGCAAGATCGGGACGTATGTGGAGACGAAGAACGCGTCCATCGGGGAGGGGTCGAAGATCCCGCATCTCTCGTATGTCGGGGATGCGACGATCGGCGAGTTCACGAACATCGGTGCTGCGAGCGTGTTCGTGAATTACGACGGGCAGGACAAGCACCACACGACGGTCGGGTCGCATTGTCGGACGGGTTCGGACAATATGTTTGTGGCTCCTGTCACGGTCGGGGACGGTGCGTACACCGCGGCGGGGTCGGTGATCACGAAGGATGTGCCGCCCGGTTCGTTGGCCGTGGCCCGTGGCCAGCAGCGGAATATCGAGGGTTGGGTGGCCCGGAAGCGTCCGGGGAGTGCCGCGGCGAGGGCTGCCGAGGCGGCTTCCCGGGAGGGCTCGAGCGAGGACTGACCGGAAACAGGTGCGCCGAAGTCGTCGTACCGTGATAAGTGCACACCCGCACCCCACCAGCCGAGATGGCCCGTCGCGCCCAGCGGCGCGGTCTGTCGAGGTCGGCTGAGACACCTCTGAGGAGACAGTGCTGTGACCGGGTTCAAGACGACCGGCGAGAAGAAGATGATGTTCTTCTCCGGCCGCGCCCACCCCGAGCTTGCCGAGGAGGTCGCCCAGCAGTTGGGTGTCGGGGTTGTCCCGACGAAGGCCTTCGACTTCGCGAACGGTGAGATCTACGTCCGCTACCAGGAGTCGGCGCGCGGTGCGGACTGCTTTGTGATCCAGAGCCACACGGCTCCGATCAATCAGTGGATCATGGAGCAGTTGATCATGATCGACGCGCTGAAGCGGGCGTCGGCCCGCTCGATCACGGTGATCGTGCCGTTCTACGGTTATGCGCGGCAGGACAAGAAGCACCGTGGCCGTGAGCCGATCTCGGCGCGGCTGATCGCGGACCTGATGAAGACGGCGGGTGCGGACCGGATCCTGACCGTGGATCTGCACACGGATCAGATCCAGGGCTTCTTCGACGGTCCGGTGGATCATCTCTTCGCGCTTCCGCTGCTGGCGGACTACGTGAAGGGGAAGCTGGACCGGAGCAAGCTGACGGTCGTGTCCCCGGACGCCGGCCGGGTGCGGGTCGCGGACCGTTGGTGCGACCGGCTGGGTGCGCCGCTGGCGATCGTGCACAAGCGGCGTGACAAGGACGTGGCGAACCAGGTGACCGTCCACGAGGTCGTGGGTGAGGTCAAGGGTCGGGTGTGTGTCCTGGTGGACGACATGATCGACACGGGTGGCACGATCTGTGCGGCGGCGGACGCCCTGTTCGCGCACGGCGCCGAGGACGTCATCGTCACCGCCACGCACGGTGTGCTCTCCGGCCCCGCCGCGGACCGGCTGAAGAACTCGCGGGTGAGTGAGTTCGTGTTCACGAACACCCTGCCGACGCCGGGTGAGCTGGGCCGGGATCTGGACAAGATCACGGTTCTGTCGATCGCGCCGACGATCGCGAGTGCGGTGCGTGAGGTGTTCGAGGACGGTTCGGTGACGAGCCTCTTCGACGAGCAGTAGAAGCGCGGCAGAAGTGCAGTAAGGGTTCTGCTGAAGATCCTTTTGGTACGGCCTCCCCCTCCGAGTAGACTGCTCCAGTTGCTCGGCGAGGGAGGCCGTTCCGCTTCGTGAGAAGGGGATACGGCGGTCCGTTATCGACGCGCTCTTCGTAGCAGGCCGTTCGTGGCCGGGTGACCGCGTCCGTCCCCAGTTCTACGAGGAGTGATCCACATGTCCGAGGTCAAGATCTCCGCCGAGACCCGTTCCGAGTTCGGCAAGGGTGCCGCCCGCCGCATCCGCCGTGACAGCAAGGTTCCCGGTGTTCTGTACGGTCGCGGTTCCGACCCGATCCACCTGACCCTGCCGGGCCACGAGCTGCAGCTCGCCCTGCGTACGTCGAACGTCCTGATCTCCCTGGACATCGACGGCAAGTCCAACGAGCTGGCGATCCCGAAGTCCGTGCAGCGTGACCCGATCAAGGGCTTCCTGGAGCACGTCGACCTGCAGCTGGTGAAGCGCGGCGAGCAGGTCAACGTCGAGATCTACGTGCACACCGAGGGCGAGCTGGCCCCGGGTGCCTTCCTGCTGGAGCACGTCCTGAACGCGCTTCCGGTCGTGGCCGAGGCCACGCACATCCCCGAGTCGGTCACCGTCTCCATCGCGGGCCTGACCGCCGGTGACTCCATCCTCGCGAAGGACATCACCCTGCCGAAGGGCACCACGCTGGACGTGGAGGAGGACACCGTCGTCCTGCAGGTCCTGGCCGCGCAGGCCGAGGAGGCCGCGGGCGAGGGCGAGGGCGACGAGGCCGCCGAGGCCTGAGCCCCGGAAGTCGCCGTATAAGCTCCAGCCGCTGCTCCCTTCGGGGGGCGGCGGCTGTTGCACGTGAGGAGAGATGGACGTGACCACCCCTGCCACCGCCCCTTGGCTGATCGTCGGCCTGGGCAATCCGGGGCCCGAGTACGCGGGCAACCGGCACAACGTGGGTTTCATGGTGGCCGATCTGCTGGCCGAGCGGGTCGGGGGCCGGTTCAAGCGGGCCGGGAAGGCGCAGGCGCAGGTCGTGGAGGGGCGGTTCGGTCCGCCGGGTCCGGCGAGCCGGCGGGTGGTGCTGGTGAAGCCGATGTCGTTCATGAACCTGTCGGGCGGGCCGGTGAACGCGCTGAGGGACTTCTACAAGGTGCCGGTCGTGAACGTCGTGGCGATCCATGACGAGCTGGACATCGACTACGGCGTCCTGCGGCTGAAGCTGGGTGGCGGGGACAACGGCCACAACGGGCTGAAGTCGATGACGAAGGCGTTCGGTGCGGAGTACCACCGGGTGCGGTTCGGGATCGGGCGTCCTCCGGGGCGTATGCAGGTCGCGGACTTCGTGCTGAAGGACTTCTCGTCGGGTGAGCGCAAGGAGCTGGACTTCTTCGTGGACCGGGCGGCGGACGCGGTGGAGGCTCTGGTGGCCGAGGGGCTGGAGCGGGCGCAAAGCACGTACAACTCCTGACTTGTCCGCCCGGCGGGCGGGGCCGGAGTTGACCACGTGCGGGCCCATGGCCAATGATCCCGGCCATGCGTGCCCCAGCCGCCCATTCCCGCAGAGCCTCCCGCCCGGCCTCGGCTGTCCTGTTGCGGTTCGGGCGGCTCGCGTCGATGGGCGCGGTCGCGGTGCTGATCCTGATCGCGGGGGTGTGGGCGTCCTGGGGCAGTGCGCAGTACGTGATGCTGACGAAGGGGCGTGAGCGCGGCACGATCGAGGTGGCGAGCTGCGCGGAGGATGTGTGCAGTGGGCCGTACACGCCGTTGTCGCACGGGTCCGAGGCTCGGGAGCGGGCCGTCATCGAGAAGACGGTGGCGGTGCGGAAGGGGCGGACCTACACGGTGATCGTGAAGCCCGGCAGTGCCGATGTCGTGCGGTCCGGGCCTGCCGGGGTGCTGTATGCGTGGGTGCCGATGGGCGGGGCGCTGCTTCTCGCGTCGGTGGTGGTGGCGGGCGGGCTGCGCAGGAACGGGGTGGCGTGGGTGATGGCGGGGTCGGGGGTCGCGCTGCTCACGGCGGCTTTCGTGGTGATCTGAGCGGGTTGTGGGGGCGTCGTTTCTGTGAACGATCTGTTCGTGTCCTGTTCGTGATTGACCAGGAGTCAGTCGGGGCTGGAGGCTGAGCCGCCCCCTCCACATCTTCCGTTCTCTCTCGAAGATGGATCACTGCCCCATGCGAACCCTCATCCGCGCCGGCGTCCTGTCCGCCGTCGCCACCTCGGCCTTTCTCATCGCTCCGGCCGCCCAGGCGACCGCTCCCGGTGACAACGGGACCGTGAAGATCCACGACGCCACGACCGGCGACGAACTCCGCAAGAACGAGCCGCACGTCTGCGCCTTCTATCTGGACGCGTTCGGTTTTGACGCCGTCCAGGAGGTCGACTGGCACATCGAGGCCTGGGCGCCGACGGCCGACGTCAAGGGCGAGACCGTGAAGTCCGG
This sequence comes from Streptomyces sp. NPDC005374, assembly GCF_042872225.1. Classification (NCBI taxonomy): domain Bacteria; kingdom Bacillati; phylum Actinomycetota; class Actinomycetes; order Kitasatosporales; family Streptomycetaceae; genus Streptomyces; species Streptomyces sp. NPDC005374. Next base: position 53,486 of record NZ_JBIAKA010000019.1, on the reverse strand, counting down.
TGCGATCACGCTGGACGGCGACGGTCACGGCCGTACGGACGACCTGTCGCTGCCGGACGGGCACTACAAGCTGTTCTGGAACTTCGACGGTGAGAAGGGTGCCGCGAAGCACAAGGTGTTCTGGACGGACTGCGAGGAGGAGGAAGGCGGCGGCAGCGGTACGGCGACGCCCACCGCGTCCGCTCCCACGTCGACGCCCACTGCCACCTCGTCGGCCTCCGCCTCGACCTCGGCTGACGCTTCCGCGCCCGTTTCCGCGTCTGCGTCGGCCTCTGCCTCGGCTTCTGCGCAGGGCTCCGCCGGTGATCTCGCCGAGACCGGTAACAGCGCTCCCGTCGGGCTGCTCGCCGGTGTCGCCGCCGCGCTGACGGTGGCGGGCGGTTACCTCGTCGTCAGGCGCCGCCGGGCCTGACCTGGACCCACAAGGCGGTGCCCCCGGGCCGTAGGGCTCGGGGGCACCGCCTTGTGCACTGCGGCGGGGTCAGCCGGTGTTGCGCAGGCCCGCGGCGACGCCGTTGACCGTCAGGAGCAGGGCGCGGGCGAGCAGCGGGTCGGGCTGTTCACCGGCGGCGGCCGCGTCGCGCTGGCGCTTGAGCAGGGTCACCTGGAGGTAGGAGATGGGGTCCAGGTAGGCGTCGCGGATGGTGAAGGTCTGCTTCAGCACCGGGGTGGCGTCGAGGAGTTCCTGTTCGCCGGTGATCTTCAGGACCTCGCGGACAGTGAGCTCGTGTTCGGCCTTGATGGTGTCGAAGACGTGCTTGAGCTCGTCGGGGACGAGGGTGTCGACGTAGTGGCCGGCGATCCGCAGGTCCGTCTTGGCGAGGGTCATCTCGACGTTGGAGACGAAGTTGCGGAAGAAGTGCCACTGTTCGTGCATCTCGTCGAGGACGCCCTCTCCTCCCGATGTCGCCGTCAGGCCCGACTCGCGCAGGGCCTTGAGTCCGGAGCCGACGCCGAACCAGCCGGGCACGATCTGCCGGGACTGGGTCCAGCCGAACACCCACGGGATGGCGCGCAGTCCGTCGAGGGAGACGCCGGAGCCGGGGCGGCGGGAGGGCCGTGAGCCGAGGTGCAGGTCGGCGAGCTGGTCCACCGGTGTCGACGCGAGGAAGTAGGTCGGCAGGTCCGGGTCCTCGACGAGCCTGCGGTACGCGGCGTGCGCGGCGTCCGAGACGATGTCCATCGCGGCGTCCCAGCGGGCGAGGGCCTCGTCGGACTGGCGCGGGGAGGTGTGCAGGGCGGACGCCTGGAGGGTGGCGGCGACCGTGAGCTCCAGGTTCTCCCTGGCCAGGGACGGCACGAGGTACTTGTCGGAGATGACCTCGCCCTGTTCGGTGACCTTGATCTCGCCTTCGAGGGTGCCCCAGGGCTGGGCGAGGATCGCGTCGTGGGAGGGGCCGCCGCCGCGGCCGACGGTGCCGCCGCGGCCGTGGAAGAGGCGCAGGCGTACGCCGTAGCGGTGGGCGACGTCGCGCAGCCGGCGCTGGGCGCGGTGGATCTCCCACTGGCTGGTGGTGATGCCGCCGAACTTGGAGGAGTCGGAGTAGCCGAGCATGACCTCCTGGACGTCCCCGCGCAGCGCGACCAGGCGCCGGTAGGAGGGGTCGGAGAGCATGTCCTCCAGGATGGTGTCGGCGGCCTTGAGCTCGTCGGTGGTCTCCAGGAGCGGCACGATGCCGATCTTCGCCCAGCCGGCGTGCAGGTCCAGGAGTCCGGCCTCGCGGGCCAGGACGGCCGCCGCGAAGACGTCGTCGGCGCCCTGGCACATGGAGATGATGTACGACTCGACGACCTCGGGTCCGAACACCTCCAGGGCCCGCTTCACGGTCTGGAAGACGCCGAGGGTCTTCTCGCCGGCCGCGTCGACGGGCGCCGGGGTCGGGCCGAGGGGGCGGCGGGAGCGCAGCTCCTTGGCGAGCAGCTTGCCGCGGTACTCGCGGGGCATGTCCGCGTACCGCCAGGACTCCTCGCCGAGGCGGTCGAAGAGCTGGCCGAGGGCGTGGTGGTGGGCGTCGGCGTGCTCGCGGACGTCCATGGTGGCGAGCTGGAGGCCGAAGGCGGCCAGGGTGCGGATGGTGCGGTTCATCCGGCCGTCGGCGAACAGGCCGCCCCGGTGCTCGCGCAGGGAGGTCTGGATGAGGGTGAGGTCCTGGAGGAGCTCGCCGGTGCCGAGGTAGTCGCGGCCGTCCTCGTGCGGGGTGCCCTTGGCCAGGCGCTGCTTGGTGTTTTCCAGCTTCTGCCGGATGCAGGTGGCCTTGAGGCGGTACGGCTCCTCGGCGTTGAGGCGCTTGTAGCGGGGGCTGATCTCGGGCAGCCGCTCCAGGTCGGCGCCGAGGGACTGGAGGAGTTCCTCGGTGGCGCCGGTGTAGCGGATGGAGTTCGACAGGAAGCCGCGCAGCTCGTCGATGAGTTCGAGGGCGTCGTTGATGCCGTGTTCGTGCTGGAGGATCAGGACGTCCCAGGTGACCTGCGGGGTGACGTTGGGGTTGCCGTCGCGGTCGCCGCCGATCCAGGTGCCGAAGGTCAGGGGGCGGGTGGCGTCGGGGAGCTGGACGCCGACGCGCTCCAGCTCGGCCGTCAGGTCCTCGAGTACGTCACCCACGGCACCGGCGTGCAGCTCGTCGAGGTAGTAGATGGCGTTGCGGGCCTCGTCGGCGGGCTCGGGGCGTACGACACGGAGCTCGTCGGTCTGCCAGACGAGGTCGATGTTCTCGGCCAGACGGGTGTCGTAGCGGCGGCGGTCCGCTTCGATGACCGGCGTCTCCAGGAGGGCGGCGATCCGGCGGAGCTTGTTCAGCACCGAACGGCGGGCGGCCTCCGTCGGGTGGGCGGTGAAGACCGGGCGGACGTTGAGGTTGGCGACGGTCTGGCGCAGGTGCTCGGGGTCGGCGTCCTTGAGGCGGTCGGCCGTACGGGCGAGGAGGCCGCCCTCGGCGGCGCGCTTGGCCCGCAGTTCGCGGCCGCGGTGGACCTGCTCGGTGACGTTGGCCAGGTGGAAGTAGGTGGAGAAGGCGCGGACCAGCTTGGCCGCGGTCTCCAGTTCGGTGCCACGCAGCAGCTCGGCGGCGGCCTCGCCGTCCTCACGGGTGAGGCGGCGCACCTTCTCGACGAGTTCCAGCAGCTCGGGGCCCTCCTGGCGGACGAGGGTCTCGCCCAGGAGGTCGCCCAGCCGGCGGATGTCGGCGCGCAGCTCGCTGCTGGTCGATGTGGCGCTGGTGGTCAGGTCGTCGGCACTGCTCACAGGTGCGGCTCCTTGCAGTGTTGAAGCTCGTCCGGGAGGGAACCCGGGTGTTCGGTCGTGCGGCAGCCGCCGCATACGGGCCGGACATCCGGGAAGAAACAGAACGGACCGCGCTGTCCGACCGACTCCAAGGATAGGTGTCGACGCGGGCGCGCGGACTTCTGGGCTCTTGCCGCCGGGCGGCCACGCACTGCCATACTTACGACGCCGTAGGTTACGGAACCGTAGGGTCCGCTGTAACGGAACCCGGGAAGGATTCCCGGAGCCCGGCACCTGTTCTCCATCCTCGAAACCCCACAGGGGACGCCCATGACCACGAGCTCCGATGTGATCGGAGACGCCCCGCAGGCGAACGACGGCTCGGCACCGCCGTCCGCGACACTGGGGGGTGAGCAGAAGCGCTCACTCGAGCAGATCACGCTGCTCCTCTTCATCATCGTTCCGTTCCTGGCAGTGCTGGCGGCGGTGCCGCTGGCGTGGGGCTGGGGTGTGAGCTGGCTGGACCTAGGCCTTCTCGTCTTCTTCTACTACCTCGGTTGCCACGGCATCACGATCGGCTTCCACCGCTATTTCACGCACGGCTCCTTCAAGGCCAAGCGGCCGCTGCGGATCGCGCTGGCGATCATGGGGTCGATGGCGGTCGAGGGGCCGCTGGTGCGCTGGGTGGCCGATCACCGCAAGCACCACAAGTTCTCCGACGCCGAGGGCGACCCCCACTCGCCGTGGCGGTTCGGGGAGACGCTCCCGGCGCTGATGAAGGGCCTGTGGTGGGCCCACATCGGCTGGATGTTCGACGAGGAGCAGACCCCTCAGGAGAAGTACGCGCCGGACCTGGTGAAGGACCCGGCGATGCGGGCGATCTCGCGCCAGTTCATCTTCTGGGCCCTGCTCTCCCTGGCCCTGCCGGCCGTGATCGGCGGTCTGGTGACGATGTCCTGGTGGGGCGCGTTCACCGGTTTCTTCTGGGGCTCGCTGGTCCGCGTCTGCCTGTTGCACCACGTGACGTGGTCGATCAACTCGATCTGTCACGCGGTCGGCAAGCGGCCCTTCAAGTCGCGGGACCGTTCGGGCAACGTGTGGTGGCTGGCGGTGCTGTCCTGCGGTGAGTCCTGGCACAACCTGCACCACGCGGAACCGACGTCGGCGCGGCACGGGGTGATGCGGGGGCAGGTGGACTCGTCGGCGCGGTTCATCCGCTGGTTCGAGATGCTCGGATGGGCATACGACGTGCGCTGGCCGTCACGCTCGCGTATCGATTCCCGCCGGAACACGGACGGGGACGGCTCCGGGCGTCAGAAGGAGGCCGTCGAGGCGGCATGATGGACGCCGTGGCGACCGACTCCAGCAGCACCCCGAGCGACGAAGCGAAGCCGCGGCGCGTGCGGCGCACCCGGATGACGGGGGCCGAGCGCCGCGCGCAGTTGCTCGAGATCGGTCGCACGCTCTTTGCCACGAAGGGTTTCGAGGCCACGTCGGTGGAGGAGATCGCGGCGAAGGCGGGCGTCTCCAAGCCGGTGGTGTACGAGCACTTCGGCGGCAAGGAGGGCCTGTACGCGGTGGTGGTGGACCGTGAGATGCGGCGCCTGCTGGACATGGTGACGAGTTCCCTGACGGCAGGTCATCCCCGTGAACTGTGCGAACAGGCGGCCTTCGCGCTCCTTGACTACATCGAGGAGTACACGGACGGGTTCCGGATCCTGGTCCGGGACTCTCCCATCCCGCAGTCCACGGGCTCTTTCGCGTCGCTCATCTCGGACATCGCCACGCAGGTCGAGGACATCCTGGGCCGCGAGTTCAAGAGGAGGGGCTTCGATCCCAAGCTGGCCCCGCTGTATGCCCAGGCCCTGGTCGGCATGGTCGCGCTGACCGGCCAGTGGTGGCTGGACGTCCGCCGCCCGAAGAAGGCGGAGGTGGCGGCGCACCTGGTCAACCTGGCGTGGCACGGGCTGGACGGCCTGGAGGCCAAGCCGCGCCTGATAGGGCGCCGCAAGAGCTAGGCCGCACATCGAGACAGCCCCGCGCCCCTGGGGAGTCGGGGCGAAGCCCCGTTCCCAGGGGCGCGGGGAACTGCGCGAGCAACCACAGCTGACCTGTGGCCACCGTCAGTGCTTGAAGACGTCCTTCGTCTTTTCCTTGGCCTGACGGGCGTCGCCCTTGGCCTGTCCGGCGCGGCCCTCGGCCTCCATGCGCTCGTTGCCGACCGCGCGGCCGATGGCCTCCTTGGCCTTGCCCTTGGCCTGTTCCTTCTTGCCCTTGGCCTTCTGGTCTCCTGCCACTGCTCTCACTCCCAGCGTTAGCGACTCCGCTGTCCTCACTGCGGGTGACCCCGACCGGGCCGGTCAAACAAGGAACTCCAGCCGGTTGCCCACGGGGTCGTACGAATAGAACCGCCGGCGCCCCGGCAGGCCCTCGTCCCACACCACTCTCGCCCCGCCCGCTTCCAGCCGGGCGGCGTACGCCGCGATGTCCGTGACCCTGAGCCCGGGGTGGGCCTTGGCCGAGGGCCGGAAACCCTCCTCGATGCCCAGGTGCAGCTCCACGGCGCCCGCCCGGAACCAGCATCCGCCGCGTGCCGCGAGTACCGGCGGCTTGGACACCTCGGTCATTCCGAGGACGCCGACGTAGTACGCCCGCAACAGGTCCTCGGAGCCCGGCGGGGCGGCCAGTTGCACGTGGTCGACGGCGGTGAGCATCAGGCCTTCTTCCGGGCGACGGCGAAGATGCGGCGGAACGGGAACGGCGTGCCGTGCGGCCCGGCCGGGTACGCCTCGCGCAGGGCCGCCCGGTACTGGGCCAGGAACGTCTCCCGGGCCTCCGGGTCGTCGGCGAGCGCGGCCAGCACGGGCCGCAGACCGGTTCCCTTCACCCAGTCCAGGACCGGGTCCTGGCCCCGCAGCAGGTGCACGTACGTCGTCTCCCACGCGTCCACCTCGCAGCCCAGGTCGGCGAGCTCCGCGAGATAGGCCTCGGGCGGGAGGACGGCGTCGTCGTGGCGCAGTGTCTCCGCGATCCCCGCCGGGCCGGCGAGTTCGCGCATCAGCCGGTGGCTCGGGGAGTCGAAGTTGCCGGGTACCTGGAAGGCGAGGGTGCCACCGGGGGCGAGGCCGTCGATCCACTCCGGGAACCGCTCCACGTGCCCCGGCACCCACTGCAGCGTGGCGTTGCTGACGATGAGGTCGTACGGCTGTGCGGGCGTCCATGTGCGGACGTCGGCGTGGGCGAAGTCGAGGTGCCCTCCGCCGGACGTGGGGCCCGCGTGCTCGGCCTGTGCCTTGTCGAGCATCTCGGCCGATGTGTCGTAGCCGGTGATGTCGGCTGTGGGCCAGCGCTCGGCGAGCAGCGCCGTCACGTTGCCGGGGCCGCAGCCCAGGTCGGCGATCACCGGCCGGTCGCCCGGCAGGTCCCCGACGCGGGCGAGGAGGTCGGTGAAGGGGCGGGCGCGGTGGTCCGCGTGGCGGAGGTACTGAGCGGGGTCCCAGGTCGTCATGGGACCCACTGTCCCCCCATTTTTGTCTTGACGTCAAGAGACTTGACTTCAAGAGACTTCACGTCGACACAACCACTACACTGATCGTCATGGAGGACGAGGTCGATCGGCTGGTCGCTGCGTGGCGCCGGGAGCGCCCGGACCTCGACGTGGAACCGCTCGAGGTCCTCAGCCGGGTGAGCAGACTGGCCCGGCACCTGGACCGGGCGCGCCGGCTGGCCTTCGCCGAGCACAGCCTGGAGCCCTGGGAGTTCGACGTGCTGACCGCTCTCAGGCGCGCGGGAACGCCGTATCAGCTCTCTCCGGGACAGCTTCTGACGCAGACTCTGGTCACCTCGGGCACGATGACCAACCGCATCGACCGGTTGGCCAAGAAGGACCTGGTGGAGCGGCTGCCCGACCCGAGCGACCGGCGTGGGGTGCTGGTCAGGCTCACCGAGGACGGCAAGGACCGCGCGGACCAGGCCCTCGCCGGTCTGCTGGAACAGGAACGCGCGATCCTCGCCGAGCTCTCTCGCGCCCAGCGCGGCGAACTGGCCGGGCTGCTACGCCAGTTGACCGCCCCGTTCGACAACATCCCCGGCTAGGCGCTCCGCTGCGAGAGCCGTTCGGGCTGTGCCACGCCAGGTCGTCGTCGGACTGGACGCCGTTGCTCCCCTACGCCAGTTGACCGCCCCGTTCGACGACATCCCCGGCCAGGTCGACGGGTCCGACCCCCGCGCGCCGCGCCAACGCGACGGCGGCCAGGGTGGAGTGGACGCCCAGCTTGCCGAGGACGTTCTGCATATGGGTGCGGACGGTGTGCGGGGAGAGGAACAGGCGCTCGGCGACCGCCTTGCGCCCCAGCCCGGCGACCATGCACCTGAGCACTTCCCGCTCCCTCGGTGTGAGGGACTCCACCAGCAGCTCGCTCTCGGTGCGGTGCTTGCGGGCGGCGGTGAGCTCCCGCAGTACGCCCGTGAGCAGGGCGGGCGGGAGATGGGTCTCGTCGCGCAGGACCCCTCGTATGACCGTGAGCAGCCGGGACAGCGAGCAGTCCTTGGCGACCCAGCCCGAGGCGCCGGCCTGCAGGGCGAGCGCGGCCCGCCGCGGATCGTCCTTCTCGGCGAGCACGACGATGCGTACGGCCGGCTGTCCCGAGCGGACCCCGGCGACCAGCGAGATGCCGTCGACCAGCCCCTCCTCGTTGCCGTCCTGCACGGACACGGCGGGCCTGATGCCCTGGACGTTGCCGCCCAGATCCGCGTCGACGAGCAGCACGTCGAAGCGGCGGCCCTCGGCGACCGCGCGCTCCAGACTGCGCAGCGCGGCGGGACCGCTGCCGGCCGCGGAGACCTCCACGTCGGGCTCGGCCGCCAGCGCAGCGGCGAGCGATTCGGCGAAGATGCGATGGTCGTCGACGACCAGGACTCGGATGCGAACCACGAAACCCCCTTCCCCAAGCTCTCGAAGAGCGGGGGATACTCCATCGTCTTCGTCTGAGGACGACTCGGGAGACGACACCGCCGCGGGTACGACTCCCGAAGCACGATGGCCGCACGGCCGCCGCCGCGCAAGAACTGCTACCCCCGCTTCGGGTGCCGTACCCGACTGTCTCGCCCCCTGATCAGCACCGGCCCCCACCGGTGCTGTTCATCAGGGTACGGCCGGGGGGCAGGAGCGGAAGGTTATTTGCAGAACTGGCTGTCCGGTGCGTTTATGGTGAGCCGCATGTTTCGTCTGGAGACAGAAGTCGACAAGGCCCGGCAAGATCTGCTCCGCAAACGTCTGCTGGACACCAACACGGCGGCCTCCCCGGTCCTGCGCGCACTGCGCGGAACCCCTGGTGGACGGGAACTTCCGCTCCATGTCTGGGCGTTGGACGACTCCGGCGACCTGGCCGGCGGACTGGTCGGCCACACCTGGACGAGCTGGCTCCACGTGAGCCAGCTGTGGGTCGACGGGCGGCACCGCGGGGCGGGCCTGGGTTCGCAGTTGCTCGCACGGGCGGAGCGCCTGGCCCGGCGCGGCCGGGGCTGCACCGCCGTACGCCTGGAGACGTGGGACTTCCAGGCGCCGGAGTTCTACCGCAAGCAGGGGTACGAGGTGGTGTGTGTGATCCCGGACTATCCGCCGGGGGTCACGGAGTACACGCTGACCAAGCGGCTGGGGTGAGCGGTCAGTCCCTGAAGCGCCAGGAGCCCGGGTCGTCGGCCGGCTCCAGGCCCAGCTCCCCGGCGATACCGGCCGCGCGGCGGTGGGAGATGTCGGGGTAGTGCTCCGGGTGGACCTCGACGAAGCCGTTGGCGTCGGCCGAGGCGGTGCGCAGGGCCTCGCGGAGCGTGTGTTCCTGTTCGTCCAGCTTGGCCCGCTCCTCCCGCTGCCGTGCGACGGTCGCGCCCCGGCGGGCCGTGGCCGCGACGATGCCGAGCGCCACCAGCGCGAAGGCCCCCACGCCCAGGACGGTTCCGGTGGCGTCCGCGTCACCCGGGGTGCGGGGGCGCAGGACGCCCTCGGGGTCCGCGAGCACGGTGACGGACTGGCCGACGGCGAAGCGGCCTGCCCGGGCCTGGAGGGCGGGGCCCGGCAGCCTGGTGCCGTCGCGGCCGGCGAGCGCGTAGTCGTAGGTGTTCACCTGCCGGCCCTGGTCAGGGGCGAGCCACTCCCGTACGACGGTGGCGTCGATCCGCTCGCCCCGCCGCTCCAGGGTGAGGTCGTCGCGGGCCAGGTCGGCGAAGTACACCGCGGCCAGGGAGGCCCCGATGACGAACAGGGCGAGGGGTGCGCCCGTCTCGTCGGCGCACAGCTTCGTCAGCAGCACGGCGAGGAGCACGCCGTGCGCGATCCACAGGGGCACCAGGAGACCGGTGCCCTGGGTGCCCCCCAGCAGGAACAGGCCGACGATCGCGGCCAGCACGTAGCAGCCGATGCCGATCGCCGACAGGATGCGATGGCGCCTTCGACTCACGCTCCGACGCTACTGGGGCGTGTGTCAGGGAGAGGCCCGGCTTTCCCCAAGTTCGGATCAAGCCGGGCAAAACAGTGGCCGTCAGGCCTCAGGCGAGACGCCGAGCACCCGCCGAGGGCACCGCCTCGAAGACCCGCGGGGCGGTGAACTCCGCTGCGGCGAACGCCTCTTCGACCGCCTTGGTGATGCTCTCCGCGTCGGCCGCCTCCGCCAGCACGATCGCCGAGCCGCCGAAGCCGCCGCCGGTCATCCGGGCGCCCAGGGCTCCCGAGGCGAGGGCGGTGTCGACGACCAGGTCCAGCTCCGGGCAGGAGATGCGGAAGTCGTCCCGCAGCGAGGCGTGCCCCTCGACCAGCACCGGGCCGATCGCACGGGTGTCCCCGCCCGACTCCAGCAGGGCGACGACCTTCTCGACCCGCTCGTCCTCGGTGACGACATGCCGGACCAGGCGTACGACCTCCTCCTCGTCGCCCAGCCGGGCCAGCGCCGCGTCGAGCTCGCCGTAGGGAACGTCCCGCAGGGCGTCGACGCCGAGCAGCGCGGCGCCCTTCTCGCAGCCCGCGCGGCGCTTGCCGTACTCGCCCTCGCTGTGGGAGTGCTTGACGCGGGTGTCGACGACGAGCAGGACCATGCCCTCGGCGGCGAGGTCGAGGGGGATCTGCTTCTGGGAGAGGTCCCGGGTGTCGAGGAACAGGGCGTGGCCGCTCTCGCAGCAGGCGGACGCGGTCTGGTCCATGATCCCGGTGGGGGCGCCGACGTAGACGTTCTCGGCGCGCTGGCACAGACGGGCCAACTGCCAGCGCTGGAGACCGAGTTCGTACAGGTCGTTGAGCGCGAGGGCGACCACGACCTCCAGGGCCGCCGACGAGGACAGGCCCGCGCCGGAGGGGACCGTGGAGGCGAGGTGGATGTCCGCGCCGGTGACCGCGTGGCCCGCCTCGCGCAGGGCCCAGACGACACCGGCCGGGTAGGCGGTCCAGTTCCGGTCGCTGTCGGGGGCGAGGTCGTCCAGGCGCAGTTCGACGACACCGCCCTCGACGTCCGCCGAGTGCAGGCGCAGGACGCCGTCCTCGCGCCGGGAGACGGCCGCGACCGCGGTGTGCGGCAGCGCGAAGGGCATCACGAAGCCGTCGTTGTAGTCGGTGTGCTCACCGATGAGGTTGACGCGGCCCGGCGCCGACCAGACACCCTCGGGCTCGGTTCCGTAGAGCTCGGTGAAACCGTCCCGGACCTGCTGTGCCGACACTTACTGCTCCCTTGCTGCGCTGATGGTCTGAGCGAACTCCCACGCGTCCGCGACGATCCCCGCGAGGTCCGCGCGGGTCGGGTTCCAGCCCAGCTTCTCGCGGGCGGTGGCGGCGGAGGCGACCAGGGTGGCCGGGTCGCCGGCCCGGCGCGGGGCCACGACCTCGGGGATCGGGTGGCCGGTGACCTGGCGGACGGTCTCGATGACCTGGCGGACCGAGAAGCCCTCGCCGTTGCCGAGGTTGCAGATGAGGTGCTCACCCGGCTGGGCGGCCTTCAGCGCCAGCAGGTGCGCGTCGGCCAGGTCGGCGACGTGGATGTAGTCGCGGACGCAGGTGCCGTCCGGCGTCGGGTAGTCCTCGCCGAAGACGGAGATCGCCTCCCGCCTGCCCTGGGCGACCTGGAGGATCAGCGGGATGAGGTGCGACTCGGGGTCGTGCCGCTCGCCCTGCTTGCCGTAGGCGCCGGCGACGTTGAAGTAGCGCAGGGACACGGCACCCAGGCCGTGCGCGTTCGCCTCGCTGGTGATCATGAAGTCGACGGAGAGCTTGGAGGCGCCGTAGGGGTTGGTGGGCTTCGTCGGCGCCGACTCGACGATCGGCACCTCCTCGGGCTCCCCGTAGGTGGCGGCCGTGGAGGAGAACACCAGTCGGCGCACGCCGGCCTCGCGCATGGCGCTGAGCAGCGCCATCGTCCCGCCGACGTTGTTCTCCCAGTACTTCTCGGGCTTCACGACCGACTCGCCGACCTGCGAGAACGCGGCGAAGTGCAGCACACCGTCGAAGGAGGAGTCGAGCCACTTGGCGGCGTCGCGGATGTCGCCCTCGATGAAGGCGGCCCCGGCCGGGACGCCCTCGCGGAAGCCGGTGGAGAGGTTGTCGAGGACGACGACCTCGTGGCCGGCCTCCAGCAGATGCTGGGCGACGACACTGCCGACGTATCCCGCGCCACCCGTGACCAGGTACTTCCCGCTGCTCATGAACTCGCTACCTCTCGCAGTCGCTGTGCCGCGGCCTCCGGGCTGATGTCGTTGATGAAGACGTTCATGCCGGACTCGGAGCCCGCGAGGAACTTCAGCTTGCCGGACGTGCGGCGGATGGTGAAAAGCTCCAGGTGGAGCGCGAAGTCGTCGCGGTTGACGCCCTCGAACTCCTCCAGCGCGCCGAACGGCGCCTGGTGCCAGGCGGCGATGTACGGCGTGGGAGTCTCACCCTCCCCGAAGATCCGGTCGAAGCGCCTCAAGAGTTCCAGGTACACCTTGGGGAACTCTGTGCGCGCCTCCTCCTCCAGGCCCAGCAGGTCCGGCACCCGGCGCTTCGGGTAGAGGTGCACCTCGTAGGGCCAGTGCGCCGACCAGGGCACGAAGGCCACCCAGTGCTCGCCCTCCAGCACGACCCGCTCCTCGGCCAGCTCGCGCTCCAGGACGGCGTCGAAGAGGTTCTCCCCTCCGGTCGCCTCCTTGTGGGCGGCGAGAGAGCGCAGCATCAGCGCGGTGCGAGGGGTGGTGAACGGGTAGGCGTAGATCTGGCCGTGCGGGTGACCCAGGGTTACACCGATCTCGGCGCCGCGGTTCTCGAAACAGAAGACCTGCTCGACGGAGGGGAGATGCGACAGCTCCGAGGTCCGGTCGGTCCAGGCGTCGAGAACGAGCCGCGCCTGCTCCTCGGTCAGATCGGCGAAGGAGGAGTTGTGGTCGGAGGTGAAGCAGACGACCTCGCAGCGGCCCGAGTCACCTGCCAGCGAGGGAAAACGATTCTCGAACACCACAACGTCGTAGGACGAGTCCGGGATCTCACTCAGCCGCTCCCCCTGCGAGGGGCACAGCGGGCACTCGTCCTTGGGCGGGTGGTAGATGCGCCCCTGTCGGTGCGAGGCGATGGCCACGGAGTCGCCGAGCAGCGGATCCCGACGAACCTCGGACGTGGTGACGGTCCGCTCCAGCGGACGTCGGTCCACGGCGTCGCGGACGGTGTCGTCGCGCAGGTCGTAGTAGATGAGCTCGCGACCGTCGGCCAGCCGGGTCGAGGTCTTCTTCACCGCTGGACTCCTTCACTCAAACATAACTAAACACAAGTAACCATAACCGCTCACCCACGTCAACATCGGAAACAAACAAAGCGCACCAGTCGAGGTGTTCAATTGCTGACTATGCAATCCCCCACAAATGCCGCAAACGCCACATACATGGCGGCCGAGCTGAGGCTCCCCACCAACTGGCTCGACTACATGATCCTCGGCATCTACTTCGTCGTCGTGCTCGGCATCGGCTTCGCGGCCCGCCGCTCGGTGAAGACGAGCCTGGACTTCTTCCTCTCCGGCCGCTCACTGCCGGCCTGGATCACGGGCCTCGCCTTCATCTCCGCCAACCTGGCCGCCACCGAGATCCTGGGCATGGCCGCCAACAGCGCGCAGTACGGGGCGTACACGGTCCACTGGTACTGGATCGGCGCCATCCCGGCCATGGTCTTCCTCGGCCTGGTGATGATGCCCTTCTACTACGGCAGCAAGGTGCGCTCGGTCCCCGAGATGCTCCTCCTGCGCTTCGACAAGTGGGCGCACCTCCTCAGCTCGGCCCTGTTCGCCTTCGCGGCCATCCTGATCGCGGGCGTGAACCTCTACGCCCTGGCCATCGTGGTCGAAGCCCTCCTCGGCTGGCCGCAATGGGTGGCCATCGTGGTCGCCGGCGCCTTCGTCCTGGCCTACATCACCCTCGGCGGCCTGTCCTCCGCCATCTACAACGAGGTCCTCCAGTTCTTCGTGATCCTGGCGGCCCTCATCCCGCTGGTGGTCCTGGGCCTGAAGAAGGTCGGCGGCTGGGGCGGCCTCACGGACAAACTCACGGCGGAGCACGGAGCGAACTTCACCACCGCCTGGGGCGGCACCGGCATCGGCAGCGCGAACCCGCTGGGCGCGAACTGGCTGACGATCGTGCTCGGCCTCGGCTTCGTGCTGTCCTTCGGCTACTGGACGACGAACTTCGCGGAGGTCCAGCGAGCGCTGTCGGCGAAGAACCTCTCAGCGGCCCAGCGAACGCCCCTGATCGCGGCGTTCCCGAAGATCTTCATCGTCTTCCTGGTGATGATCCCGGGCCTGACGGCCGCCGCCCTGATCCCCGGCTTCGGCACCCCCGACTCGGGCTACCAGTACAACGACGCCATCCCGTACCTGATGGAACAGCTCCTGCCCAACGGCGTCCTCGGCATCGCCGTCACCGGCCTGCTGGCGGCCTTCATGGCGGGCATGGCGGCGAACGTCTCGTCGTTCAACACGGTGTTCACGAACGACATCTGGGGCAGGTACGTACGCCAGGGCCGCGAGGACGAGTACTACGTCCGCTTCGGCCGCCTGATCACGGTGATCGGCGTGGCGGCCTCGGTAGGCACAGCCTTCCTGGCGTCCTCCTTCTCCAACATCATGAGCTACCTCCAGACGCTGTTCTCCTTCTTCAACGTGCCGATGTTCGTCGTCTTCGTCGTCGGCATGTTCTGGAAGCGCGCGTCCGTGAAGTCCGGTTTCTGGGGCCTGCTCGCCGGCACGGTCTCCGCGATGGTGAACTACTTCTGGATCTACAAGCAGGGCATCATCGACATCCCCTCCGACCAGGGCGCCAACTTCGTCTCCGCGATCGTCGGCTTCGTGGCCGGTGCGGTCGTCATGGTCGCCGTGTCCCTCTTCACGGCCCCCAAGCCGGCCGCGGAACTCCAGGGCCTGGTCTACGGCACCACCTCACCCGGCATGACCGAGGCCCCCGCCGCCGGCGACGACGCCTGGTACCGCAGGCCGGCCCTGCTGGGCTGGGGCGCGGTCGTCCTGGCCGCCGCCTGCTACATCCCGTTCTCGTTCTAGCCGCGGAAGGATTGAGAGACCATGTCCGAGCACTCCGAACACGACGTCCAGCGGGAAGTCACCGAACTCCAGGCCAAGTCCGCCACCGCGGCCCGCATCTTCGACCTGCGCCGCATCATCGGCGGCCTGTTCGTCCTCTACGGCGTCATCGTCACGATCGCCGGCATCAACCCGTCCGACGCCACGCTCGACAAGGCCGAGGGCGTCAACATCAACCTCTGGACCGGGCTGGGGATGCTGGCCCTCGGCATCTTCTTCCTGATCTGGCTCAAGCTGAAGCCGGTGGCACCGGTGCCGGTGAAGGAGACGGACACGGAGTAGCGCCGCGCGCGGGGGGCTGTGCCACGTGACGCCGACCGGCGGCCGCGGACCCGTCGTGGCCGTTCGCGCAGTTCCCCGCGCCCCTGAGTGGGGACAGTGGACGCACCTTTGGACGCGTACGGGGTGGGGGCTGGTCGCGCAGTTCCCCGCGCCCCTGGGTGGGGACAGTGGACGCACCTTTGGACGCGTACGGGGTGGGGGCTGGTCGCGCAGTTCCCCGCGCCCCTGGGTGGGGACGGTGGACGCGTCTTCGGACGCACACGGCCCCGCGCCCCTGGGTGGGGATGGTGGACGTGCCTTTGGACGCCTAACAGCGTGGGACGGTGGACGCGCCTGCAGTCGACGGCGGCGTGAAGGGGACGGGGTGGGGGGTGTCCGCCCGCAGCGGCCGGCGTCCGGAACCGAGCACCACTCAAGCGACCGAGCCGCCGGACCGAGGACGGAC
>NZ_JBIAKA010000019.1:0-37945 GCF_042872225.1 Streptomyces sp. NPDC005374 | reverse complement strand
CGGGGGCGCCCCCCCCGGCAAACAAACCCGACCCCCCCCCCCCCCCCCGGCGCCCCCCCCCCCCCCCCCCCGGCCCCGACCCACCCACCCACCTCAGGGGCGCGGGGAACTGCGCAAAAACCCCCGCCCCCACCGAACCCGCAGCCTCACAACGGCCCAACCGCCGGAGGCTGCGGCACAGGACCAGCCCGGTCCAGCAACCCCGTCCGAGCCGCCAGCGCCGCCGCCTCCAACCGGGACCCCACCCCCAGCTTCATCAGCACCCGCTGCACATGGGTCCGAGCCGTGGACGGCGCTATCCCCATCCCCGCCGCGATCAGCCGCGTGTCCTCCCCGTCGGCCACCCTCACCAACACCTCGACCTCCCGAGGCGTCAGCATCTGAAGCAACCGCTGCCCCTCGTCATCAGGCTGGGCCGCGGGATTGAGCAGTTCACTGAACGCCCCCTGCAGCAACTGCGGAGCGACCGCCGCCTCCCCCGCCCGAGCCTTCATGATCGCCCGCTCGACCCCCTCGATGCGCTCATCGTGCCGCACATAGCCGGAGGCCCCCGCGGCGAACGCGGCGGCGATCCCGCGAGGACTCGGCACCGGCCCCAGCACCAGCACCGCCACCTGCGGCCGCTCGCGCTTGATCTTCACGATCGGATCGAACATCCCCGGCTCGGCAGGCGTGGCCGTCCCCAGCAGACACACCTCGGGCGCACGGCTGATCACCAGCTCCGCCGCCCCCGCGGCAGGCGCCGCCGCCGCGAGCACCCGGTGCCCGCGCAGTTTCAGTGCCGAGGCCAGCGCCTCGGCGAGCAATCGGTGGTCGTCGACCACCATGAGCCGAACTCCCATCGAGCAACCCCCCAGTCCCCCCAATGGACCCGCGTGAATGCCCCACTATGGATGCCCCGCTTGTGGGCCCCTTTTGTGGATGTCCCACTATGGATGCCCACTGATCCCATGGACAGGGGCCCCCTCCCGGCTCCCCCGCCCTTCATGCCCCCGGAAGCTACACGCTTGTTCGACGTTGCGCTTCCCCTACTGGTGAGAAGTGCCCCGGATCGATGGAATTTCTGGGTTTCGTCTGATTTCGCGGTTGACAGACCTCACGCGTCCTCGGCCAGTTCCAGCCACCGCATCTCCAGCTCCTCGCGCTCCCCGGCGAGGTCCCGCAGCTCGGCGTCGAGCGTGGCCACCTTCGCGAAGTCGGTGGCGTTGTCGGCGATCAGACCGTGCAGCTTCGTCTCCTTCTCGGAGATCTTGTCGAGCTGCCGCTCGATCTTCTGGAGCTCCTTCTTGGCGGCCCGCTGATCCGCGGCGCTCTTCTCGGCGACGGGCTTGTCCACCACAGGCGCCGCCGCGGCCGCCGCCGCCTCCATCCGCTGCCGCCGCTCCAGGTACTCGTCGATGCCGCGCGGCAGCATCCGCAGGCTCGCGTCACCGAGCAGCGCGAAGACCCGGTCGGTGGTCCGCTCGACGAAGAACCGGTCGTGGGAGATGACGATCATCGAGCCGGGCCAGCTGTCGAGGACGTCCTCCAGCTGCGTCAGGGTCTCGATGTCGAGGTCGTTCGTGGGCTCGTCCAAAAACAGCACGTTGGGCTCGTCCATCAGCAGCCGCAGCAGTTGCAGCCGTCGACGCTCACCACCCGACAGATCCCCCACCGGCGTCCACTGCTTCTCCTTGTTGAAGCCGAACGTCTCGCACAGCTGCCCCGCGGTCATCTCGCGGCCCTTGCCGAGGTCGACGCGCTCGCGCACCTGCTGCACGGCCTCCAGCACCCGCAGCGCGGGATCGAGTTCGGTGACCTCCTGCGACAGATAGGCCAGCTTCACGGTCCTGCCGACGGCGACCCGCCCGCCCACGGGCTGTGTCTCGCCCCCGGTCCGCGCGGCCTCGGCCATGGCCCGCAGCAAGGACGTCTTCCCGGCGCCGTTGACCCCGACGAGACCGATCCGGTCACCCGGACCGAGCTGCCAGGTCACATGCTTCAGCAGCACCTTGGGCCCGGCCTGGACGGTCACGTCCTCCAGGTCGAACACCGTCTTGCCGAGCCGCGAGGACGCGAACTTCATCAGCTCGCTGCTGTCCCGCGGCGGCGGCACGTCGGCGATGAGCTCGTTGGCGGCCTCGATCCGGAACCGCGGCTTCGACGTCCGCGCGGGCGCCCCGCGCCTCAGCCAGGCCAGCTCCTTGCGGACCAGGTTCTGCCGCTTGGTCTCCTCGGTGGCGGCGATCCGCTCGCGCTCGGCACGCGCGAAGACATAGTCGGAGTACCCGCCCTCGTACTCGAAGACGTCGCCCTTCTGCACGTCCCACATGCTCGTGCAGACCTGGTCGAGGAACCACCGGTCGTGGGTGACGCACACGAGCGCGGACCGGCGCTCGCGCAGGTGCTTGGCCAGCCAGGAGATGCCCTCGACGTCGAGGTGGTTGGTGGGCTCGTCGAGGACGATCAGGTCCTGTTCCTCGATGAGCAGCTTGGCGAGGGCGATACGGCGGCGCTCACCGCCGGAGAGCGGCGCGATGACGGTGTCGAGCCCCTGCGGGAAGCCGGGCAGGTCGAGCCCGCCGAACAGGCCCGTGAGCACGTCCCGGATCTTGGCGTTGCCCGCCCACTCGTGGTCGGCCATGTCCCGGATGACCTCGTGCCGGACGGTCGCCGTGGGGTCCAGGGAGTCGTGCTGGGTGAGCACGCCCAGCCGCAGCCCGCCGGAGTGCGTGACGCGCCCGGTGTCGGCGTCCTCCAGTTTGGCGAGCATGCGGATCAGGGTGGTCTTGCCGTCGCCGTTGCGGCCCACGACGCCGATGCGATCGCCCTCGGAGACGCCGAGCGAGACACCGTCCAGCAGGGCACGGGTGCCGTACACCTTGCTGACGTTCTCGACATTGACCAGATTGACGGCCATTACTCTCCTGCCCAGGGGGATCGATCGACCCTCCAGGGTAGTCCGACGCCTATGCCCCGATCACCGTCGCACCCGGCACCGGCCCCGACGCCGTGCGCACGGTCCGGCAGGTACCGGACGCCCGCAGCGCGTCCGCGATCTTCACCGCCGACTCCGCGTCACGGGCGAGGAACGCCGTGGTCGGCCCTGAGCCCGAGACGAGTCCGGCGAGGGAGCCCGCGGCGCTGCCCGCCGCGAGGGTGTCGGTGAGCTCCGGGAAGAGCGAGAGGGCGGCGGGCTGGAGGTCGTTGGAGACGGCGGCGGCGAGTGACTCCGGGTCGCCCGCGGCCAGGGCGTCGAGCAGCTGCTCGGAGGCGACGGGTTCGGGGACGACGATTCCCTCGGTGAGCCGGTCGAACTCCCGGAAGACGGCCGGGGTCGACAGCCCGCGCTCGGCCATCGCGAACACCCAGTGGAAACTCCCGCCGACCTTCAGGCTGGTGAGCCGCTCACCGCGCCCGATACCGAGCGCGGCCCCGCCGACCAGGCTGAACGGCACGTCGCTGCCCAACTCGGCGCAGATGTCGAGCAGTTCCTCGCGGGAGGCACCCGTCCCCCACAGCGCATCGCAGGCCAGCAGCGCGCCGGCGCCGTCCGCGCTGCCGCCGGCCATGCCGCCGGCGACGGGGATGTCCTTGGCGATGTGGACGTGCACGGCGGGGTCGATGCCGTGGCGTTCGGCGAGCGCGATCGCCGCGCGGGCCGCGAGGTTCGTGCGGTCGAGGGGGACCTGGCCGGCGTCCGGCCCCGCGCAGGTGACGCGGAGCTCCTCGGCGGGCGTGACGGTCACCTCGTCGTGGAGGCCGACCGCGAGGAAGACGTTGGCGAGGTCGTGGAAGCCGTCGGGCCGGGCGGCGCCGACCGCGAGCTGGACGTTGACCTTGGCGGGGACGCGGACGGTGACGCTCACTGCTGGACCGGCTCCTTGCTTTCCGCGATGCGCGCGAACTCCTCGACGGTGAGCGACTCGCCGCGGGCCTGGGGCGAGATCCCGGCCGCCACGAGGGCCGTCTCGGCGGCGGCCGCCGAACCCGCCCACCCGGCGAGCGCTGCCCGCAAAGTCTTGCGCCGCTGGGCGAACGCGGCGTCGACGACGGCGAACACCTCGCGCTTGGACGCGGTCGTCTTCACCGGCTCGGTCCGCCGGGTGAGCGCGACGAGCCCGCTGTCGACGTTCGGCGCGGGCCAGAACACGTTGCGGCCGATCGACCCGGCCCGCTTGACCTCGGCGTGCCAGCTGGCCTTCACGGACGGGACGCCGTACACCTTCGACCCGGGTGGCGCGGCGAGCCGGTCGGCGACCTCCGCCTGGACCATGACGAGGGTGCGCTCGATGCTCGGGAAGGTGTCGAGCATGTGCAGCAGCACGGGTACGGCGACGTTGTATGGCAGGTTCGCGACCAGCGCGGTGGGCGCGGGGCCCGGCAGTTCGGTCACCTGCATGGCGTCGGAGTGCACCAGGTCGAACCGCCCGGCCCGGTGCGGCATGCGCGCGGCGACGGTGGCGGGCAGCGCGGACGCCAGGACGTCGTCGATCTCGACGGCGACGACGCGGTCGGCGGCCTCCAGGAGGGCGAGGGTGAGCGAGCCGAGGCCGGGTCCCACCTCGACGACCACGTCGTCGTCCCGTACGCCGGCGGTCCGCACGATCCGGCGGACCGTGTTGGCGTCGATCACGAAGTTCTGGCCGCGCTGCTTGGTGGGTCGTACGCCGAGGGCGGCCGCGAGTTCACGGATGTCGGCGGCGCCGAAGAGGGTGTCTGGGGAGGGGCTGCTCACGTGGACAGCCTAACTGCGGTCCGGGCGCCCTCATCCGTGCAGGCGGGCCCCGCAGTGCGGCCACGGGCTCGCCCCGCGCCGTACGTACAGCTTCTTCGCGCGGAACGTCTGTTCGGCGGCCGGTGCGTCCTGGGGGCGCCCGGAGCCGCCGAGCCCCTGCCAGGTCCTCGTGTCGAACTGGTAGAGCCCGCCGTACGTCCCGGAGGGGTCCTGCGCGTTCGGCCGCCCTCCGGACTCGCACACCGCGAGACCCTGCCAGTTCAGGTGATCCGCTCCCTGCACGGACGTCGGCATCGGCTTCGTGCCCACCTTCACGATCTGCGCCCGGGGCTCCCGGACCATCTCGACGCGGATCCGGCGCGGTTTCTGTTTCACCCCGTTGACGGTCCGCAGGGAGTAGGTGACCCGCCGCATCCCGGGAACCCCGGCCTGCTCGACGATCTCCGTGCCCTTGAACACGGAGGGGTCCTCGGTCCGCTCCTCCCGGAACGGGATCTGTTCCTCCCGCACTTCCTGCGTCCCGGTGATCCGCAGCACCGTGACGGTCTGGCCGTCGCGCGGAAAACTCCCCGCCGGCACCGAGGTGGTGTCCATCCCGCTCAGCGTGACCCCGGCCGCCTCGACGGCCTCTGCCACGGTCGCCGCGTTCGTCCGGATCGTCCGGGCCCGGCCGTCCGCCATGACCGTGACGGAGCGCTCGGTGCGCACGTCCAGCGCGAGCCCCTCCCGTCCGATGTGCCGTGAGCGCGAGGTGGACACGTACGCGCCCTGCGCGCGCACCCCCAGCTCTTCGAGCGCCCCCTGCACGGTCTGCGCGGTGGTCCACACCTCACTGCGGTGCCCGTCGAGCGTGAGCCGTACGGGGCGCCCGTACCGCACCGCGACCTCGTCACCGCTGGCGAGTTCGTCGCCGGGCCCGGGCGCGATCACGTCGTGCGCTCCCACCGCGACCCCTTCCTCCGCGAGGAGTTCGCCCACGTCGTCGGCGAAGGTGTGCAGCGTGCGCGGCTTCCCGTCGACGGTCAGCTCGATCGCCTTGTCCTCGGCGACGAACGCGGCGGTGCCGCCCGCGAGGAATGCGACGACGAGCGCCTGCGGAAGCAGCCGGCGCATGGCGCTGTCCGGCCGCTCCACGTACCGCGCCCTGCGCCGGCGCGCGGCTCTCCCCGCCGCGGCACGCGGGGACGGCAGGGGTACCGGGCCCGGTGCCTCGTAGGCGGGCCGGTAGGTGTCCTCGTACGGCGCCTGCGCCGCGTCCGGCGCCATGTGCATGCCGTACACGAGGGTCTCCGCGGTGTACGGATCGACGGGAGGCACGTCGAAACCGCCGTACGGCTCGGTCGGTCCGTACGGCTCGTACGTCTCATAGGCCTCGTACGTCTCGTACTGCGACTGCGAGTTGCTCACGCCGACACGCTCCAGGGGGCCGAAAGTCCATCGGGGTCCGGATCGGGCCCACAGAACCTAGCGGAGCGACCGTCACTCTCCAAAGCGACGCGGCTACCCGGAGTTACGTTCGACGGGGTCAGTACCCGAAGGCGCGTGCGGTGTTGGCGGCGAGTGCCGTGGCCAGCGCGTCCTCGTCGATGCCGCGCACGGCGGCCATGGCGCGCACCGTGACCGGAACGAGATAGGGCGCGTTGGGCCGTCCGCGGTACGGCACCGGAGTCAGGAAGGGCGCGTCGGTCTCCACGAGGAGGAGTTCGACGGGGGCCACGGCGACCGCGTCCCGCAGGTTCTGGGCGTTCTTGAAGGTGACGTTGCCTGCGAAGGACATGAAGTATCCGGCGCGGGCGCAGATCTCCGCCATCTCGGCGTCGCCGGAGTAGCAGTGGAAGACGGTGCGCTCGGGGGCGCCCTCCTCCTTCAGCACGCGCAGGACGTCGGCGTGGGCGTCGCGGTCGTGGATGACCAGGGCCTTGCCGTGCCGTTTGGCCATCTCGATGTGGGCGCGGAAGGAGGCTTCCTGCGCCTCCTTGCCCTCGGGCCCGGTGCGGAAGTGGTCGAGGCCGGTCTCGCCGACGCCCTTGACCTGCGGAAGTGCTGCGAGGCGGTCGATCTCGGCGAGCGCGTCGTCGAGCGCGCCCGTGCCTCCCGCCTTTCGCTCCCCCTGCCGGGACCAGCCGTCGGAGTCGCCGTGGACGATGCGCGGGGCCTCGTTGGGGTGCAGGGCGACGGCGGCGTGGACGGCGTCGTACCGGGCCGCGGTCTCAGCCGCCCACTGCGAGCCGCGGACGTCGCAGCCGACCTGGACGACCGTGGTCACGCCCACCGACGCGGCTTTCGCGAGCTTCTCCTCCACGGTCCCGTCCTGCATGTCCAGGTGGGTGTGGGAGTCGGCGACCGGTACCCGCAGGGGGGCCGGGAGCGGCGGCGCCGCGTTCTTCTCGCGAGAGCTGTTCGAAGGCATGCCCCGATCCTACGAAAGGGGCACGCCCGCCCGGATCCGCGGGAGGGAAGCGGTCAGCTCGCCTTGCGCTGGAAGACGTGCAGGAGGTCGGACAGGTGCCAGTGGTGCTGGTCCACCGACCCGTCCGCGGCCACCGGCACCTCCACGGGTCCGGCGGGGGGTGTGCGGTGCTGCCGGTGTGCCGCGTCACGGGCGGAGGCGACCCGGCCGGGCCGCATGATCCGCACGACGTGGTTGTCGCAGTTCCCGCACGTGGGCCTGGAGAGCGGAGAAGGCACGACCCGGCCGTTCACCACGTACTGCACGAATTCACGGCCGCTGCCGTCGATGTGGTGCTCGATCTCGTACGACTGCTCCCATCCGTGCCCGCAGCGCATGCAGGCGAAGGAGTAGGACTCGTTGACGACTGCCGTGGCACCGGGGTGCCCTGCGATCTCGCTCATGCCAGCTCCTGTGTGTCCGCTGGAGTGGAGGACGGGTACGTCCCTCACTCCAGTGGACGCCTCCGCCGGCACCTGCGCGACAGCCCTGTCGAGTGTTGGAGGCGATTTGGGCGTTCCTTGCCAAACCACCCCGCCACGCCGCGCGGGACTTTGCATTCCGAGGCACCCCTTTGGCACGTACATGGGGCGCACGCTCAGACGATGTGCGCCCTGCTCAGAGGGGGTGTGACCCAGTTCATCCGGGCAGGTCAGGGAGCGGTGTTCTTCGCGGCGACGACCGCGTCGAAAACAACCCGCTTGGGCACTCCGGCCTCCACGGCCACCGCGGCGATCGCCTCCTTGCGGCGCTCCCCCGCCTCCTCCCGCACCCGCACCCTGCGCACCAGTTCCGCGTCGTCGACCTCCTCGGCGCCCTTCTCGGGCGCCCCCTCGACCACGACGGTGATCTCGCCCCGGACGCCCTCGGCGGCCCACTCGGCGAGGAAGCCCAGCGACCCCCGCTTGATCTCCTCGTACGTCTTCGTCAGCTCCCGGCACACGGCCGCCCGCCGCTCGGCCCCGAACGCCTCGGCCATCGCCGCGAGGGTGTCGTCGAGCCGGTGCGGGGCCTCGAAGTACACGAGGGTGCGCCGCTCCCCGGCGACCTCCCGCAGGCGCGAGAGCCGCTCGCCGGCCTTGCGCGGCAGGAACCCCTCGAAGCAGAACCGGTCCACGGGCAGCCCGGACAGCGCGAGCGCGGTGAGCACCGCGGAGGGGCCCGGTACGGCGGTGACGCGGAGGTCCTTCTCGACGGCGGCGGCGACCAGCCGGTACCCGGGGTCGGAGACCGACGGCATGCCGGCGTCCGTGACGAGCAACACACGTGCGCCGCCGAGGAGTTCCTCGACGAGTTCGGGCGTACGCGCCGCCTCGTTGCCCTCGAAGTACGACACCACGCGCCCCTTGGGCGTGACACCCAGCGCCTGGGTCAGGCGTCGCAGGCGGCGGGTGTCCTCCGCGGCCACCACGTCGGCCCCGGCCAGCTCCTGCGCGAGCCTGGGCGGGGCGTCGGCGACGTCGCCGATGGGGGTTCCGGCAAGGACCAGGGTTCCGGGCTCGACTGTCACGCGCCCATCCTCCCAGGGGCCGCCGGATCCGGACGCATCCGCGTCTGTCCACCCATGCGCGGGACGCACACAGCGCCGTTCCCTACGATGGCGCGGTGACCAGTACCGCGTCCTCCACGGACACCCGGCAGGACCAGGCCCCCCAGGACCGGCGGCCGTCGTGGCAGCAGAGGCTGCGCCGATTCGGCTACACGGCGCCGGCCAGAAGCGATGTGCGCGAGCGCCTGGTGCCGCCCTACGTCGAGCCCAGCCCGCGGATGTGGCAGGTCCTGGGCGTGCCCGGGGCGCTTGCCGAGCGCGTCACACGCTGGTCGGGCTGGCTCGGACCGCTGTTGGTGACGCTGGTGGCGGGCCTGATGCGGTTCTGGAACCTGGGCAGCCCGAAGAAGGTGATATTCGACGAGACGTACTACGCGAAGGACGCGTGGGCGCTCGTCCACCGCGGCTTCGAGCTCAGCTGGGGCAAGAACGTCGACAGCCAGCTCCTGTCCTCGAACGGGCACGTCGCGCTGCCGACGGAAGCCGCCTATGTGGTGCATCCGCCGGTCGGCAAGTACGTCATCGGGCTCGGCGAGCTGATGTTCGGGTTCGATCCGTTCGGCTGGCGGTTCATGACGGCGCTGCTCGGCACGCTGTCGGTACTGATCGTGTGCCGGGTGGGCCGGCGCCTCTTCCGCTCGACGTTCCTCGGCTGTCTCGCGGGCGCGCTGATGACGGTGGACGGCCTGGCCTTCGTGATGGCGCGGACCGCGCTGCTCGACGGTGTGCTGATGTTCTTCGTGCTGGCCGCGTTCGCCTGTCTGGTCATCGACCGCGACCGGGCACGGGAGAAACTCGCGGCGGCGCTGCCGGTCGACGCCTACGGGCTCGTACGCCCCGACGCGGGGGTCGCGGACACGCTCCGGCTCGGCTGGCGGCCGTACCGCTGGCTGGCGGGCCTGCTGCTCGGCCTGGCCATGGGCACCAAGTGGAACGGACTGTTCTTCCTCATCGCCTTCGGCGTCATGACGGTGCTGTGGGATGTCGGCTCCCGCCGGGTCGCGGGCGCGCGGCACCCTTACCAGGCGGTCATCAACCACGACCTCGGCATCGCGTTCCTGGCCATGGTGCCGGTCGCGGTCGTCACCTACGTCACCTCGTGGATCGGCTGGATCCTCTCCCCCACGGACGGCACCGGCGGCTACTACCGCAACTGGGCCGCGACCGACGGCAAGGGCGGCAGCTGGACCTTCCTGCCCGACTGGTGGCGCAGCCTGATCCACTACGAGCACGAGGTCTACAAGTTCAACGTCGGCCTGTCCTCGCCGCACACGTACATGTCCAACCCGTGGAGCTGGCTCGTCGACGGCCGACCGGTCTCGTACTTCTACGAGTCCCCCTCGCCCGGCACCGACGGCTGCCCGGCGGACGCGGGCGAGAAGTGCGCCCGCGAGGTCCTGGCGATCGGCACGCCGCTCCTGTGGTGGGCGGCCTGCTTCGCCGTCCTGTACATCCTGTGGCGCTGGTTCTTCCGCCGCGACTGGCGTGCGGGCGCCATCGCCTGCGGTATCGCGGCCGGTTACCTGCCCTGGTTCAACTACCAGGAACGCACGATCTTCTTCTTCTACACGATCGTCTTCCTCCCCTTCCTCTGTCTGGCCGTGGCCATGCTCATCGGCGCCCTCCTCGGCCCCCCACGCGCCACCGACACCCGCCGCGTGGCCGGCGCCACCGCGGCAGGAGTCCTGGTCCTCCTGATCGCCTGGAACTTCATCTACTTCTGGCCCCTGTACACGGGCACGGCGATCCCGATCGACAGTTGGCGGTCGCGGATGTGGCTGGATACGTGGGTCTAGGGGGCTGAAATTCACGTATGTGATTGAGCACCTGCTCCGACGAATCAGGAAACTCCCGCCCCGGGTGTCACACCTCCCGCCTAGAGTGCCCACAGCCAACGGGGTAATCGGGGAGGGGGCCAGACCATGGCCAAGGGGGTGAAGGTCGCTGTCGTCAGCACGGTGTTCGCCATGATGGTCGGCGGGGCCGGATACGGGGCGTACAACTTCGTGTCGGCGATGAGCGACGACGGGAGCGGTTCGGGCGGTGTCAGGAGCGGGCCGCCCGATGCCGACGAGATCACGAAGACGTCGAAGGACTTCTTCGCCGCCTGGGAGAAGGGCGACGCGGCGAGCGCTGCGGCGCTCACGAACAACAGCACGACGGCCGAGGTGCTGCTGGCGGGCTACAAGACGGACGCGCACATCGGTGACGTACGCATCACGCCCGGCAAGGCGGCCGGCGCCACCGTGCCGTACAGCGTGAAGGCGACGGTGTCGTACGACGGGAAGTCGAAACCGCTCGCGTACAGGAGCAAGTTGACCGTCGTGCGCGGGGTGACCACCGGCAAGGCGCTGGTCGACTGGCAGCCCTCCGTGGTGTATCCGCAGCTGAAGGCGGAGGACAGGCTCGTCACGGGCGAGTCCGCGAACCCGTCCATCGAGGCGGTGGACCGCAATGGCAAGGTCCTGAGCAAGGAGAAGTACCCCTCGCTCGGTCCGGTCCTGGACGCCCTGCGCGAGAAGTACGGGGCCGAGGCCGGCGGCACTCCCGGTATCGAGCTGGTCGTCAAGCACCCGGACGAGACGCCCGACACCTCGCTGCTGACCCTCGCCGAGGGAAAGGCGGGCAAGCTGGAGACCACGCTCAGCGCGACCGCGCAGGCCGCCGCCGAGAAGGCCGTGAAGCTGTACGGGCAGTCGTCGGTGGTCGCCGTCAAGCCCAGCACCGGCGAGGTGCTGGCCGTGGCCAACAACCGTACGGACGCCTTCAACGCGGCCTTCGAGGGCACCAAGGCCCCCGGCTCCACCATGAAGATCATCACCGCCGCGATGCTCATCGACAACGGCGTGACCTCGATGAACGGCCCGGCGCCCTGTCCGGACAGTGCCGTGTGGCAGGGACAGACGTTCAAGAACCTCACCGGCATGCAGCCCGACGAGGGTGCCACGCTCGCCAACAGCTTCATGCGGTCCTGCAACACCGCCTTCATCAAGCTGATCGACGAGAAGCCGCTCACCGACGACTCGCTGACCGAAGAGGCGCAGAACCGGTTCGGGATCGGTGAGGACTGGAAGACCGGCGTCGTCTCCTTCGACGGGAAGGTGCCCGCCGTGAGCGGCCCGGACCGTGCGGCGGGCGCGATAGGCCAGGGCCAGGTCCAGATGAACCCGCTGAACATGGCCTCGGTGACCGCCACCGCCATCACCGGCGACTTCCGCCAGCCCTACCTGGTCTCGCCCGACCTCGACGACCGGAAACTGGCCACCGCGAAGGGGCTGCCGTACAACACGGCCTCCCAGCTGAAGCAGATGATGCGGCTGACCGCGACCCAGGGCACGGGTGCGAAGGCGATGGCGGGGCTCGGCGGGGACATCGGCGCGAAGACCGGTTCGGCGGAGGTCGACGGACAGCAGGTGTCCAACAGCTGGTTCACCGGTTTCCGCAACGACGTCGCCGCGGCGGCCATGACGGAGGAGGGCGGACACGGCGGCGAGGCGGCGGGCC
The DNA here is from genome assembly GCF_042872225.1 of Streptomyces sp. NPDC005374. Lineage (NCBI taxonomy): Bacteria > Bacillati > Actinomycetota > Actinomycetes > Kitasatosporales > Streptomycetaceae > Streptomyces > Streptomyces sp. NPDC005374. The sequence continues at coordinate 25,726 of NZ_JBIAKA010000019.1, read as the reverse complement.
CGATTGTCGCAGCTGTGCTACGAGCCGCAGGCTGAAGTCACCCTCGCAGGGCAGGGACTCTAGGCTGTGGCCGTCGTTGGGATGCATGAGGGCGACGGGGACCCTGAGACAGCGCGGAGGAAGCGTAGATCGTGGGTAACAGAAGGCGCGTCGCCGAGCGACGGAAGACCAGGCCCGCCGTGATCGGCGGGATGATCGCCGTGGTCGTGGGCGGCGCCGGCTTCGGCGTCTACGCGCTGTACGGCTCCGGGGCCGCGGCCGACGACCGGACGCAGACCGTGGCCGAGGACCACAAGCCGAAGGTCAAAACCGGACCGCTGTCGGCCACCGAGGTGACCTCCACCGCGACCGCCTTCCTCACCTCGTGGCAGCAGGGCAAGGTGACCACGGCGGCCGCCGCGACCAGCGACGCCAAGGCCGCCACCGCCCTCCTGACCGGCTACACCAAGGACGCGCACATCACCGGCGTCACCCTCACCCCGGGCACCCGCACCGGCGACAAGGTGCCCTTCTCGGTGAAGGCCACGGTGTCGTACAAGGGCCTCACCAAGCCGCTGGCGTACGGCAGTTCACTCACCGTCGTCCGCAACACCGGCACCGGGAAGCCGCAGGTCGGCTGGACCGCCGCGGTCGTCCACCCCGACCTGAAGGACGGCGACACCCTGGTCACCGGCGAGTCCGGGACCCCGCCCGTCAAGGCGTTCGACCGGGACGGCGGCGAGCTGACCGCCGCGAAGTACCCCTCCCTGGGCACGGTGCTGGACGGGCTGCGGGAGAAGTACGGCAAGAAGGCCGGCGGCAAGGCGGGCATCGAACTGCGGGTGATCCGCGGCAAGGCGTCCGGGTCCGCCAAGGCCAAAGACTCCGACAAGACCCTGGTGGAGCTCAGCAAGGGCACCCCGGGCACCGTGAAGACGACCCTGAACCCGACGCTCCAGGCGGCGGCGGAGCGCCAGGTGAAGACGCAGGCCCGGTCCTCCGTCGTGGTCCTGCGCCCCTCGACCGGCGAGATCCTCGCCGTGGCCAACGCCAACCCGGGCTTCAACACCGCCTTCCAGGGTTCTCTCGCCCCGGGCTCCACGATGAAGGTCGTCACCTCCTCGCTGCTGATCGAGAAGGACCTCGCGTCGCCGGACAAGGCGCATCCCTGCCCGAAGTACTTCACGTACGGCGGCTGGAAGTTCCAGAACGACGACAAGTTCGAGATCAAGGGCGGCACCTTCAAGGCCAGCTTCGCCCGTTCCTGCAACACCGCCTTCATCAGCCAGGCGGGCAAGCTGGACAACGACAGCCTGACCAAGCAGGCCCAGCAGGTGTTCGGTCTGTCCATGGACAACTGGGCGATCGGCGTCCCGTCCTTCGACGGCTCGGTCCCGGTGCAGAGCGCGGCCCAGAAGGCGGCCTCGCTCATCGGCCAGGGCGGGGTGCGCATGAACCCGCTGAACATGGCGTCGGTCTCCGCCACCATCGAGTCGGGCACCTTCAAGCAGCCCTACCTGGTGTCCCCGACGGTCGACGGCCGCACACTGGCCACGGCCTCGCGCACGATGTCCGCGGGCACGCTGGCGCAGCTGCGTGAGCTGATGGCGTACACGGCGGGCTACGGCACGGCGGCCGAGGCGATGTCCGGGGTCTACGGCAACGTCGGCGCGAAGACCGGCTCCGCGGAGGTCGACGGCCAGAAGAAGCCCAACGGCTGGTTCACCGCGTACCGGGGCGACCTCGCGGCGGCGGGCGTCGCCCAGGCGGGCGGCCACGGCGGCGACACGGCGGGCCCGATCGTGGCGGCCCTGCTGAAGATGGGCGGCTAGTTCGGCACGGGGGAGGCGGCCATGTACGTCCGCCGGAGAAACCTCAGCAGTGCCTTCTGCTCGAACTGCACCACCGCCACCCCCTGCGGGGAGTGGAACTCCACCACGGCCTGCACCCGGCCGCACGGCCACACCCGTACCTCGCCGCTGCCCACCGGTGTCCTGAGCCCCTGCTCCAGCAGAGCGCGGGAGAACGTCCACTCGTGGGTGCCCGGCAGGCCGACCCGCACCGAGCGGGGGTCGGTCTCGGGGTCGTAGCGCAGGACCACCGGGACCGCCTCGTCCTGCGCGATGTCCGCGTCCGAAACGATGTGGGCTCGTGCGTACTGTTCGACTACAGACATCGTGACGGGCCTCTCACGCTGCGTAACCTGTGCGGAAGCTGTGCATCCATTCCTTCTCCAGCGTCGCACATTTCCCGGATCACGGCCCCGGGACCGCAAGCCTGCGATTCGCTGTTCGCGTCACCCCTCTCTTGCAAAAGGTTCGCAACAAGCCACATCATCTAACGGTGCATGTGCCTGACGGATTCATAGACGCCCCCATCTCGGCAGCGACCGCAGTGGTCGCCGCGACCGCCGTGGCGGTGAGCCTGCGCGGCGCCCGCCGCGAACTGGACGAGCGCACCGCGCCCCTGGCGGGCCTGGTCGCGGCGTTCATCTTCGCCGTACAGATGCTGAACTTCCCGGTCGCCGCGGGGACCAGCGGACATCTGCTCGGCGGGGCGCTGGCCGCGATCCTCGTGGGCCCGTACACAGGGGTCCTGTGTGTGTCCGTGGTTTTGCTCATGCAGGGCATCCTCTTCGCGGACGGCGGTCTGACCGCGCTCGGTGTGAACATCACCGACATGGCCGTCGTCACCACGGTCGTCGCGTACGCCGTCTTCCGCGGCCTGGTGAAGGTGCTGCCGCGCAGGCGCAGTTCGATCACGGCCGCCTCCTTCGTCGCCGCGGTGCTCTCGGTGCCCGCCGCGGCCGTCGCCTTCACCCTCATCTACGCGGTCGGCGGCACCACCGACGTCTCCATCGGCAAGGTCGCCACCGCCATGATCGGCGTCCACGTCCTCATCGGCATCGGCGAGGCCGCCATCACCGCGCTCACCGTGGGTGCCGTCGTCGCCGTACGCCCCGACCTGGTGTACGGCGCGCGCGGACTGGAGCAGAAGCTGCGGCTGCGGGTGAACGGTGAGCTCGTCGACGTGCCCGCCGCCGAGAAGGCCCCGGTCGCCGCCCGTTCGCACCGCACGGTGTGGATCGCGGGCCTGGTGACCTCGCTGGTCCTCGCCGGGTTCGTCAGCTTCTACGCGTCCGCGAACCCCGACGGGCTGGAGAAGGTCGCCGCCGACAAGGGCATCGACGCCAAGGCCGAGGCGCACGCCAACGCGGACTCCCCGCTCGCCGACTACGGCGTGCGGGACGTCGAGGACGCCCGCCTGTCCGGGGGGCTGGCGGGCGTCATCGGCGTCGGTGTCACCGTCGTCGCGGGCAGCACGGTGTTCTGGGCGGTGCGCAGGCGGCGCGGCGCCGACACCACGCCCGTCGGCACCGGCGTCTGACATGGGTGCCGGACACGCGCACAAGCTGTACCGGCACGGGCACTCGCCGGTGCACGCCCTGCCACCGCACACGAAACTCGCGGCGGTCCTCGCCTTCGTGGTGGTCGTCGTCTCGACCCCGCGGGAGGCGATGTGGGCGTTCGCCCTGTACGCCGTGCTGCTGGGCGTCGTCGCGTACGCCGCCCGGGTGCCCGCCGGCTTCCTGCTGAAGCGGCTGCTGATCGAGGTGCCGTTCGTGGCGTTCGCGGTGCTCATGCCGTTCGTCGCGGAGGGCGAACGGGTCGAGGTGCTCGGCATGTCCCTGAGCGTGAACGGCCTGTGGGGCGCCTGGAACGTGCTCGCCAAGGGCACCCTGGGCGTCGCCGCGTCGGTGCTGCTCGCGTCCACCACCGAACTGCGCGAACTGCTCCTCGGCCTGCAACGCCTCAAGCTCCCGCCGCTCCTCGTCCAGATCGCGTCCTTCATGATCCGCTACGGCGACGTCATCACCGACGAGATGCGGCGGATGCGGATCGCGCGGGAGTCGCGCGGGTTCGAGGCGAGCGGCGTCAAGCACTGGGGCGTCCTCGCGAAGTCGGCCGGCGCGCTGTTCATCCGCTCCTACGAACGCGGCGAGCGGGTGCACCTGGCCATGGTCAGCCGCGGGTACGCCGGTTCGATGCCGGTGATCGACGAGGTGACCGCGTCCCGGGCGCAGTGGTCGTACGCCTTCGCCCTCCCCGTCGCCGCCCTCGTCGTCTGCGTGTTGGGATGGACCCTGTGACACCTTCCCTCGACGTTTCCGGCCTCGCCTTCGCCTACCCCGACGGACACCAGGCCCTGTTCGGCGTGGACTTCTCGATCGCGCGCGGCGAGCGGGTCGCGCTGCTCGGCCCGAACGGCGCCGGCAAGACGACCCTCGTGCTGCACCTCAACGGCATCCTGGGCGGCGGGGTGGGCTCGGTGAAGGTCGCCGGACTGCCCGTGGACAAGAAGAACATGGCCGAGATCCGGCGCAAGGTCGGCATCGTCTTCCAGGACCCCGACGACCAGCTCTTCATGCCGACCGTGCGCGAGGACGTGGCGTTCGGTCCTGCGGCGGCCGGGCTCAGGGGCCCCGAGCTGGAGGAGCGGGTGCGGACCGCCCTGGAGCGGGTCGGCATGGCGGACTTCGCGCAGCGGCCCCCGCACCACCTCTCCTTCGGCCAGCGTCGCCGGGTGGCGGTGGCGACGGTGCTCGCCATGGAGCCGGAGATCCTCGTCCTGGACGAGCCCTCCTCCAACCTCGACCCGGCCTCCCGGCGTGAACTCGCCGACATTCTGCGCTCGTTGGACGTGACCGTGCTGATGGTCACGCACGACCTGCCGTACGCCCTCGAACTGTGCCCGCGCTCGATGATCCTGAGCGACGGCACGATCGCCGCGGACGGGAAGACCGCCGAACTCCTCGCCGACGACGAGCTGATGCGCGCCCACCGGCTGGAGCTGCCCTTCGGATTCGACCCGCGGTCCGTGACAATGGGCGCGTGACGAACGAAGAGGACGCCGGGTCGCTGCTTCTGGACGAGCAGTTGTGCTTCGCGCTGTACGCCGCCCAGCGCGCGGTGACCGCCGCGTACCGGCCGCTCCTCGACGAGCTCGGGCTCACCTATCCGCAGTACCTCGTGCTGCTGGTGCTGTGGGAGCGCGGGGAGATCGGCGTGAAGGAGCTCGCGGGGGCGTTGCGACTGGACTACGGCACGGTGTCGCCGTTGCTCAAGCGGCTGGAGAGCGCGGGGCTCGTACGCCGGGAGCGCGCGGCGGCCGACGAGCGCTCGGTCCTCGTTGCGTGCACGGAGCGCGCGGAGGAACTCCGGGAGCGCGCGGCCCGCGTCCCCGGCGCCCTCCTGTCCGCGACGGGGCTCGACTCCGAGGGGGTCTCCAGGTTGCGCAACGAGTTGTGGGGGCTCACGGAGAGAGCGAACGAGGCTTCCGAGCGCCCTCGCTGACCTCCTGTTACCCGAGGTTGCCACCCCCTGATGGTCAGGCCCGAACCTACCGGCCGGTACCTTGTGCACGATATACTTGCGCGCACTTGTTCCTTGGGGGGCCAGCCATGAGTGACGACACCGCAGTCGACACAGCCGTCGACACCCGTCCGACGAAGATCATGTACGTCGCCGAGGCCACCGCGCACGGCGGTCGCGACGGCTATGTCACCAGCCAGGACGGCCAGATCGATCTGAAGGTCGCCATGCCGCCGGCGCTCGGCGGGGACGGCAACGGCACCAACCCGGAGCAGCTCTTCGCCGCCGGGTACAGCGCCTGCTTCCACAACGCGCTGATCCTCGTCGGCAACCGCATGGGCTACGACCTGAGCGGCTCCACGGTCGCCGCGAAGGTCGGCATCGGCCCCAACAAGCACCGCGGCTACGGCCTCGCGGTCGCCCTGAGCGTCTCCCTCCCGATCCTCGACGCGGGCATCGCGGCGAAGCTGGTGGACGCGGCCCACGAGGTCTGCCCGTACTCGAACGCGACCCGGGGGAACATCGACGTGACGATTCTGCTTGGCTGAGAGAGGCACCGGGCCACAGCAGGAGGAGCACGGACGTGGACGTGAACGGCACAGTCGCCGAGGGCTTCGAGCCGGTCAGGGACGCGTTCGCGCGGAACTTCGAGACGCTCGGTGACCGGGGCGCCGCCGTCGCCGTGTACCGGGACGGGCACAGGGTCGTCGACCTGTGGGCCGGCACCCGGGACGTTGACGGCACCGAGCCCTGGCAGCGCGGCACCGCGCAGCTCGTGCGCTCGGCGACCAAGGGAATCGCCGCCGCCGTACCCCTGCTGCTGCGCCGGCGGGGGCTGCTGGACCTCGACGCGCCGGTGGCCGAGTACTGGCCCGAGTTCAAGGCGCGCGGCAAGGAAAGGGTCCTGGTCCGGCATGTGCTGGGCCACCGGGCCGGACTGCCGGTGCTGGACCGGCCGCTCACCCCGCAGGAGGCCCTGGACCCGCTGAAGGGCCCCGAGGCGGTCGCCGCGCAGGCCCCGGTCTGGGAGCCCGGCACGGACCACGGGTACCACGCGCTGACGTACGGCTGGATGCTGGACGAGCTGGTGCGCAGGGTGACGGGGCTCGGCGCCGGGGCGTGGATCGCGCGGGAGATCGCCGGACCGCTCGGAGCCGGGTTCTGGCTCGGGCTGCCGCCGGAAGAGGAGGCGGCCGGACGGACCGGCCGGGTGGGCCGCGTCGAGACGCCGGAGCCGGCCGGTGCCCTGCGTGCCCGCCCCAAGCGGTCCGTCACCGAGGCCTACGAAGATCCCGACTCCCTCACCCGCCGCGCCTTCGCAGCGATCACCCCCTTCCCCGACCAGAACGACCCGGCGTACCGGGCGAGCGCGCTGCCCGCGACCAACGGGATCGCGACGGCCGACGGGCTGGCCCGGATCTACGCGGCACTGATCGGCGAGGTCGACGGGACGCGCCTTTTCGACCCGGCCACGGTCGAACTCGCCCGTACCGAGGAGTCGACGGGCCCGGACCGCGTGCTCGTCGTGAACACCCGCTTCGGCCCTGGCTACATGCTGCACGGCAGCGCGTCCCCGCTGCTCGGCCCCGGCTCCTTCGGGCACCCCGGCCGCGGCGGCTCCCTCGGCTTCGCCGACCCGGACACGGGTATCGCCTTCGGCTATGTCACCAACGGCTTCCGCAAGACGGTCACGGCGGACCCGAGGGCGCAGGCGCTGGTGCGGGCGGTACGGGCGGCGCTGTGACCCCCGGGGTCTCCTGGCTTCCGGTCACGAGGTCCCGGGAGCCAGGAGCGGCCGGACCGGCTCAGCCGTCGGACTCCGGCGACGGCAGGTAGGCGCCGGGTACGGCGTTCGGCGTGAAGACCTTCTTGTCGCCCGGGTACGGCGTGGTCCAGTTGTGCGTCTGGTACCAGGTGTAGCGGTTCATCTGCTCGGCGTTGGCGTAGTCCGGCACGGCGTGCGCGCCGGTCAGCCGCTGGTGCGAGGCCCAGGTCTTCCACTGCGCGGCCAGGTCCTGCTTGGCCGCCGGTATGGCCGCGGAGGTCGGCGCGGGGGCCGCGTCGGCGTCCTGGGCGGCCGGGGTGTCCACGCCGCAGGAGGGCGTGGGGCTCACGCCGAGGGTCAGCGAGGTGCGGTTGGGAACCGCCGTGAACGGGGTGGTGTCCGCCTTCGGTGTGAACGCGCCGTACATGGGTGTGGCCGCGCTGTCCTTCTGGTTCATCGGGTGGATCCCGAGGATCTGCTCGACGGTGCGGATCATCGTGATCTGCGTGTAGTAGTGGCTGTCGACGGTGCCGTGCTGGGCGTAGGGGCTGATGACCTGGACCGGGGCACGGTGGCCGTCGACGTGGTCGAGGCCGTTCTGGGAGTCGTCCTCGACCACGAAGATCGCGGAGTCCTTCCAGTACTTGCTGTGGGAGATCTCGTCGACCATCCGGCCGACCGCGAGGTCGTTGTCGGCGACCTCGGCGGAGGCGTTGGCCGGGCCACCGGTGTGGTCGTTGGAGAACCAGAACATGTTCAGGTTCGCGGGGCCGTTCTTCTCGAAGTCCTGCTGCCAGATCTGTTCCTTGTAGATGTCCGGGACGCTGAGGTCGAACATCGGGAAGCCCTGCACCGACACGTCGTTGAGTGACGGGATCGCCGAACCCGTCTGGATGGGGTACTGGGTCCCCGCCCCGGTCGCCGCCATGGTCTTGGTGTCGCAGTACAGGTTCTGCCAGGTGGCGCCGGCCGGCTTGGACTCCGTCGACTGGAACTCGCCGAAGTCCTTGACCGACCTGCCGGCCGCCTGTGCGCCGGTCCAGATGAACCCGGACTTCTGGTGGCCGAGGACGTCGTTCTCGGTGTCGTAACTGCGGGTGTACTCACCGGCGGAGGACTCGGTGTACTCCGGGTTGTCCGACTGCATCAGCCAGTTGTGGCCCTCGGCGGAGTTGGTGCCGATGTCGTAGAAGTTGTCGTAGAGGCCGTACTGCTGGGCCAGGGCGTGCTGGTTGGGGGTGACGTTCGCGCCGAAGGTCGTGAGCGCCGGGTCGCCGTCGCCCTGCGGGAGGTCGCCGAGGACCTGGTCGTAGGTGCGGTTCTCCTTGACGAGCAGGAAGACGTGCTTGATCGTCGAGGGGTCACCGAGGCGTGCCGGGACCGGGACGGGCTTGGCGTGGCTCCTGCCCTTGGCGGTCGTGACCGAGCCGGGCGTCCAGCCGTTCTGCTGGAACACCTTGGCGGTCTGGGACCTGATGACGAGGTCGCTCGGCAGCGTGAACTCGGTGAGGCTGGACGTGGTGTCGTGGGTGCCGTGTCCGGAGGCGGTGGTGGGGCGGCGGGCGTCGATGCCACGGGTGTTGGAGACGACGACCTTCTTGCCGACGGTGGTGATCTCGGCGGGGAAGTAGTCGGTGGGGAGCAGGCCGACGTAACTGGCGGGCTCCTGCGCCGACTTGTACCGGTAGACGGCGACCGCGTTGGCCCGGCCCAGCGTCACCAGGAGCCGGCCGTCGTCGGTGAGGGTGACCGCGTCGGGCTCGTAGCCGACCTTCGCCTCGGGCCAGGGCTGGGTGGCGATGGTCTGGACGACCCTGTCCTTGCGGGAGTCGATGACCGAGACGCTGTTGTCGGCGGTGTTGGTGACGAACACCGCGCCCTTCTTCGCGTACACGGCGGTGGGGTGCAGGCCTACGGCGATGGTCTGGACGGCCTTGCCGCCAAGGGTGTCGATGACACTGACCGTGCCGGAGGTCGAGGCGCCGGTCTCGGGGTCGGCGGGCACCTGGGTGCCGTAGGAGTTCATGGTGGTGTCGCCGGCCTCGGCCGGTCGCCCGCCCTCGTTGCTGACGTACAACTTGCCGCCGACCAGGGCCAGTCCGCGGGGCGCGTTGCCGACGGCCCAGCTCTGCTTGATCGTTCCGGTCGCCGCGTCGATGGCGACCACCTTGTTCTGGCCGTTGACGGCGGCGTACACGGTCGAGCCGTCGGCCGAGAACACGGCGGCGCCCACCAGCGCCTGCTGGGAGCCGACGGCCGCGACGGGGACGGCCGTCGGGCTCGCGAGGGTGCCGTCCGCGTTCACGGTGAACTTCGTGTAGCCGTCGGCCTGGCCCAGCCACAGCTGCTTGCCGTCGGGCGAGTACGTCGGGCCTTCCTGGCCGATCGCGGCAGTGCTGATGCGCAGGTCGTCCGCCGCGTTGGCGCCGATCTTCTGCTTCACCTGTCCGGTCGCCAGGTCCATGATGACGAGTGCCGCGTCGCCGTCGGTGACCGCGGCCGCGAGGTGGCTGCCGTCCGGGCTGACCGTCGACGACATGATCTTGCCGTCGTTGATGACGGTACGGCTGCCGTACGGCTTGAGGTACTGGTCGCTGGAGATGACCTCGCCCCTGGCGGTGTCCTGCGCGACCTGCTGGGTGCCGAACTGGTAGGTCGAGGCGACCGCGGTGCCGGTGACGCCGAGGGCGACGGCGATCCCGGCCGTCACGAGTACGGCCCGGCGGCTGACGCGTCCGACCGGGTCCTTCTCTCTGATACGCCGTGTTACCTGCATGGACCTATCCCTTCGAGGTGGTGTCGAGCAGGTCGACGTCGCCGTCGAACTGCCACAGCGGGTTCGGGGCGTCCCCGGTCTCGGTCCGCACCAGGAAGTAGCCGTTCACTTCCTTCGGACCGTCCCCGTCGGCCACGAACCGGCCGTCCGATCCGATGTCGAGTTGGTAGATCGCCGTCCCCGCGACGGCGGCCCCGGGCAGGTGCCAGGTCACGACACACCGCCAGTCGTTGCCGGGCCCCTCCTGGGCGGCCTGTCCGTCGCTCTTGGTGCAGGCCGCCGAGGCCCGTAGTTGCGCCTCCGTGACGGCGGGCCGGTGCAGTTGGTCGGTCTGCATCCGGTAGAGGTGCGCGAAGGCGGTGGCGAGGGATCGCTGGACCTTGTCCCGCTGAATGCCCGTCGAGGGAACCGCCACGGCGATCACCGCGACGCTGAGGGCGGTCAGCCCGGCCAGCGGGAGCAGTCCCACGGTGAGCCCACGGCGCCCGGCACCGTCGTAGGCGAGGTTGGTGAAGTCCCGTCGCAGGAACAGCAGAAAGGCCAGCACGGTGGCGAGGACGGCCCACACCAGACTGACCGCCACGCCGATCAGCAGCGGGGTGAGCTGCGCGGGGCTGGTGAACAGGCCGTTCCAGGAGACGAAGGCATAACCGGGCAGGGCGAGGCGAACGGCGACGGGCAGCGGCAGCATCTGCGCGACCTGCGTCCCGAGCGCGACGACCGGCGGCAGCAGCAGCCCCGTCGGGGACCGGCCGAGGGCGACCGACCCGAGCAGACCGATCGCGGCGAGGGCCAGAGCGGGGGCGAGGGCCGCGGTCCAGGCGAGCAGGACTCGCCCGGCGGCGTCGGAAGGGGCCAGCAGGTGGCCGTCAAGGCCGACGAGCGGCTGGTTGCCGACGGACGCGAGCCCGCCCACGGCGCTGGAGCAGGCCAGTCCGGCCACCAGCACCAGGATGACGGTGAGGCCGGCCAGCACCTTCGCCACGAAGATCCGACGCGGCGAGCGGACCGCCACCAGCAGGTGCCGCCAGGTGCCGAGCCGGTCCTCGACGGCGAACACGTCACCGGCGACCACCGAGGTCAGCAGCGGAAGCGCCCAGGTGCCCGCGAAACCGAGGATCACCAGCGGTCCGGCCCAACCGGTGGCGTGCATCCAGCGCCCGAACAGGGTGTCGGAGGGCAGCGTGCTCTGTTCCGACACCCCGGCGACGAAGAGCCCCGGCGCGATCCAGCAGGCGAGGACGAGGAGGCGGACACGCCACTGGGAGACGAGCTTGACGAGCTCGAAGCGGTACGCGCGCCGGACCGAGACAGGCCGGGCAACGATGTCCTCGGCGATGAGCGTGGTCATCCGAGGCCCTCCTGCGGCTCGGTGAGGGCGAGGAACGCTGCTTCCAGCGGCGACACGACCGGGGCCAGCTCGCGCACCGCATTACCGGAGGTCACGAGCCGGGTCACCAGGTCGTCGAGCGCGGGCACCAGCGCGCGTACGACAAGCAGTTCGGGGTCCTGCCGTGCCGTGCCGTCCTCGACGACCCGGATCCCGTCCATGCCCCCGGCCAGCCGCCGCGCCGACGCCGGGTCGGACGTCCGTACCCGGTAGTCGAGTTCACGGCTCTCTGCGGCCAGCTTGCCGAGCGGGCCCGAGAACACGACACGGCCGGTGGCGAGGATGGTGACCTCGGAGCACAGGGCCTCCAGATCGTCCATGCGGTGGCTGGAGACCACGACACTCGTGCCGTCCGCGGCGAGCCGGTTCAGCACCCCGTGCACATGCCGTTTCCCGGCCGGGTCAAGGCCGTTGGCGGGCTCGTCGAGCACCAGCAGCCGCGGCCGGGTCAGCAGCGCGGCGGCGAGCCCGAGCCGCTGGCGCATGCCCAGGGAGAAGCCGCGGGCCCTGTCGTCGGCGACCTCGGTGAGCCCGACCTGCTCGAGCACCTCGTCGATATCGGCGGTACGTCCGTCCCGGCCCCGGAGTTCGGCCAGCGCGGCGAGGTTCTGCCGGGCGGTGAGCGAGGGGTAGAGGCCGGGCCCGTCCACGAAGCCGGCGACCCCGTCCGGAGCGGCGAACGCCCGCCCCACCGGCGCCCCGAGGATCTCCAGGGTCCCGCCGTCGGCGACGGCCAGGCCCAGCAGCAGCCCGAGCAGCGTCGTCTTGCCGGCGCCGTTCGGACCCACCAGACCGTGGATCCGGCCCCGCGTCACGTCCAGGTCGACGCCGTCGAGTGCCATGACGTCGCCGAAGCACTTGGCGATCCCGCGGGCCCGGACCGCGTGGAGTGTGTCCATGAGTCCCTCGAGTCCCTTCTTTCGCGATCCGCAGGGACCCTAGGGACGACACACAACCCAGCCACGGACGGCTGCCTGAACACCCGTGGAACGGACCGTCAAGGCCTCGGCAAGAGTGCAAACGAATAGCCGACGTTGGGCGGGACTTGGGCAGCGCTTGGGACAAACCCCGGACACCGGTGCCTAACCGGCGTGCAGCATCAGCCCGATCCCCACCACGAGCAGCCCGGCCGCGGCGATCCTCGGCGCCCCGAACCGCTCCTTGAAGAACACGGCGCCGATGGCCGCGCCGACGATGATCGAGGACTCACGCAGAGCGGCGATCGGTGCGAGCTCCGCCTTCGTCTGGGCCCACAGGACGAGGCCGTACGCCAGGACGGAGAGGGCGGCGCCCAGCAGGCCGATGCCCGCGAACGGCCTTAGGAGGGTGAGGAATTGCCCGCGCCACCGGTAGAGCGCGTACGCCGGGATCGCGTACCCCTCCACCGCCATCAGCCAGGCGATGTACCCGAGGGAGGAGCCTGAGGCGCGCACGCCGAGCCCGTCCACGACGGTGTACGCGGCGATGGTCAGCCCGGTCGCCAGCGCGGCCCCGATGGCGGCCCAGTCGGGCCGGCCGCCGCGCAGTCCCCACAGGGCGACACCGGTGAGTCCCGCGCAGGACACGGCTATCCCGGCGGCCGCCCAGCCGTTCGGCACCTCATGGGCGAAGAGAGCGGCGAGCAGGGTCACGACCAGGGGCGCGGTGCCGCGCGCGATCGGGTAGGCCTGCCCGAAGTCGCCGAGCCGGAAGGACTTCATCAGCAGGACGTAGTACGCGAGGTGGATGAAGGCCGAGGCGATCAGATACGGCCACGCACCCGACGCCGGTACGGGTACGAACGGCGTGAACGCCAGCCCGATCAGCATCCCCCCGCCCGCGATCAGCGTGAACCCGACCAGCTTGTCGGTGATCCGGTGCGCGATGGCGTTCCAACTGGCGTGCGTGACCGCGGCGAACAGGACGGCCGCGGTGACCAGAGGAGTCACGAGGTGCGCTCGCGCACGTCCACGAGGGTGGCACCGGCGTGGGTGACAAGGTCCTTGGGCGCCATCGGGAACACGGCGTGCGGATTGCCGGCGGCGGCCCACACGACGTCATGGTCCAGCAGTGACCGATCGGCCAGCACCCGGGTCTTCGTCAGGTGTCCGAAGGGCGGCACGCCTCCGATGGCGTACCCGGTCGTCTCCCGTACGACGTCGGCCTTGGCCCGCGTGACCTTCTCGACGCCGAGTTCCTGCCGGACCCGTTCGAGGTCGACCCGCGACGCCCCGTCCATCAGCACCAGCACCGGTACCCCGTCCGCCGCGAAGACCAGCGACTTGCAGATCTCGCTCAGCCCGCACCCGATCGCGGCGGCGGCCTCTGCAGCGGTACGGGTGGCATCCGGGAAGCGGCGGATACGCGTGTTCAGCTCATCGAGTCCCAACTCCCTCAGTGCCTCGGCGAAACGGGGGTGGGCGCCGGTCGTCGTCATACCGCGCACGGTATCGGCGGGTGTACGGGGCACGCGACCGGGTTAAGGGTCGAGGAGCTCAGGACCCGGCGCTGAACGTCACGTCCTTCGCCGCCGCCACGTCCGCCCTGCGGCCCGGCGCCGAGTGGTACCGCCAGTAGAGGTTGGTGTGCGCGATGACCTGGTCCGGCGGCGGGGAGCCCCACTTGCTGTTGTCCGGGGCGGTGTGGGCGTCGGCGACGAGCGTGACGTCGTAACCGCGCACGAAGGCGCCGTGGATGGTGGAGCGTATGCAGGCGTCGGTCTCCGCGCCGGCCACCACCAGGTGCCCCACCCCGGCGCGGGCCAGGACGGCCTCCAGGTCCGTGTCCTCGAAGGAGTCGCCGTACGACTTGTGCACCAGGGGCTCGGTGTCCCGGCGGGGCAGCTCGGGAACGTACTCCCAGCCTTCGCTGCCCTTCTCCAGCCCCTCGTCGGAGTGCTGGACCCAGACGAGCGGGACGCCCTGCTCGCGGGCCCTGTCGACGAGGGAGGCGATGGCGGCGACGACCTCGTCGCGTTGGTACGCCTCGGCGACGACGCCCTTCTGGACGTCGATCACGAGCAGTGCCGTATGGGGCCGTTCAGCCAGTGTGGTCATGTCCCTCACGCTAGACCGCGCCACTGACAATCACCCTGCCGGAAGCCGGGCCCGACCGGCCCGACCGGCCGGCGGGGACGAAAGCGGCCGGTGAGGACGCCCCGTCCCCACGGAGCCCTCACCGGCCGGTCATCGTCGGAGGCGGTACGTCAGACCCGTACCAGCTCCCGGTCCTCGTCCGGATCCGCGTCCTTCTCGGCCTGCCTGGCCAGGGCCTCGCCCTCGACGTCGACGTTTGGCAACGCGCGGTCCAGCCACTTCGGCAGCCACCAGGCGCGGCGGCCGAGGAGGGCGAGGACCGCCGGGACGATCGCCATGCGGACGACGAACGCGTCGAAGAAGACGGCGATCGCGAGGCCGAAGCCGATCATCTTGATCATCGACTCGCTGGAGCTGATGAAGCCTCCGAAGACGGCCATCATGATGACCGCGGCGGCGGCCACGACCCGGGCGCTGTGCCGGAACCCGGTGACGATGGCCTGGCTCGGGGTCTCGCCGTGGACGTACGCCTCGCGCATGCGGGTCACGAGGAACACCTCGTAGTCCATCGCGAGGCCGAACACCACGCCCACCATGAAGATCGGCATCATCGACATGATCGGGCCGGTCTCCTCGACGCCGAGCAGGCCGCCGAGCCAGCCCCACTGGAAGACCGCGACCACGGCGCCGAGCGCGGCGAGCACCGACAGCAGGAAGCCGAGGGCCGCCTTCAGCGGGACCAGGATCGAGCGGAAGACCACGATCAGCAGGAGGAAGGCCAGGCCCACCACCAGGCCCAGGTACGGGATCAGGGCGTCCGTGAGCTTCTGCGAGAAGTCGATGTTCATCGCGGTGGTGCCGGTGACCAGGACGTCCGCGTCGGTCTTGGACGCGACCTCGTCACGGATGGTGTGCACCAGGTCCTCGGTCTGCACCGAGGACGGCTTGGAGTCGGGGATGACCGTGATGGTCGCGGTGTCGCCGGCCTTGTTGAAGGTCGCCGGGGTGACCGTCACGACGTCCTTGAGTCCCTTGATCCCGTCGGTCACCGTGGTGGCCGCGGCCTTGGGGTCGTCGATGTTCTTCGCGTCGACCACGATCATCAGGGGCCCGTTGAAGCCGGGGCCGAAGCCGTCCGAGAGGAGGTCGTACGCGCGGCGCTGGGTCGTGGACGTCGGCTGCGAACCGTCGTCGGGCAGGCCCAGTTCCAGCTGGCTGACCGGCAGGGCGACCGCGCCGAGGCCGACCACGCCGAGCAGCAGCACGGCGATCGGACGGCGGATGACGAAGCTCGCCCAGCGGGCGCCGAAGTTGGGCTTCTCGGCCGGCTTCTCCAGAGACTTCCTGCGCTTCTCGCCCGCCGGGCGGACCTTGCGGCCCGCGTACCCGAGCAGCGCCGGGATCATCGTGAGCGCGATGAGGACGGCGATCACGACCGTGCCCGCCGCGGCGAGGCCCATCTTGGTCAGCATCGGCACGTTGACGACCGCGAGGCCGGCCAGCGCGATCACGACGGTGAGGCCGGCGAAGACCACCGCGGAGCCGGCGGTGCCGGTGGCCCGGCCGGCCGCCTCCTCGCGGTCCCGGCCGTCGGCCAGCTCGCCGCGGTAGCGGGAGACGATGAACAGCGCGTAGTCGATGCCGACCGCGAGGCCGATCATCAGCGCGAGCGTGGAGGTGTTGTCACCGAGGTCGAGGGCGTTGGCGAGGGCGGTGATCGTGGAGACGCCGATCCCGACGCCGATGATCGCCGTCAGCAGCGGCAGCCCGGCCGCGACGAGTGAGCCGAGGGTGATGACCAGGACGACCGCGGCGATGGCGAGACCGATGACCTCACCGATCGCTCCCGCCTCCGGCTGCGCCTGGAGCGCGTCGCCGCCGACGTCGACGGTCAGCCCGGTGGCCCGGGCCTCGTGTGCGGCGCTCTCCAGGGCGTCCCGGGTGGCGTCCTTGAGTTCCATCGCGGGGGCGTCGTAGCGCACCGAGGCGTAGGCGACCGTGCCGTCCCTGCTCACCGCGTTCGTGGTGAACGGGTCGGTGACGGAGACGACCTCGGAGCCGTCGCCGAGTTCCTTGACGGTCTTGGCGACGGTCGCCCTGTTGGCGGCGTCCGTCATCTTCTCGCCCTTGGGCGCCTTGAAGACCATGCGTCCGGTCGCGCCGTCGGCGCTGGCTCCCGGGAAGCGCTGTTCCAGCAGGTCGAAGGCCTTCTGGGCCTCGGTTCCCGGGATGGAGAAGGAGGTGGATCCGGCGGCTGGGGCACTGGCCGCGCCGACGCCCGCGAGCGTCAGCAGGGCCACCCATATGAGGGCGACGAAGTGCCGTCGCCGGAAGGCGAGCCGGCCGAGTTTGTAGAGGAACGTGGCCACGAAGGCGTACTCCCGGTCAGGTCGTGGGGTGTTCGGAACAGGGTTGATCAACCCGGTGGGTGGCAGGGGTGATCGGCCCGACGACTTGAGCGGGTACGTCAGGTGGAGGAATTGCGGGGAGGGTCGGTCAGTCGGTCGGAACGCCGAGGGCGGGGAGGACCACGGCGTCGATGTACGAAAGGAGGAACTCCTGTGTCGGCGGCAGCTCGTCGATCAGGGTGCGGGCGGCGAACCCGCCCAGCATCATGTGCATCATGAAGTCGATCGACGGATTGTCGGGGCGCACCTCGCCCCGGTCGACCGCCCGCTGCACCACTCGGCGGAACTCCGCCATCTCGGGTTCGATGAGGTGTTCGCGGAACGCCTGCAGGAGGTCCGGGTTGCTGTGGACCGCCATGGCCAGACCCCGCATGAGCGCGGAGTTCTGCTCCATCGTGCAGTCGTCCGAGCGCATCGTCAGCGCGTGCAGGTCGCCCTTGAGCGACCCGGTGTCGATCTCGCCGAGACCGATCCCGCCCGGCTTGATGTGCCGCACCGCCCTGGCCACCAGTTCGGCCTTGCCGCCCCACTGGCGGTAGAGCGTGGCCTTGCTGGAACGGGTGCGGGCCGCGACGGCGTCCATGGTGAGGGCGTCGTAGCCGACCTCACGGAGCAGTTCGACCACGGCCCCGTACAACTCGGCCTCGCGCTCGGGGGTGATCCGACTGCGACGCGCGGTTGCCACCTCGGTCATGTCACTCACCCTTTCCGCTCCGGCGCCTTGGACGACACAGTTTCGTACGACACGAATGTAGCGCATCCAGCAGCGAAACGAAACGGTTTCGTTCGTGTCGCGAGTCACCTCCGAGTCACTTCCGGGTCACCTCAGGTCACGCCGTCCCACCCCCGGGTGATTTTTCATAAGTTGCTCCGGTCCATCCTCCGGAAAAGCATGGGGAGGTGAGCTATCTGCGCCTTCCGCACCTGAGCGACGACCTGCTGTGCTTCGTGGCCGAGGACGACCTCTGGCTGGCCCCTCTCGACGGCCCGGGCCGCGCCTGGCGCCTGACCGTGGACCGCACCAAGGTCGGCCACCCCCGCTTCTCGCCCGACGGCCGCCACATCGCGTACACGAGCTGGCGCAGCCTCGTGCCCGAGATCCACCTGGCGGACGTGGACGGCGGACCGGGACGGCGGCTCACCCACTGGGGCTCGACGGACACCCAGGTGACCGGCTGGACCCCGACGGGCGAGATCCTCGCCGTCGCCTCCCACGGCGAGCCCTTCTCCTACTTCACCTGGGCGTACAAGGTCCCCACGGACGGCTCCCCCGGCCGCAAACTCCCCTGGGGCCCGGTCTCGGACATCCAGGTCGCCGACCGGAGGACTCTGCTGCTGACCGGCACCCCACCGCACGAACCGGCCGCCTGGAAGCGCTACCGGGGCGGCGCCACGGGCCGCCTCTGGCTGCACGGCGAACGGCTCCTTGAGGGGCTCGGCGGCCACCTCCACTCCCCCATGTTCGTCGGCGATCGGATCGCCTTCCTCTCCGACCACGAGGGCGTCGGCAACCTCTACTCCTGCGCCCACGACGGCTCCGACCTGCGCCGCCACACCGACCACGACGCCTTCTACGCCCGGCACGCGGCGAGCGACGGCACCCGGGTGGTGTACCAGTGCGCGGGTGACCTGTGGATCGTCGACGACCTCTCCCGCGCCGAGCCGCGCAAGCTCGACGTACGGCTGAGCGGGCCGCGCGCGGGACGCCGTACCTACCAGGTGCCGGCCGCCCAGCACGTGGACGGCATCTCGGTGGACGAGACGGGCAGGGCGAGCGCGGTCGTCGTCCGCGGCAGCCTGTACTGGCTGACCCACCGGGACGGCCCGGCCCGCACGATCACGGACCAGCCGGGGGTGCGGGTCCGGCTCCCGGAGATGCTCGGCGCGGGCGGACAGGTCGCGTACGTCACCGACGCCGAGGGCGAGGACGCGATCGAGGTCGCCCATCTGCCCCGGGCGACCGGTGACCGTGCGCCGCGGCGCCTGGCCCCGGGCGAGCTGGGCCGGGTGCTGGAGCTGGTCTCCGACTCGCGCGGTGAGCGCCTGGCCATCGCCTCGCACGACGGACGGCTGCTCCTGATCGACGCCGGCGAGGATTCCGCTGGCGAGGATTCCGGCGGCGAGGTGACCGAGCTCATCCGCTCGGTCAACGGCCCGGTCCGCGACCTTGCCTTCTCGCCGGACGGCAGCTGGCTGACGTGGTCCCACCCGGGAATCGGCCGCTCCCTGCGCCAGATCAAGATGGCCCGAATTTCCCCGAAGGGAGGGGCGGACCGGCTGATCGTCGACGTCACCAACGGCCGCTTCGAGGACGAGAACCCGGTCTTCACCAGGGACGGCCGTTACCTGGCGTTCCTCTCCTGGCGGGGCTTCGACCCGGTCTACGACGTCCACACCGGTGACCTGTCCTTCCCGCTCGGCTGCCGCCCCTACCTGGTCCCGCTGTCCTCCGCGACCCCCTCCCCCTTCGCCCTGAACCCGGAGGGCCGCCCGGCCGCCGGGGGTCTGGACCCGGTCGAGGACGAGAGCGGCGATGGCGGCGAGAGCGCGGCGGTCACGGTCGAGATCGAGGGTCTGGAGAGCCGGGTGACCCCCTTCCCGGTCCCCGCCTCCAAGTACTCGGCACTGCACCCGGTCGCGGGTGGCGGCCTGGTCTGGCTGCGCTGGCCGATCTCGGGGGCGCTCGGCGAGACCTTCGTGAACCCGGACGACACCTCGGAGCGCCCGACCCTCGAACACTTCGCCATCGGCAAGGCGAAGAAGTCCGAACTCGTCGAGCACCTGGACTGGTTCGCGGTCAGCGGCGACGGTTCGAGGCTGGTCGTGGTGGACGAGGGCGAGCTGCGCGCGACCCCCGCCACGGAGTCCGGCGACAGCGACTCGACCGTCTGGATCGATCTGCGCCGCATCCTGCACGAGGCCGACCCGGCCGCCGAGTGGCGCCAGTCGTACGAGGAGGCGGGCCGGCTGATCCGGGCGTACTTCTGGGAACCGGGGATGTGCGGCATCGACTGGGACGCGGTGCTCGACCAGTACCGCCCGCTGGTCGAACGGGTCGCCTCCCCCGACGAGTTCGCGGACCTCCTGCGCGAGGTGCTCGGCGAACTGGGCACCTCCCACGCCTACGTCACCGCCGCCCGCCGCAACGAGGGCCCACCGCACTACCAGCGCCGCCAGGGCCTGCTGGGCGCCAACTTCGTTCTCCGGGACGACGGTTGGACGGTCCGGCGGATCCTGCCCGGCGACTCCTCGGACTCCAAGGCGCGCTCCCCGCTGGCCGGCACGGGCATCCGCGAGGGCGCGGTCCTCACCCACGTGGACGGCCGCCCGGTCGACCGGGTCGCCGGCCCGTATCCCCTGCTCGCGGCGGCGGGCGGTACGACGGTGGAGCTGACGTTCACCCCGGCGGAGGGCGAAGGCAGGTCACGCCGGGTGGCCGTGGTCCCGCTCCTCGACGAGAGGCCGCTGCGCTACCAGGACTGGGTGGCCAAACGCAGGGCTGTCGTACGGGAGTTGAGCGGTGGCCGCTGCGGCTATCTGCACATCCCCGACATGGGCGGCTCGGGCTGGGCCCAGTTCAACAGGGACCTGCGGATGGAGGTCTCCCGCCCCGCCCTGATCGTCGACGTGCGCGGCAACGCGGGCGGCCACATCAGCGAACTGGTGGTGGAGAAGCTCACCCGCACGATCCTCGGCTGGGACCTGACGAGAAACGCCCAGCCCGTGTCGTACGCCTCGAACGCCCCGCGCGGTCCGGTCGTCGCGTTGGCCGACGAGGCGACCTCCTCGGACGGCGACATGATCACGGCAGCCTTCAAACTCCTGAAGCTCGGCCCGGTGGTGGGCCAGCGCACCTGGGGCGGCGTGGTCGGCATGACCGGCCGCCACCAGCTCGGCGACGGCACGGTGATCACGGTCCCGATGAACGCGGCCTGGTTCGACGCGTACGGCTGGTCGGTGGAGAACCAGGGCGTCACCCCCGACCTGGAGATCCTCCGCACCCCCCTGGACTGGGCAGAGGGCCGCCACGCCCAACTCGACGACGCGGTACGCCTGGCCCTGGACCTCCTCGAGACCAACCCCCCGGCAACCCCACCGGACTACCGAGACGTACCGAACAGGTCACGGCCAAAACTTCCGCCCAGGTGAGTTGAGCGTTTTGGCTTTCAGGGGCGCGAGTGCTTCGCTTTCAGGGGCGCGAGGGCCCTGCTTTTAGGGGCGCGGGGAACTGCGCGACAAGCCCCCACCGGCCCGCACCCGACAACGCACCCGGCACAAAAACGCAGGGTGCCCTCCCGAAAAACAGAGGGCACCCCACGCTTCAAGCAGTGACTACATGTCGTAGTCGGGGTCCAACCGCTCCTGCTCCTCGCGCTGGAGACGCTCGGCCTCCTCGTCCCGCATGCGCTCACTGTCCTGCTCGCCGCGGCGACCCCGCTGGGCCTGCTCCTTGCCCTCCTGGGCCTTCTGCTTGGCCTGCTGCTGCCACTGCTCGGACTTGTCCTGGAACTGGTCCTTCATACCCATGTGGGTTCACTCCCGTGGGGGTGAGGGGAAGAGCCCCTGGCCGGGGCCTCGACCAGATTCACACGCCAGGACAAAGAGCGCATTTCGATCAACTACGGTGCGTAGCGGAACCGCTGGCGCGAGCCTCCTCATCGGCCGCCCCACCTGCACCGACGAGCCCGACCCGCATGCCCTCCAACCGCTCCCCGAACCGCCGCATCTCCCGCTGCCCCACCGTCCCGATGAGCCCCGGCAGAACCCCCCGCACCCCCTGCATCCCGCGCAGCCACCCCTGCCCGTACACATGAGAGGCCCGCCGCTCGATCCCGGCCACGATCCGCTCCACCGCGGGACCCAGCGGATACGTCTTGTTGGCCGGCCACGGCAGCCGTTGCCGCAGCTCCCGCATGACGTCGTCCTGATCCGCCCCGCGCACCATGTCCGTGTCGGTCCAGGACAGATACCCGACCCCGACCCGCACGCCCTTGTGCCCGACCTCGGCCCGCAGACTGTGCGCGAACGCCTCCACACCGGCCTTGGACGCGCAGTACGCGGTCATCATCGGCGCCGGGGTGACCGCGGCGAGCGAGGCGATCTGAAGCAGATAGCCGCGGCTCTCCATGAGCACCGGCAGGAACGCCCGCGCGGTGACGGCCGATCCGACGAGGTTGACCTCGATCACCCGCCGCCACGCCTCCGGATCGGAGTCGACGAAGGGCCCGCCGGTGGCGACCCCGGCGTTGGCGACCACGATGTCGACCTTCCCGAACCGCTCCTTGACCTCCCGCGCCACCCGGGTCATCGCCTCGTGGTCGGTGACGTCGGCGTACCAGTGGTCGCTGTCCCCGTGCAGCCGTCCGGAGAGCTGCTTGAGCGCGTCCGCCTCGAGGCCGATCAGCGCCACCTTGGCGCCCCGCGCGGACAGCTTGCGGGCGAGCAACTCCCCCACGCCCCGCGCCGCTCCGGTGACGACCGCGACCTGTCCTTCGAGTCCGACCCTGCTCATGCGCCCTCCTTGACCTGGACGTACGTGGTGACGAGTTCCCGGATCCGTGCGGTGACCAGCTCGGGTGCCTCGACGGGCGTCATGTGGCCGACGCCGGCCAGTTCGCTCACCCCGAGGCAGTTCGGCAGCGCGGCGGCCAACTGGTGTGCGTGCACGGGCGGGGTGAGCCGGTCCGCCGTACCGACGACGACCGCCGTGGGCACGGTGAGCTGCCGTACCCCGTGGTCGAGGTCGAGCAGATCGAGGACCTGCGACCACGCGTACCGCACCTTGGGCGGACAGGCGTGCACGATCCGCGCGCACGCCTCGACCATGTGCAGGTCCGAACCGGGGCCCATCGTCCCGTACTTGAGAATGCGCCGGGCGACCGGCGTCACCGGCCCGAGCGGCGCCCGCACCCCGAGAGCGTGCTTGGTCAGCCAGGTCCGCAGCCGTCCGGCCCGGAGCGGTACGAGGGTCGACTCGGCGACCAGCCGCGACGAACCGGTGCTGCACAGCAGGACGGCCGCCGCGTGCTCCCGGAACCCCTTGCGCTCCGCCGCGGCCATCACCGTCATCCCGCCCATGGAGTGACCGGCGATCACCGCCTTCTCGTCCGCCGCGAGGGTCGCCTCCAGTACGGCTTCGAGGTCGTCGGCGAGCAGCTCCGCACTGCAGGCGGGGCTCACCGGACTGCGTCCGTGGCCGCGCTGGTCGTAGGCGATGACCCGGTGGTCGACGGAGAGTTCGCGGATCTGCGCGGCCCAGAAGGCTGTGGAACAGGTCCAGCCGTGGGCGAGGACGACAGGGGGCGCGTTCTCGGGACCGTGCACCTCCACGTGCAGGTGGGCGCCGTCGGCGGAGCGGGCGGTGAGCGCGCGCGCCGGGACGGGCGGGGCGTACGGCCCGGAGACCACGTGCGTCGGACGGCTCATACGGCGGTCACCTCCGCGTGCGCCGGTATCCGCAGCACCTCGTACTCGGCGAGGTCCACCCGCCGGGTCGCCCGCCGGAACTCGGTGGTCGTACCGGGCCAGACCGTGGAGTTGCGGCCGTTCGCGTCCAGGTACCAGCTGGTGCAGCCGCCGGTGCTCCACACCGTGCGTTTCATGCGCTCCTGCACCCGGTGGTTCCAGGCCTGCACGGCGGAGGGGCGGGCGTCGAGGGCCACCCGCCCGCCGAGGACGTCGAGCTGCCGTACGAAGTCGGCCATGTAGTTCAGCTGGGACTCGATCATGAGGATCATCGAGGAGTTCCCGAGGCCGGTGTTGGGCCCGATGACGGTCATCCAGTTCGGGAACCCGGCCGCGGAAGCGCCCCGCAGCGCCTCCATCCCGCCCTTCCACGCCTCGGCGAGGGTCCGCCCGTCCGCACCGACGACCCGGTCGGCGATCGGCATGTCGGTGACGTGGAAGCCCGTACCGAAGACGATCGCGTCGACCTGCGCCTCGGTGCCGTCGGCGGCGACGAGCTTCGAGCCCTCTACGCGGCTGAGCCCGCTCGCGACCACGTCCACGTTGGGCTGGGTGAGCGCCGGGTAGTACGTGCTGCTCAGCAGGATCCGCTTGCAGCCGATGCGGTAGTCGGGGGTGAGCTTGGCGCGCAGCGCCGGGTCCTTGACGGCGCGGGCCATGTTCCGCTTGGCCAGCTGCTCGACCGCGCCGAGCTCGCCCGGGCGCTTGGTGAACGCCTGGACCTGCAACTCCCGGATGCCCCACAGCAGTCCGCGCCGGACCTGCGCGGTGAACGGCAGCTGCCGGTGCAGCCAGCGCTCGGCACCGCTGATCGCCCGGTCCATGCGGGGCATCACCCAGGGCGGGGTCCGCTGGAACAGCGTGACGTTCCGGGCGAGCGGCTGGATGGCCGGCACGATCTGGATGGCCGAGGCCCCCGTCCCCACCATGGCGACCCGCTTGCCGCGCAGGTCGTAGTCGTGGTCCCAGCGGGCGGAGTGGAAGACCTTGCCCGGGAAGGAGTCAAGCCCCGGAATGTCAGGGATCTTGGGATCGGAGAGCGGCCCGGTGGCGGAGACGACGAAGTCGGCCGACAGCGACCCACTGGCCGTCTCGATGTCCCACCGCAGCTTCTCGCCGTCCCACGTCATCCGCTTCACCTCGGAGTTGAGGCGGAGGTGCGGGCGGAGCCGGAAGACGTCGGTCACATGCTCCAGATAGGCGCGGATGTGCTCCTGCCCGGAGAAGGTGCGCGGCCAGTCGGGATGGGGCGCGAAGGAGAACGAGTACAGATGGGAGGGCACATCGCAGGCGCACCCCGGATAGCTGTTGTCCCGCCAGGTCCCGCCGACGCTGTCGGCCCGCTCCAGCACGACGAAGTCGGTGACACCCTCCCGCCGCAGCCGTACGGCGGCCCCCAGCCCACCGAACCCGGACCCGACCACCGCCACCCGCACATGCTCGTGTTCGGCCATGCCGACGCCTTCCGTGCGACTCTGCCAGTGAACACTGGCGCAATGGGAGAGTAGAGCAGCTCCGTACCGATGGGTAGGGGTCGCGGGAGCGAAAGTTACCGGCGGTACAACATAGGCTGCGGACGTGACGGACAAGCGCGAATACCGCATGGAGGAACTGGCCCGCCTGGCCGGCATCACAGTGCGCACCCTGCGCTTCTACCGCGAACGCAAGCTGCTCTCGCCGCCCCGCCGCGAGGGCCGTATCGCCTGGTACGACGACCACCACCTGGCCCGTCTGCGCACGATCGCGGCACTCCTGGAGCGGGGTCACACCCTCACGGGCATCGCCGAACTGGCAGAGGCACTCGACCACGGCCGCGACGTCGCCGACGTCCTGGGGGTGGCGCCTCCCACGGAGGAGGAACCGGTCCGCCTCACCCCCGAGGAACTCGCCGCCCGCTTCGAGGGCGAGGTCACCGCGGAGAACCTCGCGGCCGCCCTCGACCTCGGCTACCTCGGCACCGACGGCGACGAGATCGTCCACATCAGCCGCCGCCTCCTGGACGTCTCCTCAGCCCTGGTCCGCGAGGGCATCCCCCTCGCGGAGGTCCTGGCCGCCGGCGAACGCGTCCGCGAACACGTCGACGCCCTGGCGGAGATGTTCGCCGAACTGGTCCTGCGCCACGCGAGCGAGGACGACCTCCACCGCCTGCGGCCACTGGCACGCAGCGTGGTGGAGGCGGAGCTTTCGCTGGCGCTTGACCGGCGGTTGCGGAAGCGGGACTAGGGCCTGTCCGGCGGATCAGGCCGGCTCCAAGGAACGGCGCCTTAGTCAGCGCAGGTGAGCGGGGCCTGGTGCGTGCAGCTGCAAGGCGGAGGAGGGAGTCGACGCGGAGCGTTGGGGGCCCCTCCCGCTCGAGCGAAGTCGAGAGTGGGGGAGAGTGACGACAACGCCGCTGGGGGCACCCCCTCTGGGGGAGGGCGCACCAGGCCCCGCGCCGCCGGCATGATCCGCCGGACAGGCCCTAGTAGTGCTTCGTTAGGTCTATACGTTTGTGCTGATCAAGAGCATGTTGAGGGTGTGGACACGCATGAAGTGAACCGATTACGGGCCGCATTGG
>NZ_JBIAKA010000018.1:0-246366 GCF_042872225.1 Streptomyces sp. NPDC005374 | reverse complement strand
CCGTCGCTGTTGCGGTCGGCGCCGGTGTGGTCGGAGATCATGAAGAGGCCGCCGCCGTTCTTCACGAAGGTCATGATCGCCGTCTTCTCGGCGGCGGTGAAGAGCGTGTTGGGCTCGGGCAGGACCAGGGTGTCGAAGTTCGACAGGTCGGTGGCCGAGGTGCCGCCGTACGTGAGGGCGCTGGTCGAGGTCTTGAGGCTGTAGGAGCCGGTCTTCTGAAGGGCGACGCCCCAGGAGGAGAGGGCGCCGGTCCAGTCGGTCTCGGCGGTGGGCGATGCCTTCTGCCCGGTGGGGTCGGGCTGGCTGGTGGAGATGATCCAGTCGGCGTTGCCGGCCGTCTCGGCGTGGGCGTTGTCGAAGAGGACGCGGTGGGTGGTGGCCGCCGCGGCGGGGGTCGCGGCGGACGCCTGAAGGGTGGCGCCCGCGGTCAGCAGACCGAGGACGGTGAGGGCGGTGGTGAACCTGCGGGGGGTGGTGGTAGCGAGGCCGAGCATCGCGTGAACCTCCGTGTGTGGGGGGCGAGTTGGGAGTACGGAACGCCGGTGCGGGGGCCGGGTCTTCGCGCGTAGAACAGTGGACGGATTATTGACATGTCCACCGCTCAACACAGCCAGGACGGTACACAGAAGATCACCGGGGTCGGCAGGGGTGCCGAGGGGTTCACGTAGACCTCTTATGGACCTCTTACTCGCGGACGCCCTCCGCCGGGCCGGAGGTGAACGGCGTGGTGGCCGCCCCCTGGAGGTCGGCCACCACAGTCTCTTGTTCAGGCGGAGGTGCCCGTGACCGCCGTGCCGGACCTGGTCACCGTGTACGTCAGGATCGCCCCGCTCCAGAAGTGGAAGGTGAGGGTCACGGGGGCACCGTCGGTGACCTCGCCGAAGAACGCGCTCGGCAAGGTGATCGTGTCTGCGGTGTAGTCCACCGTGAAGGCCACGTTGAACTGCTTGTACGTCGTCCAGGACTGCGGACCGGCCGGGCTGCCGTCGGCGTAGACGGCCTCCATGGTCGCCAGCTTGTCCCCGTTGAACGCGGTGGGGATCACCAGCGAGGTCGTCGTACCCGTCGCGCTCGTCAGGACCGGCTTGTCGTAGGTGATGACGTTGACGGCCCAGGGAATCCCTTCCGAGAACCGGAGTGACAGGACGGCGTTCGTGCCGTACTCCTGCGACGCGGTCAGCCGGCCGAGCGTCGCCGCCGCGATCGTCAGCGTGCTGCCGCTGACGGTGTAGTCCACACCTCGGACCAGGGGGCGGGCGCCGACGACATCGATCCTCGTCAGCCGGGTGCCGTTGAGGTTCAGCGTGATCGCCGCGTCCGTCGGGGTCCTGCCCTTGGGCACGAAGAGCTGATCGGTGGACGCGGTGCCGGAGCGCCCGGTCCAGCTCGAACGTATCTGTGCGTAGAGGCTCGGGTCGTTCCACTGCATGGTGCGGCGGTCGAAGCGACTGCCGTTGTCCCACAGCATCGTGGTCAGGCCCCGGTAGCGCGCGTAATAGCCCAGATACTCGAGGTACTTGAGCGTCTCCCCCTCCTCGACCGTGCCCGGGCCGGAGTCCCAGCCGAGCAGCCCGTACTCACCGACGACCACCGGGATCCCCTTGGCCACGAAGGACCGGTGCAGCAGGTCGAAGGTGTCGGTCAGGTCCTGCTGGGTGGCCGCGTTGAAGGTCGTGTAGCCGGCGAGGTTCACGCTGAACGGCCAGAAGCTGTAGTAGTGGATCGAGGCCACGAGGTGCGGGTCGTCGAGCGCGGCGAAGGTGGCGAGCAGGGTGTCGATCTTGGCCTGATCCGGGGTGTCCCCCAGGGTCGGCATGACCAGCAGCCGGTCCTTATTGCCTCCGCCGGTCGCGCGCACGATGGAGTGGAAGGTCGTGTTGAGCTCGTTCATCAGAACGGCGTTCTGCGCATCGCCCGAACTGCCGTTGAAGAAGGGCTCGTTGATGCTCTCGAAGAGCAGTCGGCGCGGTTCGTCCCGGAAGGCGGCGGCGATCTGCTGCCAGGTGGCCGTGTACTGGGCGAGGACCGCGTCATGCTGGACCGGCATGTTCGGCACCCACTGCCACGCGTCGCCGTGCATGTTGATCAGAACGTAGAAACCGTCGGCCAGGGCCCAGTCGACCACCTCCTTGAGCCTGGACAGGAACGCCGGGTCGAGGGTGTAGGCCGGAGCCGGGCCCTCGTGCTGGCCCCAAGTGACCGGGATCCGGATGCTCTTGAACCCCTGCGCCTTCAGTCTGCGGAAGAACGCCCGGGTCACCCGCGGGTTGCCCCACGCCGTCTCGTCGGCGCCGATGGCCTCGAAGCTGTTGCCCAGATTCCAGCCGGGCTGCATGTCCGCGACCACGTCCAGCGCGGACGCCGACGGGGACGTCGACGCGGACGCCGACGCGGCGGGACCGGTGGACCGGGAAGCGGCCTGGGCGGCCTGGGCGGTCGATGGGGAGGCCAACGCCGCGACGGCGAGGGCCGCGGAGGTCGTCATGGCCTGGCGACGAGTGAAACCGGCTGAACTCGGCATAGAACTCTCCATTGAGTCGAAGACCTGCCCTCACATCGAAGGCGCCGACTCAACAACTCAACGTCGAAGCGCTTCGACACGTTGCGGGAGCCTAGCGCAGGCTGACAACGGAGAGAATGGGCTGATCCATATGGAATCTAGGTCGTGCTCGAAGGTTGTGCGCGTCGAAGCGCTTCCCTGCGGCGGGGCGTCAGTAGCGGTGGTCACGCGGCGAGGGATCTCGCGGGAGGATCTCACGGCTTCTCTGTTCAACCGTCGCCAGTTCCCCGCGGGGCACGCCATCCCGGTGACGGTGTGTGGTCACCGGGATGGATAATCCCCCGCATGGACCAGGGACTTGCGGCGCTGCTGGGTGCAACGGTGGGCGTTGTCGGCACAGTTGCGGCGTCGGCGATCTCCAGTGGGTCGACTCGACGGCAGTTGGAGGGGCAGGCCAGAGTCGAGCACTCCCAGTGGCGCAGACAACTGCGGCGAGACGCGTACAGCGCCTTCCTGGCACCGGCCAACGAGTCTCGCAGCGCTCTGAAGATGGCTGGACGAGCCCTGGTCGGCGACGCCCCGGATCTGGCGGAAGCTGATCGGCGGCTCCAGATCGCGCAAGATCAGTTGGTCCTGGTGCAGGCGGCTTGGGCCAGCCTTGCAATCGAGGGGCCCGAGCCGGTGGAGCGGGCCGCCCACAGCGTCCACCAAGGGCTCCACTCGATGCATACGACGCTTCTCGCCTGGCGCGATTCCTCGGGCGCCCCGGATCGCAACGTCAACCTCGTGGAGCGTCACGCCGTCGAGGTGACCACGGTCTCCGAGCGCCTCGGCAGTTTCACGTCGGCCGCTCGGGCCGCCCTGGACGACACGGACCTTCCGCCAGGCAGGCGCAACTGAGGCTGCGCCACCGCCAATTGGACGGACGGGCAGACGGCCCGCGTGGTCAGCGGCCTGAAGGGCCGACAGCACGTAGTGCGCGCCCCGCGAGCCAGACGGCGATCCGTTCCCTGAACTCGCGGTTGACGTAGGGACTGTCGTAAGCCGCTACCTGCTCCAGGTGCCGCAGGACGTTCTCCGAGCGGTCCGGATGAGGCACCGCGAGCACGTCAACCCCGACCTTGCCCGTCGAGGCATGGACGTACACACTGCAGTCGAGAGCCATCATGGCGAAGCCCGGGTGACCCGCGTGAACGCCCAGGAACGCCGATGCCGCACCCCGGCCCATGATGTCCCAGCGTTCCAGCAGCCGGACCCGAGTCCAGACCGCCGGCGCAGTGTCGCTGTCGCCATGCATGTGCCGCAGGGCGCCCTGGTGCGACCGGGTGCCCTGTGGAAGCTGTACGAGGAACTCGCGCCGGTGATCGAGAAGGCCCGAGGACACGGCGAGGTCGTACCAGTCCGAATTCAGCCGCTCGACAAGCCGCGGGGTGCCGTACCGGTGGGAGAAGCCGCCGTCCACATCCTCGGCACCATAGCCATGCACGAACGGCATCACACCGTCCGGCACGGCATCCGGAATCACCTCGAGCCCGGCCCGCCACAACGGCCGATACACTTACGCTCGCGCTCCCGAGCACCCATCGACCACCGCTCCTGTCACCCTGCGGCGGCGGGCCATGTCCTCGACTCAATGATCAGCAGAGTCCCATGCTTCACATTCGCCTCACCGCACTACGCTCTGAAGCATGTCCGAAGATGCCAAGTGGGAAGCGCCAGAAGGCTCCTGGGCTTCGTCCGCCGCCCGCCGCCGCAATATGCAAGCAATCCGCAGCCGTGACACGCAGCCAGAAAAACTGATCCGCCGCTTGGTGCACGCCCGAGGATTGCGTTACCGCGTAGCCGCGCGACCTCTCCCAGAGCTCCGCCGCACGGCCGACCTAGTGTTCCGACCAGTTAAGGTTGCCGTATTCATTGATGGATGCTATTGGCACGGCTGCCCGGAACACTATGTGCCACCGAAAACGAATTCGGGTTACTGGTCAGATAAGGTCGTCCGCAACGTGGAGCGGGACCGTGACACGGACAAGCGGCTCACAGAAGCCGGATGGCTCGTTCTTCGATTCTGGGAGCACGAATCATCAGAAGCTTGCGCTAACAGAATTTCCGCCATGATCCTTGCTCGCCGCACCAGTCCGCGAGATACCTGAGACAGCGAGCGACATCTGCTCCGAGGGGCGACGGCCCTCCGAGGCGCCGTCATCCATCTCATAATACTTGAGCAGGCTTTCGCGCTGCTCCGGCTGGAGAACCGCAGCAATAGCACGACCGACGGCTTCGGCAACAGGGGGAGGAAACGCGTTGCCCACCTGGCGGTACTGGGCAGTCTTTTGACCCTGAAAATTCCACCCTTCCGGAAAACCCTGAATGATGGCAGCTTGGGCAACCGTCAACATTGGCCCAGCAGGGCGGAAGAGATCCCGCTCCGGATCGCAATTCTCAGGCGCATTCGCGACTCCCATCGCATTTACGCCCATATACTCCCACGCCCGCTTGGCCCTGGTCGGCCCGAGGTCAGCCCCTCCGTGCTTCTTCGACCCTCCCACCAGGGTCGGCGCAACACCCTTACCTGCCTTCACCGCCTTTTCGGCCTCACCTCGCCAAGTATTATAAATATCTTCCCCCGTCCTATCCCCTGCCTTCGGGGTCCGCCCCTCATAGTTCTTATTCCAAAATTCCATACAGCGCGACTTCATGCTTTGGTCGAGCTCACCAAGGACTGTTGCCGGCTCCCCCTTCACCCGCAACGGCCAAACAAATTCGGCACCATTTCTTTCGAGCACATCTTTTCGGATCGCAACGAGAATAGCGCGGGGGCGCAATTGCGGAACGCCAAAGTCGCTCGCATCTAGCCTCCGCCAGACGCTCCGCATCTCAATATTCTGCTTCTCGGGAAGCCAGTAATCTCTAATCTCCGGAACCGCATACCCGTAGCCCCGAAGCCTGTCCAGGATTCTCTTACGGTAGTCGATAAAAACCTCCGGAGGCTCGAGGATCCCCCGGACATTCTCAATCATTACAGCTTTTGGCCTGAGCGCATCAATGATGTCCAGGGCGGCTGGGAAGAGATCCCGTTCATCATCTTCCCCTAGTCTCTTTCCCGCCAAAGAGAAGGGCGGGCACGGCACGCCGCCTGCAAGCAGGTCCAAACCTTCTGACTCAATTCCAAGATTTGCATAAAGGTCGGACTTCAGGAAATCCTTCACATCCATTGGCTTGAGAGCGCTTGCCCGCTTCTTATTCCACCCGGGCCAACCACTGACATTAGCTTTGAGTGTGTCCACCGCGTGACGGTCCCATTCCACGAGAGCCAGGTGCTTGAACCCAGCCCCATGCAGGCCGACGGCTTGCCCGCCTGCCCCCGCACAGATCTCTACTGAGGTCAACGGGGGGGTGATCTGGGGGCGCGGTCGGGCGCTGCGGCGCATGGCGCTCCTTCCTAGGCGGCGGAAAACTAAGGTAAGTCTGGCAGAGGCGATGCCCATATGCATCGCCCCTGGTCCCGACAGTGTTCCACTGCCCCACCTTCCCGTCCCAGGCTGGGGCCCCACACCACGAGGGAAACCTGAGCCTCAGCCACCGTCCATGTGTCTCAACAGCGCCTCGATGTCACTAGGCGCCAAGCCCGCCGCAACCGCCGGCTCTTCCTGGAGGTCGGCCAGCTGCTGCACAGTGGGATCGTCGAGGATCCTCCCCATGAACTCAATCTTTTGATCGAGGCGAGCTATCACGACCTCATCAATCGTGTTCCTGGCAGCCAACACCGTCACCCTGGTTTCCGTGCCTGGTGCAAGGCCGAGGCGATGAATCCGGTCGACGCTCTGAAGGTATCGGCCTGCCATGAAGTCACGATCTATATACACAGCGTCATGACAGACATGGTGAAGGCTGATGCCTTCTCCCAGCGTGGCCGGGTTGGAGATCAGCACAGTGCAACTCGGATCCTCGCGGAACCTTCGCAACTGCTCATCCCGGTCAGGAGTGCCTCCATAAACCACGGCAGGGCTGTACTTCTCCAGCATGTGCTCCAGCGTTGTCAAACTACGCACGAAGGTCGTCCACAGCAACGTTTTACGGCCCTTGGCCGCATTCTCTGCGACGATCGCCACCGCTTCCTTGTACTTAGGCGACATCTCATAGTCCGGGAGATTCTGCATGAGCGAGTACAGCGAGCTGCCTTCAGGAACATCCAGCGGTGGCAGCTGGTAGGCGAGTGGCTCATAGCGACTTCCGCCTTCAAGGAGCAACGCTGGGCTCGTAGCCGCCATGAGAAGCCGCAGCGCCGTTCTCCCAAGAGCGCTGAGGTCGTCCCTGGCATTCCCGCTGTTCATACCGCCCACAAGTGCGCCATAGATCTCGTTGTGCAGAGGCGGCATGTCAACGTACCTGATTGCCAGCCATACCGGAGGAAGGCCCAGCTCTTGTTTCGTTGTCCGCGTAAACAGGGGACGAAGGACAGAGCTGGCATGGGCAAGATCTCCGCCGGCCACCGCTTGGACGACCGTGCGCTGGCCGTGCCCTGGCCACACGAAGCCCAGCAGGTTCTCCAAGTCCTTCGATCCGTTCGGGGCCGGCGTACCGGTGAGAATCATCCGCCGCTCAGCCAGAGGCCCAAGGGCCATGCATGCCGCTCCGTAAGTTCCGCGAGCCCCCAGCTTCATGCGGTGCGCCTCATCGAGGATGATCATTGACGGCCCCGCCTTCAGCCAGTTGGCCAGCAAGGGCAGCGAGCGGTCCAGCCGTTCATAGTTGACGATCAGCACTTCCGCCCACTGATCCATCGACCCGTCGAGGACGTGGGTACGCAGTGGATAACGGAAACACACGGCTGTCTCATAACGCCACGACTCATACGCCGACTTCGGGCACACCACGAGAAGGCGGCTCACCTTTCCCAGATTCTTCTGGGCTGCGTACACGGCGAGAGCGACGCGCGTCTTTCCTGCACCGGGAACGCTGAAATTAGCCCCATGCTGCAGAGAGAGCAACTTGGTGATATCGCGGAGCTGGAACTCGCTGAGCTCAGCTTCCCAGGTATCCCCCAACAAGTCCGGAACATCGCTGGATGCGACCTCGTTTAGAGACGGAGTTCCAGTGAGCCGATCCCTGACGGATTCGGCGTCCTTGACCACGCCCACTACAAGATTTCGCAGCTCAGGAGCCCACTCGACTCCCTCGCGATGGGGCCAGCCACTGAGGATGGTTAGGTCAGAGAGAAGTTCGTCAAGGGCGACGGAGGCTGCGAGGGGGCCCTGCTGGCCACCCGTTCGGAAACGGGCGGCCAGTTGGACAAGTGCCTGCTGGTATTGATCGGTCGTCCTCAGAACAACGCGGGTACGCGTCTCGTCGAACCCCAGGCGCAGGGACGTCTCGGTCGTGCTACCAGTCACTGGGAGCCTTCCGAAACCGCGGCTTCCAACAGCCACGCCACTCCATCGCCGGGGTTGGGAAGGCCGCGTCCGGCTTGCTGAGCAAGCTTCCGGAGACTGCCCTTGAGTTTCAACACCGCCTCGTCGAAGGCCTCTTCGTCCAGACTGTGCGAAGAGCGCGCCTGGACAAGATCCATCACGCACTGGTCGATACTCGCGCAGGCCTCCGCAAGACGGGCAGGTGCCAGCTGCTTGCGCTTCCGCAGGCGGGCATTACGGCCGGCCGCCTCGATCGCGCCATCGAAAGCATCCTTGGCCTCATCCAACACTGCCTGTTCCTGAGCCTTCTCAGTGTCGAGCAGCTCGGGCTTGCCACTTCGGACAGCAGCACTGGCACGGAGGATCCGGTCGTTCAGCGCCCTCGCTTCGGCCACAGCAGAGGAAGCGGCGGGAACGGCCAGGTCGAGGCCGGGGATGGCCACAGTATCGACCGGGGCTGAGATGGCTTCGCCGCTACTCGGTAGCTGCTCTCCCAGCCCTTCCGTCAGGAAGGGCTCGTCGATGTATCGCACATCCGTCTTGGAGAAGTCGAGGAGGATCGCGGCCAGCCGCCATTCCTTCAGTACCTCTGCCTGGTCCCGGTCCACCGCCTCCAGCTTCACGAAGAGCCGGTGCAGCTCCTTGAGACGTTCCTGCGCCCGTTCGAAGTCAACCAAGCGCAGGGCTACGCCCCCTCCGCTCGTACTGCGGGCGATCAGCTCCCGAATGGTGCTGAGGATCCAGCGTTCCTGGTGATACGTCTTCACCTGGATCCGGAAGTCCTTGGCGATCTGATCCTGCGTACGCCCGAGAGAGGCCTGCTCCTCCATCGCCAAAAGGCGGTTAATGTACGAGTAGGACCGACGGTGGTCCTTCCGCAACTGCAAGGACAGCTCAACAGCGTTGATGTCCGCCCATGTAAACGACTCAGGTAGGACTCCCACCCGCATCGCCTGCGCACCGAGTTCCCGAAGGGCAACGGCTCGCGTGTTGCCGTTCACCAAGACGCCGTGATGTGTCACGAGCCCCGGGTCGTTCTGGCCGAACTGTCCGAGGCTCTCTTTGAGCTTGTCGAAGTCCGGGTCTCGCAGATTCGGGTCGGTGGGCGAGGCAGGGATCAGGAACTTGAGGTAGTCCTGGCTCTCAACGCTCCACGGGTCCGTCTCCAAGGCCTCATCCTGGACCGGGTCGTAGCTGCGCTGAGCACGGATCCGGTGCGTGCTCGGGTTGAGGTAGAGCCCGTTGAGCGGAAGGTCGATGACCTCGACGTGAGCCTGCTGTTCGTTCCAGTCAACTGTGACAGTCTCCCTGGTGCCACTGGCAGTCTTAACCTCCGCGACCTTCTTCTTGATCAGTTCACTGAACTCGTCCGCACGCGGCGGCGGCGGGAACTCCCGCAGCATCGCAATTCCCCGTTCTTGTCTACTTGTCCATGTCGTCGAGCGCTTCAGCAAGAGCCTTACGCGATTGCTCCGGGAGTGTCCGATAAATTCCCCACACCTTGTCGATAGGGCTCAACGTGCGCTGGTCAGCAGTGATCCAGCCGGCGAAGATCCGCCGCTCGATGGGTGCGAGATTTTCCACGAGTTCAAGCAGCGCTTCGAGGTCGACTTCCCGGTCCGCGCCGCCTCCCACGCCGCATCGCCTGCACTCGGTGACCAGTTGGAATTCAATCTCTCCGCCAGGTAGCACGACCTTGCGCCTGGCTACATTCAGCTGGGACTGCTCGACGCTGTCCCCGTACTCCTCACCGGAAGCGATACCGCACGACCTGCACAGGAAGTTGTCGCCTCGCATGACCTTGGCCCGCTGCGCCGCCGTAATGCTGGTCTTGTGCTTGGGCGCCTTCGCCAGGCCCGGGATCCAGACCTCGGCTCCCTTAGCGACATACCGCTGCTCCTGCTGCTGCAGCGTGGGGTCATCCCGACTCGCATGGATCGTCCAGCCGTAATCACGCAGGTCGCGGAGCCGTCTGTCGATCTGAGAGAGGTTCGGGAAGGCTGCGCGAAGCCGCGCCTTGGTGAAGGTATTCCCTTCACCAACTTCAGACTCCAGCCACAGTGCCCCCCGGACCATGCTTCCCAGCTTTTCGTTGCGCCACGAGGGCAGCACCATTGAGCTCCTCCGGTCGACTCGACTTGGCTCGTATAGCAACCAGCGCACCGATCCATAGACGGGCACTGAACGGCACACGGCAGACGAATCTGCGGCCCACCGGTATGCGGATGACTTACCTATGTGACACCCGAGCCCGAGCAGAAGTCCAGAGGATCACGAACTTGCGCGCTAGGTAGCAAGAAGCACAGCTGCCACACCCGCAGCACTCGGGCACAATTGCTGGAATCACCAGACGAGTTGAGAGGTTGGCAGCATGGTTCAGCACGGGGGCGGCAAGGGCAAGGGCAGGAGACTTTGGACCGACAAGGTCATCCGCAGAGACGTACCTCCTGGCAGAAAGGCCCTGGCTGTGGCTCTGCAGGTGCTTGCTCGCCACCTGAAGAAAGACCCCAAAGAGGGAGGTAAGCCACCTACGCAGAAGGAAGCCGCGAATCGTCTAATTACCAGCGAGAGTTCCCTATCTCGCTTCCTCCAAGGCCGTTACGTCCCAGATTTGAGTGTCGTAAACGCTCTGTACGCGGCGGCCTGCGCCGATGCTGGCAGCCCTGACCGCGTGGGTGTCACGCGCGGAGAGTTGAATGAGGTACACGCGAGAGCAGAGGCCGAACGGCGGTGCCGCCGATGCGCCAGCCTCAGCAAGGACACCGAACTGGCGCGCGCCGAGGCCGATGCACTCCGGCGACAGCTGAAGGAGGCGAAGAACACTAAGGCCGGCTTGCAGGCACGTCTCATTACGCTCTCCCGCCCGACTCCGCTGCCGGTCCCCCGCCGACGGAGGGACCGGCAGCGGATGACGAGAGACACAGGTGCAGCACGGCAGGTAGCACAGCGGGTGCGGGACCTGCAGAACCTAGGCGCTCACGGCGAGGAACTCGCGCTCACGCTGCTGAGGCAGACCACCACGGAGGTCCTGAGCCCGGTCGAGACTGCATTCACCCTCGCTTCCCTTCGCGCGGAGGAACAACATCAGCTCGCCGACAACCTGATTCACATCTACGGCCGGGACCAACCCGATCAGGACGTGATGAATATCGCCCTAGCCCTACACGAGCTGGGACTCGCCGCCGACGCCGGCGCGATACTGCGCTCCGCCGTGGGATGACATGCCGGCGCCGAACAGCACGTCAAGGAGACAGGGGTCAGCAAAAAGTCCACCAACCTTGAGAGGGGCACGCGAAGTTGGGCGATCACCCTTGGGCCAGCTCCCCCGTTGGCGCGATAGGCGAATCAGCATCGTCGGCACGGCCCTGGGCCCCCCGGCATGATCTCGCAGCCAGGGCACACGAGGGGACGGGGCACATCTACCCCCTGGAGCCGCCATCCAGCAGCCGGCCGCTACCGAGGCGTCCTCTCCTCATCACGCCAGGCGTCCCGGAGGCGACGCAGAACGGTGATGGCCCTCTCCGCCTTAGCCGACAGCGCGGGAATCTGGTCGAGAACGTAGTTCAGGAGAGCGACGACGCTGCGGAGCGCAA
Source organism: Streptomyces sp. NPDC005374 (assembly GCF_042872225.1). Taxonomy (NCBI): domain Bacteria; kingdom Bacillati; phylum Actinomycetota; class Actinomycetes; order Kitasatosporales; family Streptomycetaceae; genus Streptomyces; species Streptomyces sp. NPDC005374. The sequence continues at coordinate 234,865 of NZ_JBIAKA010000018.1, read as the reverse complement.
CCAGCACGACTCCTGCGACAACCACCATGTTCATCAGTACCGCGACCCTCCTCAAGTTGCCGAACGCTGCCGGACGAGGCCGTCAGCGCCGCTAGACCGGGCCGACGGTACATTAGTTCGAGCCGTCACCGCTATGGGGTACAGTCGGCAACCCATAGAGGTTCGCCGGACAGGAGGAAGCCATGGCAGACGAGCGCCCCGTGCGGCGGTCATCGAAGGTAAAGGTGGCCGAGTTTCTGGCAGGTATCGGCGAGGACACCGTCTTCACGAAGTTCCAGCTCTTCGATGGCGTTCCTGGCGTGGCCCAGGTGGATCGCCGGATGCGCGATCTGCGTGATCTGGGCTGGCAGATCGACAACTACAAGACCGACCCCCGACTCCAACCCGACCAGTACCGCCTCACGACTATCGGGACTCGTATTGACCTGGGTGAACAGCCAAAACAATCCCCCCGGCAGCGCATCTCTCCCGCTCGACGCCGAGAAGCACTCGAACGGGCCGGCCACCTCTGCCAGACGTGCGGCACACGCGCCGGTGAGCGGTACCCAGATAGCGATCAGACAGCAGTGCTCAGCGTTCGCTTCATCGACCCGACCCCGCCCGTAGACACCGACGTAGCAAATCTCAGCGTGGAATGCCAGCAATGCATTGCCGGGATCAGGGCTGCCGGAGCCGCTTCATCTCCGAAACCAGACGACGTTCTGACGCGCACGCTCAGCCTCAACAGCCGCGAGGAGAAGCGACGGCTCTACCGGCTCATGCAATCTGGTCGACCGGAGCGAGACGAAGTTGACCTGATCTTCGCTGGCTGGCTGCGATTGGGGCGCGACGACCGAGTGGAGGTGATGCTGCAACTCGCAGGAGCGCTGATCGAAGAGGACTGAATCCCTACCACATTCATCAGGGCTCGCGGCTCACCCTGCGATCTCCCCTCAATATTTGTCCGCCCCGTCAGCGTTCGACGGGGCGGGGTGGGATCGGATGCTCCTCAGGCGGCCCCAACCTCCTTCTCGTAACGGGTCTGGACGCGATCGAGGAAGTCGTCAGGGTCATGCCCGCGAGCAGCAGTCCAATGAAGCAAGTCCGAAATCAGCTCGATCGCAGACTCTTCCAAGACTGCAGCAGCCAAGCGCCGCCCGGGCACGTCGGCCGCTCTGCGAGACCTCTGATAGTCCGCAATCGCATCGACAGCTCGCGCAATGCGTAGGCAATCACCGCCTCGGCCAACACGGAGCTCGCACCACACCGCCTTACCCGTTGCCGACAGCACCGTGCCCCAGTCGACTGCGAGCGAGGCGAGAAGGTGCAGACCCCGGCCACACTCCTCGTCGCAGCCTGTCGATTTGGTCTCCGGCACCACCTGGCTCTTGTCGTGAACTTCAAGCCGCAGCCGCTCCCCTCTCCACTCAAGAATCAGAGTCGCCGACACGCCTTCGCCGACATGCTTGAAGACGTTCGTCGCCAGCTCCGTAACGAGCAGCTCTGTCTCCTCTGTCGCTGCGGACACGCCCCACTGGCTCAGCTGCTTGGCGGCGGCCTTCCTGAGGAGGCTCACTTCCGCCGGCACTGCCTCGAAGGGCAGGACACAGCGGAGTTGGGGCTCGGACCTCTCGTAGCCGGGCATGGCCACTCCTCCCTCCCAAGCCACACAGGTGCTGCGCCTGCCGTGTTCACACGACTGCACTGTGTAGCGGTCTGCGAGCGAGCATGGCACAGAGAAGTCTCACTGTGTAACTTCTCACGAGAATCCATCGAGTGAATCTGATGGTGAGTCCGGCTCTTTCCTGCCTAGCCTGATGAGGATCTCCGGGCTTGCCGACCCGGTACTTGACGGAGGAGCCGCATGCCCGAACGGACCACGACCCGACGTCGTCAACTAGGCGCGATGATGCGCAAGTTGCGTGCCCGCAAGGGGCTGACGCTTGAGGACGCCGGAAAGCTGGTCGGCGTTTCCAAGGCAACGGTGAGCAGGTACGAGACGCAGGCCGGGCCGGTCAAGTGGATCGTCATCGATGCGCTTTGCCGCGAGTACGGAGCAACTGAGGCCGAGCGGACGGCGATTGTCCGGCTCGCCAAAGATGCGAAGCAGCAAGGCTGGTGGAGTTCCTTCGCCGACTCCATCCCAGAGAGCATGAACCTGCTGCTCACCCTGGAGGACGAGGCGGTGCACGAAGGCCACTTCGCGTGCGTGTACGTCCCCGGCCTCCTTCAGACCCGCGCTTACAGCACCGCCTTGCAGAAGGCCAACGAAGTCCCTCTCGAGCCGGCGGAGATCGAGCGACTGGTCGACATCCGCATGAAGCGGCAGGAGATCCTCTCCCGTCCGAAGCCGCCACGTCTGTGGGCCATCCTCGATGAGTCCGTGATCCGCCGTCTCGTCGGGTCACCGGAGACCATGAGGGAGCAGCTGGACCGGCTGCTCGAAGCCAACGAGTCACCTCACATAACGCTCCAGGTCCTGCCCTTCTCCAAAGGAGCCCACGCTGCTGCGCTGGGAAGCTTCGTCATCATCGGCGGCGCCGAGCCGGGCCTCGACGTCGTGTACGTCGACTTCCACACCGGATCCCTCTTCCTGGAGAAGGACAAGGAACTGGAGCGATACAGACTTGCGTTCGAGTACCTCCGGGCTCAAGCGTTGGACATGGAAGCCTCTTCCGCCATGATCCATCGCGCACGCAAGGAGCTGTGAATGCCTGTCGGCCCGCAGACTGTTTCTGAGCCTGTCTGGTTCAAGTCGTCGTACAGCGGCGGCAACACGACCGAATGCGTCGAAGCCGCGATCGTCCCGTTCGGTGTACTCATACGGGACTCGAAGCGCCCCAAGCATCAGCGGCTCGCAGTGTCAGCGGTGTGCTGGGCCGAGTTCCTGGCGAGCTTCAACTTGCCGCACCGAGCGGTCGACTCCGAACCGACCTGATCACCTGTTGGCAACCCCCGTCATCCCTGAAAGAGTTGAGCGACACCACCGAAGCTCAGGGGACACGGAGCGACAGTGCAGGTATGGAGACAGATCTGGCTGTTCCTGTGTGCCGTGGGGCTCGCGTTCGTCGCGTTCGCCTATCCCCGTAGCCATGACGACGTGGTCGACGCCACCCAGTTCAGCATCGCGTTCTTCGCGACGCTGCTGACCGGTGAGGCGGTCATCTTCGCGCTGACCTTCTCCGCGGCCAGCTCCTGGCCGTCGTTACGGGCGATCGACGGGCACATCGCGTTCCGGGAGTGGGTGCTCATCGGGTGGTTCGCGGCGCTGTTCACCGGCTGTGGGCTGCTCGGGGACAACGCCGTCAGTGCCACCTACGGCGCGCTGCTGTTCCTGCTGGCGAACATCTACGGCGTCTTCTCCTTCGTACAGCTCTTCGGCCTGGCCAGCATCGGCGGCCGTAACCAGCTGCTCCGGCGAACCCTTGCCGACGCACTGGCTCGGCAGGGAGGCGGCAGTCGTCGCGGTTCGCCTTCCGCCGGGCTTGAGCACGATCCCATCGTCAACTCCTATCTGGGGACCCTCAGTCAGGCCGCGACCGGCAACGACCCGACCGCCATCCGGCATCTCGTCGACCAGTTGGTGGAGACCGAAGTGCCGGTCGAGGCCGTCGACGACACCATCACCGTTCATCTCGATGTGCTGCACCGTCTCGTGCGGGCCACGCTCGCCGGCGGCGCCGACCCGATTCAGGTCGTCTCCTGTGCGCACTCGCTCATCGAATCGGTGATCGGTCACTGCAGACGGCTGCGCGACCCCGCTCCGCCGCTCGGCGCCCTCAGCCGTTACCTGGCGTGGCTCGCCAACACGGCTCTGCTCATGTCGGTCCGGGGCGTCGCCTCCAGTCGGGCCGCCCGTGAGCTGGCCGCGCTCACCACCGACGCACGCCTGAAGGTCCTGCGATGCGTCGACCCCGATCCCAAGTCCGCAGCCCACCAGGACGAACTCGGCTCCATCCTCACCAGCCCACTCCAAGTATTGCTGTGGACAGGCGACTTCACCGAGTTCCACGGAGCCCATCAGGCCAGCGCGCTGTACGGGACGTACGAGATCCTCACCGGCACCAAGTTCATGGGGAACTACTGGGACGGGGCCTCCATCCTCACCCAACTGCGCCGGTCCCTCTACGGCGGTCACGGCCGCGTCTCCACCCCGGAAGCCGACGCCGCCCGGCGCGCCTTCGGCCCGGTGGAGGACTACGACCACTTCTGGGCGCTCGGCTCGGTGACGGCGCTCGCCACCCTGCGCGATGCCAGGCTGCCTCACCCGCCGGAACTCATACGGCCCGAATTCACGCCCGACCACCAGTTGTTGGGTGCCTATCTGCGCACTTTCGCCACTCACCGTTACTTCACGACGGCAGCCCAGGCTCGCGAGGCCCTGCTGAGTCTCGTCTGCCGCGCCGACCCTCCCGGTTCGACCCCCTCGGAGATACGGCAGGCCCGAGGCGGCCGTACCTACAGGCTGCCCGTCCCTCTGGTCGATCCTCAGCAGCGGCCGGCCGCGATGGTCCTCGCCGTAGCCTGCCGTCTGGCCCCGCTGGCCCCCGCCGAGAGTGACTCCGAACTCCGGGATTTCCTCGCCGTACTCCCGGTTCCTGCCCTGCAGGCGACCGCCCGTCTCGCCACCCGTGTGCTGCCCGGAGCCGCCGGCGAGATCGACCCCGTCGAGGCCGTCGTCACCGGCCTGGCCGTCCTCCAACTGGTCGGCGCCCACACCCGGGAGGGATCGTGACCGACCCCGTCATAGACACGGCTGCCTGGCGCGAACGTCTCGCCGAGCTGGAAGTTCCGGACGTGACCGCCGCCGTGGTCGTGCAGTGCGACCAGGTCTGGCTGCAACCCGAGTTCACGGCCTTCCGTAACGAGGTCGACCAGGCTCTCATGACCGCTCAGCTGCGACGCGACGGCCATCTCGCCATCACACGCGTCATCCTGCACAACCTCCCTCTCACCCGCGACGCCATCTCCCGTCAGGCCGGTGTCGACCGGGCTTTCGCCGAGTGGCACAGTCGGCTGTCCGCAGCCGGAGTCCTGCTCCACCCGGCCAACTCGTCCACCGCACCGCGTATCCACCGGCTCATACTCCGCGGCGACCAATCCGGCGCAGACATCCCGGATATGGTCGAACTGCTGAAAAACGGGGACTGGACCGACCCCCACAAAGCCGAACTGGCGTTGCACACCGTCGCCCTCGCCGGAGCGACCACGCCACTCACCGGCTACGACATGGATTTCGACGGCCCCTTCGGCGACGCTGATCCCTCCATCTACATGTGAATGCACCCGTAGCCGACTGACGGAACACTTGGAGAAAAGGTGCCCTACGCTCCCGAGACCCCCCAGGACCACGACTTCCTCACCCAGGCCATCGAACTGTCCCGCCACGCGCTTGAGGACGAGGGCAAGACGCCCTTCGGCGCGATCGTCGTCATCGATGGCGAAGTCGTAGCCACCGGTACCAGTTCGGTCGTAGAGCTGCGCGACCCCACAGCACACGCCGAAGTCATGGCCCTGCGTGCCGCCGGTACGAAACTCGGGCGCCATCTGATGGAAGACGCCGTGATGTACTCGAGCAGCGAACCGTGCCCCATGTGCCTGACCGCCTGCTACTGGGCACGCATCCCCCGTCTCGTGTACGCCGCCACCAGTCGCGACGTTGCCGTCAACGGCTTCGAGGACTTTCAGTACTACCGCGAGCTCGCTCTCCCCAACGCCGAACGCACCCTCCTCGCGGAGACCTCCGCAGGTGGCGAAGCCCGCGAGATCGCGGCGTCGGCCCTCGCAGGCTGGGCGGACAAGCTGCCTTTCCCTGTCGAGCCGAAACTCTGAGGTCTCCGGCGGTCGTTCCTCTTGATCACTTCGGTGGTCAACCGTTTCAGGCGCAGTTCGATACAGCGCGGCCAACAGTGAGCGCACGGAACGCCGAAACGCCCGGACCCGCGGCGCTGGAGGGGACGTACGCCTTGCCGTTCCGAGTCTGCTGGTACCAGCGGATCACCTCGTCCTGGATGTCTTCCGTTCCGGTGGACAGCCGCTGCTGCCACGGCACCGAGCTGGTCACAGAGGGCTCCCATCGATTGCAGGGGTGATTAGTTCTCGGTCATACCCGTTCCGGTGGAGCGTGGGTCACCGACGTGAGCGACTCCTCCTCCGCACAAACCGACTCGTCGCCGTCAGTGCAACGCCTCAATGGCCCTGAGAATCAAAGCTCGCGCCTCAGCACCGTAGACAGCCATGCTCCGCAGCTGCTCAAAAGCCTTGATGTACAGGGCGATCTCCGACGGCTGGGTGATGTTCACCTCGGCGGTGATCAGTTCGATGGACACGAGCGTGTCGTCGTGTACGTCGAACGTCTCCTGGGGCCAGAGCGTCCGCTCGGAGGTCGCCATCGGGATGATGCCGAAGGAGACCGCGGGGAGGGCTCCGGCTGTGAGGAGATAGCCCAACTGCGCGGCCATGGCCTCTGAATCGCCGAGTTGGTAGTAGAGCACGGCTTCCTCGATGACCATCAAGAAGCGGTGGCCGGCCTCGTGGATGACGTGCGAGCGTTGGAGACGTGCCTCCGCGGCCTGGACCGCGTCGTCGGGGGCACCGAGGAAGCGGGCGTTGGTACTCAGAAGTGCTCGCGCGTATCCCTCCGTCTGTAGGAGCCCTGGCACCAGGACCGGGGAGTAGACACGCAGCAATCCCGTCGACCGGTACAGCTCCACGTAGCTGTCCTGCAGCTTCTTCAGCCCGGTCCGTACGCGCTGTCGCCACTCGCGGTAGAGGGATTCCGCGTGTTGGGAGGATGCGATCAGATCGGGGGCCTGGTCGGCTGTGCCCGTCGCACCGCACCACAAGCGGATGTCCGTGGGCGATGGCGGAGTTCGGGCGTTCTCGATCCGTGAGGTCTTGGCGTGGTGCCATCCGCATTGAGAGGCCAGCTCGGTGACCGTCAGGCCGGCGTTTCTCCTCAGGTCGCGCAACTGCCTGGCCACCCTTTCTCGGGCGTCCTGGACTGAGGAAGAGGGGGATATGGGCATGAGCTTGGCCAGTAATGCTTTCCGTCAGTGGATCTCGTACTCGTCGTGTGGGGCGGCACGTTCCCAGACAGCCTCGAACGCAACCGAGCACTGTTTGATGAGCTCCGGCTCGGTCCGCAGTTCCATGGGCGGATCGGCCCACTCCCCAGTTCCGCTGAAGTGGTTGAAGAGGACCTGCGTCCCGTCGAAGATCCACAGGTCGACGCCCGGCAACAGCAGGTCGACCGCTCGTCGGCGGGGCAGCCACCGCACCTGCTCTCCGGCGGCGACGTTGACGACGGCTCCGGCATGCTCGTACCGGATGTAGTCGGTGACGGGTTCGGACACGATGCGAGCACGCCGTACGACAACCCCGCGGGCGGTCGCCCGAGTGATCATGTCGACCCAGGGTGCCCAGTACTCCGAGGCCGGATCGCTGTCTCGCTTCCCGGTACGCAGCCAGGTGTCAAAGTCGTCGGCCTCGTCGCCCACGGCGTACTGGTCCCGCATTTCGAGGTGTACGGCCGAGCGTTGCGCGGCTTCCATGAGCTCGTCAAAGCTGGGCACGTTCTGCGGCATCGCAGGCCTCCCTCAGGATCGGTACGAGGCGTGCGGGGACGCGGATCACCGTCTCATGGTCAGGGATGCCCTTGGCGTGCCCCGGGGCGGTGTTCTCCACGCACTGGGCACGCGTCGCGTCATCCGCGGTGTAGCTCTGAATCACGATGTCCCCGCTGTCCGGATCGACCCATGCCGTGGGCGATCCGTTCTTGCCTGTGTCGGGGTCGATGCCAATGAAGCGTAACCGCACAACTGCCTCCCGCTACCCGTGCGTTGATGTGCACCAAGCTCGCTCCGAATTGATGCGGAGTCAAGAGCGCACGGATGCATCAGCACTCATGGACTGACTGTGCGCACATCAGTGCACATCGCTGGTGACGAAGCCTGCCGTGTCCCTAGCGTTGCGACTACCTGGTCCGCAGCGAGCGCGCCCCGAAGGGCCGCGTGGCTGTCGCTGCCCGGGACCAGATGCGAGCGGGGCAGGCCCCGCAAATCCCGCCCACGGAGAGAGGCCACCATGACGACCGTAGCCCCAGAGACAACACCATTCGCCATGCGGTTCGCCGCCTACCAGACCAGCCATGCGGCGGACACGAACGGCGTGACCTACGATCCGTCGTTGCAGATCGCCTTGACGGCGGCCGGTAACCCCTGGGCCGACCTCGTGGCCGGCGACACGAGCAGCAACACCAACAGCGACAGCCAGAACGACGAGGGAACGGATCTCTGGTGACCGCTGTCGCCGACGGGACGGTGCTGGTACTCACGAACCGGTTCGACGCGACCGCGGATTCGGTAGTGGCGCGGTTGAACGACCGTGGGGTGCCGGTCTTCCGCTGTGACACGGCGGAGTTCCCTCAGGAACTCACGCTGTCCGCCACGCTTGAAGGTGGTTGGAGCGGCAGTCTCGACAACGGGCTCCGGCGGCTCGACCTCTCCGCCGTGAGAGCGGTCTACTACCGCAGGCCCGAGGAGTTCCGGCTTCCCGACGAAATGTCCGCGGCTGAGCGGCAGTTCGCGGCGGCTCAGTCCCGGGCGGGTTTCCTCGGGGTCGTCGCTTCCCTTCCCTGCTTGTGGATCAACCATCCCGCGCGGGAGCAGCAGACGAACTACAAGCCGTGGCAGCTCAGGGCCGCCGAGGAGCTCGGGCTCAATCCGCCCCGCTCGATCGTCACCAACGACCCGGTAGCCGCCGGCAAGTTCGCCGCCGATGTCGGCACCCCCGTCATCACGAAGTCTCTGGGATCTCCGGTGGACACGGTGGTCGTCGAACCCGCCGAGTTCGACGACTCGGTCCGCCTCTGCGCTCATCTCTTCCAGGAGTGGGTGGACAAGGCGCACGAGGTACGGCTGACAGTGGTCAACTCACGCTTCTTCGCGGTGGAGATCCACGCCGGGTCGGACGCGGCTCGGGTCGACTGGAGGACCGACTACGGCAGCCTCACCTACCGCCCGACAGTTGTTCCAGAAGCCCTGCGCTTGCGGGTGAAGGCCTTCATGCGCCAATTCCAGCTCGCCTTCGGCGCGTTCGACTTCATCGTCACACCCGAGGGCGCGTGGCGGTTCCTGGAGGTGAACGCCAACGGTCAGTGGCACTGGATCGAGCAGGAGACAGGTATGCCCATCGCCCGCAGCATCGCCGAACTACTCGAGAAGGGCGCAACGAATGGCAGCCGGTGAGTCGCCCGTACTGAGGGCGCTCCGCAGTCAGCTCGTCAGCGAGTTGGAAGCTGACGCGACGTTGTACTCCCCCGAGTGGCGCAGGGCCGTCGAGGCAGTTCCCCGTCATGTGTTCCTGCCCGAGTTCTTCCGGGATGCTCCGGGCACCGACGGGGTGACCGAGTACACGTGGGTCAGCCGGGATCGCGACCCGGACGAGTGGCTGCGCCTCTGCTACGAGAACAAGACGTGGGTGACGCAGCTCGACCAGGGGGCCACGACCTCAACCGGTTCTCCGGTGAGAGGCGTCCCCACCAGCTCCTCCACGCTGCCCGGCTCGGTCGTGCGCATGCTCGAAGACCTCGATGTCGGGGACGGAATGTCGGTCTTCCAGGCGGGCGGCGGCTCGGACTACTCGACCGCCCTTCTCTGCGAGCGACTTGGGGACAGCCTGGTAACCCGTGCCGAGTACGACCCCGCCTTGTCGGACCTCGGTCGCGAGCGGCTCGCCTCCCTCGGCCACCGTCCCCGGGCCGTGACGGGCGACGCCGCTGCAGGGTGTCCCGACGGGGCTCCGTACGACCGGGTCATCGCCACGTACTCACCCACGCACATTCCAGCGGCCTGGCTGGAACAGTCGGCCCCCCGCGGAGTCGTCCTCGCGTCGCTCGTCGGCAGTCTCGGCGCCTACGGCTATGCCAGGGTGCGCGTGGAGTCGCCAGAGCTGGCGCGGGGGCGGTTCATCGACAGCACCGTTTCCTTCATGCCGGACAGGGACACGTCCACGCCCGAAGTGGGGCCGTTGCTTCGGCCGGCGGTCGACGAACGGCAGGGAGCGGAGGGGGTGCTGTCGAACATCTCCCCCGCCATGCTGTCGGTGCCGTCCCTGATGTGGGCGGTTCAGCTCCGGCTGGCGGGGACGCTGACCGTCGGGCTCAGCCTCAATGGCGTGCCGGGTCGCTGGTTCCTGCACCCCGACGGTTCCTGGGCAGCACTGGAACCCAGCCTTGGGGGCACCGCGCACGTCTTCCAAGGCGGCCCACGAAATCTCTGGTTCGTCATCGAAGCGGCCGTCTCGGAGTGGTTCGGTGCCGGGTGCCCGGAACTCGGGCGATACGGGCTCACGGTGACGCCCGACGAGAATGCGGTGTGGCTCGACCATCCGTCCCGCAGAATCGGCACGCTTGAGCCGGGGCTCCCTGGGAGGACGTGAAGGCCGCTTGCGGACCGGCAAGGTGGGCAGGGTCTGCCCACCTTGTTGACAGGCCCCCTACGGTCAGCGGCGGCCGCCGCGGAGCTTGCCCAGCAGGCTCTTGGCCTGGGCGCGGCGGCGGGGGTCGGCGGCGGCGCGGCGGGCCTGTTCGGCCGTACGGCGGCCCTGGGGGCTCCTTGCGAACTGCTTGATGCGTTCCATCATGCGGGGCATGGCGGCTCTCCTTCCCTCGGTTCCGGCGAGTGCCCTTCCTTGTGCTCGACTACCCGCTGGGGGACGGCTCAGCCCTGCAAGCCCGTTGGATGCGGTGATGAGGCGGCGGTGTGTTCCAGGAACGCCGTGATGGCGGTGACGAATCGGTCGGCGTCGTCGAGCCAGGGGTGGTGTCCGGCGTCGGGCTGGATGACGAGTTCGGCGCTGGGGAAGAGGTTCGCGAACTCGGCCATGGTGTGGGGAGGGGCTTGCAGGTCGAGCTCGCCGGCCAGAAGGAGGACCGGCGGGGTGAACCGGGCGAGTGCGGTGCGTGTGGTGGCCGGGTCGAAGGCGCCTTCGGCGCCGAAGGCAGCGACGATCTCCGGGTTCATCCGCTCGTCCCCGGCGACCTGGTGTTCCTGGGCCGCCTTGTCCCAGCGGCCGTAGGAGAACGGGGCGACGGCCTGCCAGCTGTCGGCGGTGGCCCTGCCTGCCACGATCGCCTCCAGGGCGGCGAACGCGTCCGGGAACCACGGTTCGCCACGGCGCAGTTGCGCGGTCTCGAGCCGGAGGTCCCCCGTGATCGTGAGGCCTACGGCCCTGACGCTCGGTGTGATCAGCGCGAGCTTGCGGACGTTCTCCGGGTGACGGCTCACATAGAGCGCGGCCAGGTTGGCGCCGGCGCAATGCGCGAGCAGGTCCATCCGGTCGAGGCGCAGGTGTTCGCGCAGGGCCTCCACGTCGTCGACGAGTCGGTCGCAGCGGTAGGAGGTGGTGTCCTGCGGTGTGGAGGACCGGCCCGTGCCGCGGAGGTCCAGCCTGATCAACTGCCGGTGTGCGGAAAGGCCGCCAAGGTCGCCAAGGTATGCGGAATCCGTCGGGCCTCCGGGCAGGCAGACCAGCGGTGGGCCGTCTCCGGAGACGTGGTAGGCGAGTTCGGTTCCGTCATACGCGGCGAAGGTAGGCATGGCCGAGACCCTGTCAACGGTGTCGGGGCCGAGCAACCGGGTTTTCCTGACGTGCTCGCAGTGCCGTACCGCCGCCCTGGGCGCCGAGCAGTCACTGGCCACCCCGGTGACCGGATCGTCGGCCCAGGAGGAGTCCTGGGTCGTACGTCGGCGACGCCTGGCTGCCGGCCCGTCGCCGACGGGTCGTACACCCTCAGCCGTTTCGGGGATCAATACGGTCGACTGCGGCTGAACCGCCTTCGGGACCATCGTGTACTGCTGCCGTAACTGCCCGGGCGGCGAGCGGTGGGGCCCCTGCTGCGGGGATACTGCCGCTCAAGCACTGATCTGGAAGGCGACAACACCATGTTCATCCTCTTCGGCACCAAGAGTTACCTGTACCAGCTCGCGATACTCACGCTGGTGTGTGGGCAATGCGGGAATCCGGCCGCGCACACCCTGCGCAAGCGGGTCACGAAGTTCACGCTGTTCTTCGTGCCGCTGTTCCCGATCTCCACCAAGTACGTGTCGCAGTGCACGTTCTGCGGCGCGGAGACGAAGGTGAGCTCGCAGGAGGCCGAGCAGCTGCAGACGCAGGCCTCGGCCGCCGGCGGGACCGGGGGTCAGGTGTACGGCGGACAGGCCCCGCAGCAGCCGCATCAGCACTGAGAGCCCGTGGGCCCCGGCCCTGGCCCTTGCCCTGGCGGAACCCGGGTCTCAGCCGAGCTTGCGGGCCACCCCGCCGTAGAAGCCGATCTCCTCTGAGCGGGGCGGCGGGGTCGTGTCCGGGCGCCAGAACGGGACCTGGGCCACGCCCGGGTCGATGAGCTCGAAGCCGTCGAAGAGGCGCTCGATCTCGGCACGGGTACGGAGGTTCATGGTGGCGGTCGCCTTGGCGTAGACCGCCGCCGCGTCGCCGCGTTCCGCGAAGTCGCCCGTGGCGTGGGAGAGGATCAGGTGGCTGCCGGGGGCGAGGGCGTCGCGCAGGGTCGCGATGATCTCCTCCGGCTTGTCCGCCTCCGTGAGGAAGTGGACCACCGCGACCAGGAGCAGGGCCACCGGCTCGTCGAAGTCGATCACCCTGCGGACGTCGGGGTCGTCCAGGATCGCCCGCGGGTCGCGCAGGTCGGCCAGTGCGATGCCGGTCGTGCCGTTCGCGCTGAGCAGGGCGCCGGCGTGGGTGTTCACGATCGGGTCGTTGTCGACGTACGCCACCCGGATGTCCGGCGCCACCTCCAGAGCCGTCTCGTGGACGTTCGGTGAGGTGGGCAGGCCGGTGCCGATGTCCAGGATCTGGCGGACGCCGCTGCCGACGACGTGGCGGACGGCCCGGTTGAGGAAGGCCCGGTTGGCCCTTACACCGATCCGCGCCTCCGGGGCCGCCGCGACGAGCCGCTCACCGGCCTCACGGTCGACCTCGTAGTTGTCCTTGCCGCCCAGCAGGTAGTCGTAGATCCGTGCGGGGTGCGGCTTGCTGGTGTCGATCTCCTCGGCACGGAAGCCGTTCTCTCTCACGGTGCGCTCCTCTCGACTCGGCCGCAGACACCCGACCGGCGGCGGCCCGGCTCGCGTCAGCCTTCCATACGCCGGTTCAACTCCCTTGCGGGTGCGGGATGTTTGGGTGGTGGGGCTAGTCGGTGGGGTGGGGTCCGCAGCCGCCGCCGGTGGCTGGAGGAGGGGTTGGAGGGGTCGGAGGAGCCGCCGGGGTGGGGTCGGTCGACGGTTCCGAGGGCGTGGGGGGCTCTGGAGTGGGTGGGGGCACGGGCGGGTCCGACGGGGACTCCGGAGCAGTCGGAGATACCGGCGGGTCCGAGGGAACCTCCGGGGCGGCCGGGGACGTCGGCGGGTCCGAGGGAGTCTCCGGAGCCGCAGGGGAGACCGGCGGGTCCGACGGGGGCTCCGGGGCGGCCGGGGGCTCCGACGGCTCCGACGGTTCAGGTGACTCCGGGGCCGGTGACGGTGACGGTTCCGAGTACGTCGGGGGTTCCGGCGTCTCCCCGGCGGGGTCGGGATCCGCGGGCGTCGGGGTGGCCGGCGTCGGCTCCGGTACGGGCGTCCCGTCCCCCGGGGTGACGGGTTCCGTGGGCTTGGGCTTGGGCTCGGGGGACACCGGGTCGGGTTCCGGCTCCGGCGTCTGTTCCGTCGGAGGCGTCGGCGCCTCTCCCCCGGGCGTGGGTCCTACCGGGCTCGGGCTCGGACCCGGGTCCGGCGCTCCCGGCGCGGGCTCGCCCGGCGGAGGCGGATCATCCACCGTGCCCCCGCCGCCCGAACCGCCATCGGAGCCCCCGGAGTTCCCAGAGTTCCCGGAATCCCCTGGACCCCCGGAACCCCCGTCCCCCTGAACGTCCGCGACCAGTTGGACGTCGCTCACATCCGCACCGCCCCCGGCCACGACCGCCCCGGTGTCGTCGTCGCGGGTCCGATCCCGTTCGCCGGCCGGAGGGTTCGTGCCGGGCTGCTCCCCCGCCGTTCCCGTCGACGGTCCCGCCGCCGGCGCCTGTGCGACCGGCGCCCTGCCCGGCACGGTCGCCGTCGCGGGGGACTCGTTCACTCCGAGGGCGATCACGATCGCGACGGCCGCCGCGGCCGCCGTGCCCGAGGCGAGCACTGCCTTGGTCTTCGGGCCCGCCGCACGTGCCGTACGGAGAAGACCGTGCGCGCCACCGGAGCCGAACACCCCACCGGACCCCAGGGATCCCGCGGATCCCGCGGACCCCGCAGCCCCCACGGACCCCGCGGTCAGCGACGCCAGGAACTTCCCCGTGCCGCCACCGCCCACCACGAAGACCAGCAGCGCGGGACCGACCAGCGCGGGCAGCCTGTTGTTGGCGCGGATCAGGACGGCGAGGCGCCCTCGGCACCCGTCGCAGGTGTCGACGTGGGCGAGGAGGCGTTCGGACTGGCGTGGGGTCGCGTTGCCGCGGACGTAGGCCGGCATGCGGACCCAGTGGACCTCGCAGGCGGGATCGTCGGGGGCCTCGGTCTGGGAGCGCAGGAACGCCTGGCGCATGCCCTCGCGGGCGCGGTGCAGCAGTACGGCCGTGGCGCCCTGCTTGGCGCCGATCTGCCGGCCGACCGACTCCAGCGGCTGGCCCTCGGCGTCGGCGAGCCACAGGGCCTGCACCCAGCGTTCGGGGAGTTCGCCGAGGACGCGTACCAACAGGTCGGTGGAGGAGACCTGTTCGGCCGGGTCCGCCGGGTCGTCCGCGTGCCGGACGGGCGAGCCGAAGGCCTGCTCCGGTACCTGCGGGTCCCGCGGGGTCTCGTGCGTGGCGCTCGCGACGGAGGACGCGAGGTGGCGCACGGTCGTCATGAGGTACGCCGGGACGTTGTCGATCTCGTGCCCCGCGGACAGCCGGCGCCACACGCGGAAGTGCGCCTCGGAGACGAGGTCCTCGGCCGCCCAGGTGTTGCGGGTGAGCGAGCGTGCGTACGCGACGAGGCGCGGTTGTTCCTCCTCGTAGATCCGCACGTACGCGGCGGTGGCGGAGGGGGACGCGGGGGACGTCTGGGCGGGCACTCTGGCCGGTTGGTCGGTCATGCAGGAACGCTCCGGATCCCGGCGGTCGGGGGATGCAAGGGTTTGTCAGCGTAGATGACAAAACTTTCAATCATTCAGTTCCGAGAGTGATTCAGATCACATAATTCGACTTCGATCCCGGCGTAATAAGGGGGCACTGCGGTGAGTCGACAGAGAAACCGGTCGGCGGCGAAACCGACTCACCTCTCACGTCTCCCCCTTCACATCCCACGTCTCATCACTCACGCGAAACGGGATCACCTCATGCGCCACGCCACCCTCGAACAGACCGTCCGCGCCCGCCTGATCACCGCCGACCATCCGGAACTCCCGGTGCGCCCCACCCTGCGCTACAGCTCCGCCGACCCCTTCGCCGTACGCATCGACTTCCCCGCGCAGGTCTCGGCCGACGGCGAGGGCGTCTCGTGGATGTTCGGGAGAGCGCTGCTGGAGGAGGGGCTCGGAACACCGGCCGGGGAGGGGGACGTTCGGATACGGCCCTACGGCTGGGCCCGGACCGTCATCGAGTTCCACTCCCCCGTGGGCCTCGCCGTGATCCGCTTCGGCACGGCAGCCCTGCGCCGCTTCCTGCTGCGCTCCTACGACGTCGTCGAGCCGGGCGCCGAGGACCTGGGCCCGCATCTCGACCACGGGCTCGCCGCGCTGCTCGACGAGGTGTGAGACGGCGTTCTCGACAGGGGCGTGCGCCGGGGATCCGGATCCCCGAAGAGCGAGACCGACTCCGTCCGCCTCAAGTACCGTAACTCCGCATGATCGAATCCGAGATGGAGATCAGCGAGGATCTGGTCCGCGAACTGCTGCGGGAACAGCATCCCGACCTGGCCGAGTTGCCCATCCGCGAGGTGGCGGGTGGCTGGGGCAACCAGATGTGGCGCCTCGGGGACGACCTGGCCGTCCGGATGCAGCGGATGGACACGCGCCCCGATCCACAGCTCAAGGAACGCCGCTGGCTGCCGACCCTGGCCTCGCGCCTGCCGCTTCCGATCCCGACACCGGTGCGGAACGGCGCACCGTCCGAGCGCTTCCCCAAGCTCTGGACCGTCATGACATGGGTGGAAGGCACGCCGCTGGACCACGGCTCGATCACCCGCGGCGACCACGCGGCCGACCAACTGGCGGCCTTCCTCAAGGCACTTCACACGGAGGCGCCCGCCGACGCGCCGAACGCCTTGGACCGCGGCGGTCACCCCAAGGAATCCACCGACGGCTTCGAGAACTTCCTGCGGGCCGTGGACCTCGGCCACTTCGCCGAGGACGACATCCGGGCCGTGTGGGACGACGCGGTCGCGGCTCCCGAGTGGGAGGGCCCGCGGATGTGGGTGCACGGCGACCTGCATCCCGCGAACGTCGTCGTCGCGGACGGCACGCTGGCGGGCGTCGTCGACTTCGGTGACGTCTTCGCCGGCGATCCGGCGTGGGACCTCGCGGCCGCCTGGGTGCTGCTCCCCGCGGGCGGCGCGTCCCGGTTCTTCAACAGCTATGCGCAGGCGGATGAGGCGGCGATCCGACGGGCGCGTGGGCTGGCCGCGGTGAAGAGCCTGTTCCTGCTCCTGATGGGCCAGAACGGGGACCGCGGCCTGCCCGGCGGCAAGCCGAACTGGGGTCCTGCGGGCCGGTCGGCACTCGAGCGTGTCCTGAAGGGTCTTTGACCGCAGTGGCGTAGTAACGCAGTGACGCAGTGACGAAGGCGTCGATCGGCGGGGGCCTTCCTGGCCGCCGTGCACTCGCCGACGAGGCCGGGGCACTCCCGACCGCCGGAACCGGCGCCGTTCGCACCAGGTCGCCCTCCGCCGGCCGCCGGCCTCTGTGCAGGACGCCTGCCCGCATCAGGGCTCGACTCCCGGAAAATCCACGCGACCGCTGTCGGCAGGTGATGCGAGACTCGGCCCCCATGACATCCAATGACCCCAAGGAAGACCTGCACCGCTACCTCAAAGCGGCCCGCGAAGCCGTCGTCTGGAAGCTGGACGGACTGTCCGAGTACGACATCCGCCGCCCTCTGACGCCGACCGGCACCAACCTCCTGGGCCTCGTCAAGCACCTCGCCAGCGTCGAACTCGGTTACTTCGGCCCGACCTTCGACCGCCCCCACACCGAGTCCCTGCCCTGGCACGAAGAGGGGTCCGAGCCCAACGCGGACATGTGGGCACCCGCCGACGAGTCGCGCGAGGACGTCCTCGGCCTCTACCACCGTGCCTGGGCTCACGCCGACGCGACGATCGAGGCGCTGCCGCTCGACGCGATGGGCCATGTCGAGTGGTGGGGCGACAACGGCCACGTGACGCTTCAGCGGATCATGCTGCACATGACGGCCGAGACGAACCGGCACGCCGGACACGCCGACATCGTCCGCGAGCTGATCGACGGCAAGGTCGGCATGCGGGAGACCAACGGCAACATGGACGGCGGCGACGAGTCCTGGTACCGGGAGTACTGGAACAGGCTGGAGGCGTCCGCCAAGGAAGCCCAGGCCGAGCTGAGTTGAGCCGAGTTGAGCCGAGCTCGTTCGGCGCAGTGAGCAGTCAGGGGGCCGGGATGTCGTTGTCGAGTCGGCGTCTGCGCGGGATCGCCGTGCTGGCGGGGACCGTGGCGATCGCCGTGTACACATGGGGGTTGCTCCATCTGGCAGGCGCGGTCCTGGAGGCGGAGGACGGCGGAACGAACTCCGCCCCGATCCCGCCGTGCCGTGGGAACGAGCAGGCCGTCCATGTCATCGACTACTCGGTGAGCTTCCTCCCCCTCTCCTTCGACTGCGAGATGACGGACGGTGGCAGCTACGCCTCCGGGACGATCCCCGCGTACGTCAATCCCGTCGCCCTGGGCCTCGCCCTCACCGCCGCGATCTGTGCCGTCTCCGCCGCGTACGTGACGGAGCTGCGACTGCGGGCCGAGGCACGGAAGGGCGAAGCCCGGTAGGCGTGGAGGGCAGGCCTCAAGCGGTCAGGGCCAGCTCCGCCTTGCCGAACAACAGGGCGTAACCGGAGGGGAGTTGGCCGATCACCCGGTCGACGAGCTCGTCGCCGACCAGCTTCGGCAGGACGCCCAGCACCGAGCTGACGTCCCAGCGGGCCGTCGCCGGGGTCGCGCCATCGATGTGGGAGGCCACCGAGTCCACGAACTCCGGTGCCGTCAAAGCCCTGTTGAGCGGGGCCCGGGAGGCGAGGATGCGTGCCGCCTCCTCGGGCAGGGCACGGGCGAGGTCGACGCGTTCCTCGCCGGTGACGTGGCCGCCGAGGGCGGACAGGACGACACGGGTGACGTGTTCCGCCTCCGCCCGCGCCGCGTACTGCCCGGCGTCCCGCACCGCCTCGACGAGGCCGGTCCAGTCGGATGGGTTCGCGCTCATGTACAGCTCTCCTGGGGGTCGTTGCGCCAGGCGCCCCACGGACCGACATGCCGCTCATGCCGCTCATGCCAGGTCATGCCGGTCCGCAGGACACCACCGTCTGCTGCGTGAGGTTCAGCCGCTGATCTGCCGACGGCCGCTGCCGCCGCCCGTGATGTGGATCCGGCGGGGCTTGGCCTGCTCGGCCACGGGGATCCGCAGGGTCAGCACACCGGCGTCGTACGAGGCGTCGATGCGCTCCGCGTCGAGGGTGTCGCCGAGGAAGAGCTGACGGGTGAAGGAGCCCGTGGGTCGCTCGGCGGCGATCATCTCCGCGTCCTCGGGGGCGGGGTTGCGGCGCTCGGCGCGGACGTTCAGGACGTTGCGTTCGACGTCCAGGTCGATCGACTCGGGGTCGATGCCGGGGAGGTCGAAGTGGACGACGAAGTCGTCCCCCGACCGGTACGCGTCCATCGCCATCGCGCTGGGGCGGGCGGTGGAGCCGAACACCTGCTGCGCGAGCCGGTCGAACTCGCGGAAGGGGTCGGTACGCATGAGCATCACGATCCATCTCCTCTCCACAGACTCTGGGAGCGATGCCCTACGCCTTCTTATATAGCTCGGAGAGAGGAAACTTGACAAGCCTGGGCTCAGGTTCGAATGTCCGTGCCCGGCCGGAGTTAGCCTCGGAAGGCATCGACGTGATCATCAGGAGGCAGATATGGCCAGGGTTCCCAGTGCGGTGATCGCCGCGGGCGGGCTCGTCGGCGGGTACGGCGTGGCCCGCTG
The DNA here is from genome assembly GCF_042872225.1 of Streptomyces sp. NPDC005374. NCBI lineage: Bacteria > Bacillati > Actinomycetota > Actinomycetes > Kitasatosporales > Streptomycetaceae > Streptomyces > Streptomyces sp. NPDC005374. Next base: position 215,652 of record NZ_JBIAKA010000018.1, on the reverse strand, counting down.
GACGAAGAAACGGCAGCTCGGCGGGGTGGTACTGGCCGTCGCCGGGGCCACGGCGGCGCGCCAGTGGCGGGAGCGGGCCGGCGGCAAGGCCGCCGGGGCACTGACGGCCGCGTATGTCGCCGGCTTCGCCGGGTCGCACCCGCTGGCCAAGAAGGTGGGCGCGTGGCCCGCCGTGTTCGGGGTGGCGGGCGCGGTGGCGCTGGCGTCCTGGGCGGTGGCGGACCGGAACGCCTGAGGAGCACCGGACTACCTCTCCCTCGGCCCCCCGGCCCGGTGGGCCAGCACATTCACCACCCGGCCGTTCGGATCGCGCACGAAGAAGCGCCGTACGCCCCACTCCTCGTCCCGCAGCTCCCGTACGACCTCGGCGCCCGACGCCACGACCTGGGCGTACACGGCGTCGACGTCCTCGACCTCCACGCTCAGGTCGGGGACGACGGGAGCGGTGCGCTCCTCGGTGAGGAAGCTGATCTGGGCGGTCGGGTTGGCGGGCGACGCCATCGTCACGACCCACCCCATGTCCATGACCTCTTCGAAGCCGAGAAGGCCGTAGAAGTCGCGGTTGGCCGTCATGGCCTCGCCGGACTCGACATGGACGTCGGGCATGACCCTGCGGATGCTCATGGGCACGGCTCCTTCCACTCACCGGCACCGATTCAGCCGTCGGCGCCTTTTCTGTTATCGCCTTCTCCACCCTCGCGTCTCCTGACCGTCCCCAGCCACCGGCACGCGAGGAATGACGTTCGTGACTTCACAGATCAGCCGCCGCAGCATGCTCAGGGCGGCGGGAGCCGCGGGTGTCGCGGTGACCGTAGCGTCCACCGTCACCCCCGCGACCCCGGCCGCCGCGGCCGGCTCGGCCTTCGCCCACCCGGGTCTGCTGCACACACGGGCCGACCTCGACCGCATGGCAGCCAAGGTGAAGGCGGGCGCCGCGCCCTACACGGCCGGTTTCGCCAGGCTGACCGCCAACCGCCATGCGCAGAGCGGCTGGACGCCGAATCCGCAGGCGACGGTGTACCGGGGCGCGGGCAGCCCCCAGAACTACGCAACGCTCTACAACGACATCCACGCCGCCTACCAGAACGGCCTGCGTCACCACGTCAGCGGTGACAGCGCGTACGCCGACACGGCGGTGGCGATCCTCAACGCCTGGTCGGCGAAGCTGACTTCCGTCGAAGGCACCGCGGACCGATTCCTCGCCGCGGGTCTCTACGGCTACCAGTTCGCGAACGCAGCCGAACTCGTCCGCGAACACCCCGACTTCGACCTGACCCGCTTCCAGGAGATGCTCGCCAAGGTCTTCGCCCCGCTCAGCGACGACTTCCTGGTCCGGCACAACGGGGCCGTGATCACCAACTACTGGACCAACTGGGACCTGTGCGCCATGGCGTGCGTCCTGGCGACCGGCATCTTCTGCGACGACCGCTCCCAAGTCGCCCGGGCGGTCGACTACTTCAAGCACGGCGAGGGGCTCGGCTCCGTCAAGAACGCCATTCCCGTCGTACACGACGACGGACTCGGCGAGTGGCTGGAGGCGGGACGGGACCAGGGGCACGCGCTCCTCGGCGTCGGGCTCATGGGCACGTTCTGCGAGATGGCGTGGAACCAGGGGTACGACCTGTACGGCTATGACGACAGCCGGTTCCTCAAGGGGGCCCAGTACGTGGCGAAGTGGAGCATGGGCGGGGAGGTGTCCTACACCGCTAACACTCGCGCGAAGGGGGCGATCGGGGGGTGGTCGGGGAGGGAGACGGCGTCCGCGGCGGCCGGCGTCGACCCCGCGATGAGCCGTCCCATCTGGGCGATGATCGCCAACCACTACACGAAACGCCGCGGGCTTCCGGCGTCGTACCTCACCCGGATCGCGGCGAAGTCCTCGCCGGAGGGCGGGGGTGGGGACTACGGCCCCAACAGCGGGGGCTACGACCAACTCGGCTTCGGCACGCTGGCGTTCACGCGGGACCGGGTGGCGGACACGGGGGCCTCTCCTCGCCCTTCGGCCAGTGCGAGCGCGTCCACGGACTCCGGTGCCGTGTCGGGCGGGCAGGACCTTGCGGCGTCCGGGGCCGGTGACGTTGTCGGGTGGACCGCGGCGGCGGGGGTCACGGCGGTGGCGGGTGGACTGCTGTTGCTGCGGCGGCGCGGGGGCGCGAAGTAGGGGGTACCGGGTCCCGTTGGGGTCGGCCGCAGGTCCGTCGTGGCTGGTCGCGCAGTTCCCCGCGCCCCTGAGTGGGGACGGTGGACGCACCTTTGGACATGCACGGCCCCGCGCGCCCCCGGGTGGGGACGGTGGACGCACCTTTGGACGTGCACGGAGTGGGGGCTGGTCGCGCAGTTCCCCGCGCCCCTGGGTGGGGATGGTGGACGTGTCTTTGGACGCCTAACAGCGTGGGACGGTGGACGTGCCTGCAGTCGCCGGCGGCGTGAAGGGGACGGGGTGGGGGGTGTCCGCCCGCAGCGGCCGGCGTCCGGAACCGGGCACTGTTGAAACGACCGAGCCGCCGGACCGAGGACGGACACCCCCCACCCCCGCCCCGACCCACCCACCTCAGGGGCGCGGGGAACTGCGCAAAACCCCCGCCCCCACCGAACCCGTCACCCTCCGGACGTGTCCAGTTCCGCGTCCTCGCCGATCCCCGCGCAGTCGTACGGGTCCTTCAGCCACCCGTCCGGCAGGACAACCCTGTTGTTGCCGGACGTACGGCCACGGGGCCCGTCGGCACCGGCCGGCCAGGGCTGGTCGAGGTCCAACTCGTCCAACCCGGAACGGAGTTCCTCCAGAGAGGACGTGATCGCGAGACGCTTTCGCATCTCGCTGCCGACCGCGAACCCCTTCAGGTACCAGGCCACGTGCTTACGGAAGTCGATGACCCCGCGCGACTCGTCACCGATCCACTCACCGAGGAGGCCGGCATGCCGGACCATGACATCCGCCACCTCACGCAAGGACGGCCGCGCAATATCCTCCGTACGCCCCTCGAACGCCGCCACCAGGTCCGCGAACAGCCACGGCCGCCCCAGACACCCCCGCCCCACAACCACCCCGTCACACCCGGTGGACCGCACCATCCGCAGCGCGTCCTCCGCCGACCAGATGTCGCCGTTGCCGAGCACGGGGATCTCCGGCACATGCTCCTTGAGCCGGGCGATGGCGTCCCAGTCGGCGGTGCCGCCGTAGTGCTGGGCGGCGGTACGGCCGTGCAGCGCGATGGAGGTGACCCCCTCCTCGACCGCGATACGCCCGGCGTCCAGGTACGTGATGTGGTCATCGTCGATGCCCTTGCGCATCTTCATCGTGACCGGCAGGTCACCCGCCCCGCTCACCGCCTCGCGCAGGATCGCCCGGAGCAGCGGACGCTTGAACGGCAGCGCGGAACCGCCGCCCTTCCGCGTCACCTTGGGGACCGGGCAGCCGAAGTTCAGGTCGATGTGGTCGGCGAGGTCCTCCTCCGCGATCATGCGGACGGCCTTGCCGACGGTGGCCGGGTCGACGCCGTACAGCTGGATCGAGCGCGGCTTCTCTGTCGCGTCGAAGTGGACCAGCTGCATGGTCTTCTCGTTGCGCTCGACCAGCGCCCGGGTCGTGATCATCTCGCTCACGAACAGGCCCTTCCCGCCGCTGAACTCCCTGCACAACGTGCGGAAGGGCGCGTTGGTGATCCCGGCCATGGGGGCCAGGACGACGGGAGGCTGGACGAGGTGGGGACCGATCTGCATTCCCCCATTGTCACGCATCCCTCCGGGACCTCCGTCCAGTGATCCTGTAACAACCATTAGTTAGACGCACTATCGAACTCGGCGTACGATGACACGCATGCCCGAGCTCAGCCAACGCCGACGCATGCTGGTTCTCGCGATCTGCTGCATGAGCCTCCTGATCGTGAGCCTCGACACCACCGCCCTCAACGTCGCCCTGCCCGCCATGCAGCGGGACCTCGACGCGAGTACCGCCGGACTCCAGTGGACGATCGACGCGTACACGCTGGTCCTCGCCTCGCTGCTGATGCTGGCCGGATCCACGGCCGACCGGATCGGCCGCAGACGGGTCTTCATGGCGGGCCTGGTCGTCTTCACGATCGGCTCCGCGCTGTGCTCCCTCGCCCCGAACCTGGAGGCGCTGGTCGCCTTCCGCATGGTGCAGGCGGTCGGCGGCTCGATGCTGAACCCGGTCGCCATGTCGATCATCACCAACACCTTCACGGACCCGCGCGAGCGCGCCCGCGCGATCGGGGTGTGGGGCGCGGTCGTCGGCATCTCCATGGCGGCGGGGCCGCTGGTGGGCGGAGCGCTCGTGGACTCGGTCGGCTGGCGCTCGATCTTCTGGGTCAACATCCCGGTCGGCATCGCGGCCCTGCTGCTCACCCTGCGGTACGTCCCCGAGTCCCGAGCACCCAAGGCCCGCCGCCCCGACCCGGTCGGGCAGCTCCTGGTGATCACCCTGTTCGGCTCGCTGACGTACGCGATCATCGAGGCGCCGGCCTCGGGGTTCTCGTACGTCCTGCCCTTCGCTGTCGTCGCCCTCCTCGCGCTGGCCGGGCTCCTCTGGTACGAGCCCCGCCGCGACGAACCCCTCATCGACCTGCGGTTCTTCCGGTCTGCTCCGTTCAGCGGGGCCACGGTGATCGCGATCAGCGCGTTCGCGGGGCTGGGCGGGTTCCTGTTCCTGTCGACGCTGTATCTGCAGAACATCCGGGGGCTGGACGCGCTGCACGCGGGCCTGTGGATGCTGCCGATGGCCGTGCCGATGTTCCTGTGCGCGCCGCTGGCCGGCCGGCTGGTGGGGAGCCGGGGGCCGAGGCTGCCGCTCGTCGCCGCGGGAGTCATGATCACCGCCAGCGGGGTGCTGTTCGCGGCCTTCGACGCGGAGACGTCCGACGGGACGCTGTTCCTCGGGTACGTGCTGTTCGGGATCGGGTTCGGGCTGGTCAACGCGCCGATCACGAACACGGCGGTGTCGGGGATGCCGCGGGCCCAGGCCGGGGTCGCCGCCGCCGTCGCGTCGACGAGCCGTCAGCTCGGTATGACGCTCGGGGTCGCGGTGATCGGCGCGGTCCTGGCTTCCGGGGTGGGCTCGTCGTCGTACAAGGAGACGTTCGTGTCCGCTGCCGTGCCGGGGTGGTGGATCCTCGCCGGGTGCGGGCTCGCGGTGCTGGTGCTCGGAACCGTGACCAGTGGACGGTGGGCCCGGGGCACCGCCGAGCGGACGGCCGCGCGGCTGGAGTCGGCCGAGGTACGCGAAGCGGCGGGCGTCACCGCGTAGGTCGCGGCTGCCGACCGGTGGAAGCCGGCCGTACCGGCACACCCCGCACCCCTGAGCCCCCGCTCACCACCTGCGCGATCGGCTGACAGGGTCACCGGCAGGGCTGCGGACAGGTTCAAGTCCTGGCGAACGCCCCGTGAAGATACTGCTGTTGATGTTGTTCTTGCTGCACACTCCTTGCCGGAGGCGAGGCAGATGTTGCAGACCAACACCAGCAAGGTGAGCCGCTGGGACCAGCAAGGGCACGAGCACGTCGTCCACGTGCTGCGCAAAGGCACCCAGCGCACCATCAGCTGCGACACCTGCGGCTGGCGCAGGGCCGCGCAGTTCCTGCCGTGGCTGAAGGCGGAGGAGCACCTGGCGCAGGTCCATCAGGCGACGGTGGATCCGTCGGCGGGCTGAGGTTCAGGAACCGTCGGGGGTGTCCAGGTCGCCGACCAGCCGCCGCAGCAGCGGCCCGTACTCGGGGTGGGCCAGGGCGTGTGCCATCTGGGCGACCAGGTAGTCGGCCGGATTGCCGGTGTCGTACCAGCGGCCCTGGATGACCTGGCCGTACACCGCCCGGGTGGTGGCGTAGGCGTTGATGGCGTCGGTCAGGTAGATCTCGCCGGTGCGGTGCTCGTACCAGCGGCGGGTCCGCTCACGCAGTTCGTCGACGATGCCCGGGGTGATGACGTAGCCGCCGATGGCCGCGTAGGAGGAGGGCGCCTCGGTGGGCCGGGGCTTCTCGACCAGGCCGGTGATGCGCAGGGTGCCGCCGCCGAGGTCCTCCTTCACGAGGGGCACGCCGTAGCGCTGGGACTCCGTGGGGTCCATCGGCAGGAGGGCCAGCACCGGGCAGCCGGTCTGCTCGTAGGCGCGGATCAGCTGCTGGGCGCGCGGCACCTCGGCCACGAACACGTCGTCCGGCCACAGCACCAGGACGGGTTCGTCGCCGAAGGAGCGGGCGGCGTTCAGCACCGGGGTGCCGTTGCCGTAGGGGCCGCGCTGATCGAGGTAGGTGATGTGGCCGCGGCGGGCCAGCTCGGCGATCTCCTCCACGGCGTCCGCGTAGGCCGTCTTGCCGTCGGCGCGAAGCTGCTCGACCAGGGCGGGGTTGGGGCGGAAGTGGTCCTGGATCAGGGACTTGCCGCCGGAGACGACGATGGTGATGTCGCTGATGCCGGAGTCCACCAGCTCCCGCACGGTGTGCTCGATCACCGGCTTGTCGCCGACCGGGAGCATCTCCTTCGGCGTCGCCTTGGTCAGGGGCAGCAGCCGGGAGCCGAGTCCTGCGGCGGGGATCACGGCCCTGCGGATGGTCGGGGGCATCGGTCTCTCGGCTCTCTCTCGGGGCGCTGTCAGTCGGACGGTACCGCCCCGGCGCCCGGCCGGCTCCGCAACCCCTTCAGCAGCAGGTCCATGACGGCCCGCAAGTCCCCTTCCGTACCCGGCTGTTCCCACTCCCTGGCGTAGGCCGGGTCGTGGAAGCGGGCGGTGGCCTGGAAGAGGGCGCGGGCGGTGCCGGCGGGGTCGGCGGCCTCGAAGACGCCCGCGTCGGCGCCGGCCCGGACCAGCCGCGTCACCTGGTCGGTCAGCTCGGCGATGTGTTCACCCACCACGGCGCCGTTCTCGTCGGTGAGCACCGTGTACGTGGCGAACAGCTCCGGGTCGGCGACCGCCTTGCGGTACTTGGCCGCGTACAGGGCGGTGAACCAGTCCCGCAACCGGGTCTCCGGGTCCCGGTCCCCGGCGACGATGTCGGCGAGGACCCCCGTCGTCCGGTCCAGCCACCGCTTGGTCACCGCGCCGCGCAGCTCCGCCTTCGTCCCGAAGTGCCGGTAGACGCTGCCGTGGCTGACGCCGAGCACGCGGGCCACGTCGACCACGGTGGCCTTGGCCGGGCCGTGGCGGCGCAGCACTTCCTCGGTGGCTTCGAGGATGCGCTCGGCGGTCAGGGGCTGCGGGGGCGGTGCCATGGGTCAGACCGTACCTGGCCGACCGATCACCGCTCGACCTGTGCCAGCTGCGCGGCCGCGTAGCGCTCGCCCGCGGCGGCACCGGACGGCACCGCCTCCTCGATCTCCGCGAGCTCGGCGGCGTCCAGGGTCACGTCCAGCGCGCCCAGGGACTCCGTGAGCCGCTCGCGGGTGCGGGCGCCGATCAGCGGCACGATGTCCTCGCCGCGGGAGAGCACCCAGGCGATCGCGATCTGGGCCACGCTCACGCCCTTCTGCTCCGCGATCTTCCGCAGCGCCTCGACCAGGTTCAGGTTGTGCTGGAGGTTGTCGCCCTGGAAGCGGGGGGAGTGGGCGCGGAAGTCGGTCGCGGAGAGCTGCCGGTCGCGGGTGAAGTGGCCGGAGATCAGGCCGCGGGACAGGACGCCGTACGCCGTGACGGAGATGCCCAGCTCACGGGTGGTCGGCAGGATCCGGTCCTCGATGCCGCGCGAGATGAGGGAGTACTCGATCTGCAGGTCCGCGATCGGCGCGGTGGCGGCGGCCCGGCGGATGGTCTCGGCGCCGACCTCGCTGAGGCCCACGTGCCGGACGTATCCCTGCTCGACCAGTTCCGCGATCGCGCCGACGGTCTCCTCGATCGGTACGTCCGGGTCGAGCCGGGCGATCCGGTAGACGTCGATGTGGTCGACGCCGAGGCGCTGGAGCGAGTAGGCGGCGAAGTTCTTCACGGCTGCGGGGCGGCCGTCGTAGCCGGCCCACTGGCCGTCGGGGCTGCGCAGTGCGCCGAACTTCACGCTCACCAGGGCCTGTTCGCGGCGGGCGGCGGGCGCGGTGCGCAGCGCCTCGCCGATCAGCATCTCGTTGTGCCCCATGGCGTAGAAGTCGCCGGTGTCGAGCAGGGTCACGCCTGCCTCCAGGGCGGCGTGGATCGTCGCGATCGACTCCGTCCGGTCGGCCTCGCCGTAGAGCGCGGACATGCCCATGCAGCCGAGACCGAGGGCGGAGACCTGAGGTCCGGTGGTTCCGAGGGTTCGGGTTCGCATCGTCATGCCTCCACCTTGGCATGACAGCTGACAGATTTCAATATCTGTCAGCCAAGCTCAAAAAAACGCGCAGTTCTCCGCCCCCGCCCAGGGGCGCGGAGAACTGCGCGACCAGCTACGACGGACTAGCAGCCCACGAGCCGCCCGGCCAGGTAGCCCTCGATCTGGTCCAGCGACACGCGCTCCTGCTTCATCGAGTCACGCTCGCGGACCGTCACCGCGTTGTCCTCGAGGGTGTCGAAGTCGACCGTGACGCAGTACGGCGTGCCGATCTCGTCCTGGCGGCGGTAGCGGCGGCCGATCGCGCCGGCGTCGTCGAACTCGATGTTCCAGTTCTGCCGCAGCGCCTGGGCGAGGCCCTTGGCCTTCGGGGAGAGCTCGGGATTGCGGGAGAGCGGGAGCACCGCGACCTTCACCGGGGCCAGACGGTGGTCCAGGCGCAGCACCGTGCGCTTCTCCAGCTTGCCCTTGGCGTTGGGCGCCTCGTCCTCGACGTACGCGTCGAGGAGGAACGCCAGCATCGCGCGGCCGACACCGGCCGCGGGCTCGATGACGTACGGGGTGTAGCGCTCGCCGGCCTCCTGGTCGAAGTAGAACAGGTCCTGGCCGGAGGCCTTGGAGTGCGCGGTGAGGTCGTAGTCCGTGCGGTTGGCGACGCCCTCCAGCTCACCCCACTCGTTGCCGCCGAACTGGAAGCGGTACTCGATGTCGGCGGTGCGCTTGGAATAGTGCGAGAGCTTCTCGGCCGGGTGGTCGTACCAGCGCATGTTCTCCGCACGGAGACCGAGGCCGGTGTACCAGTTCCAGCGCTGCTCCATCCAGTACTCCTGCCACTTCTCGTCCTCGCCCGGCTTGACGAAGAACTCCATCTCCATCTGCTCGAACTCGCGGGTGCGGAAGATGAAGTTGCCGGGCGTGATCTCGTTGCGGAAGGACTTGCCCATCTGCGCGATGCCGAACGGCGGCTTCTTGCGCGAAGCGACCTGCACCTGGGCGAAGTTGGTGAAGATGCCCTGCGCGGTCTCCGGGCGCAGGTACGCGACCGAGCCGGTGTCCTGCGTCGGGCCGAGGTGGGTGGAGAGCAGACCCGAGAACTGCTTCGGCTCGGTGAACTGACCCTTGTTGCCGCAGTTGGGGCAGTTGATGTCCGCCAGGCCGTTCTCCGGCTCACGCTTGTGCTTGGCCTCGTAGGCCTCCGTCAAGTGGTCCGCGCGGTACCGCTTGTGACAGGAGGTGCACTCGGTGAGCGGGTCGGAGAAGGTGGCGACGTGACCGGAGGCGACCCAGACCTCGGGGGCAAGGATCACGGACGAGTCGAGACCGACCACGTCCTCGCGCGACGTCACCATGTAGCGCCACCACTGGCGCTTCAGGTTCTCCTTGAGCTCGACACCCAGCGGTCCGTAGTCCCAGGCGGCCTTCTGACCGCCGTAGATCTCACTACAGGGGAATACGAAGCCACGGCGCTTGCTCAGGCTGACGATGGTGTCGATCTTGTCGGCGGCCACGGTGCTCTCTTCATTACGACGACGGGCGACGAAGCAGTCTCAACGGAGCAGTGCTTCAGAGCGAATGCCTCAGGTTACCGGCGGGCCCGCCCTCTCAATCAAATCGGTTCGGCTTGTGGGCCGCTTACAGGCCGTTCACCAGCTTTGTTGACAACGGTTTCCATATTTGATGAAAATGACTGTCATGAACGTACGACGACGCCTCATACCCATGGTGGCCGCGGCCGCCGGCCTCGCCGCCCTGTCGGCCTGCTCCACCGACAGTGCCGCCGCGGGCAACACCGACCGGTTCGACGTCGTCGCGTCCTTCTACCCGATGGCATTCCTCGCCGAGCAGATAGGCGGGGACCATGTGCACGTCACCAGCCTGACCGAGCCCGGCCAGGAGCCGCACGACCTGGAGATCAGCGCCAAGCAGACCGCACAGCTCCAGGACTCCGACGCGGTGCTCTACCTGAAGAACCTCCAGCCCTCCGTCGACGACGCGGTGGCCCAGTCCGAGATCAAGACCAAGATCGACGCGGCCGCCCTCACCGACCTGGAGAAGCACGGCAACGAGGTCGGCGGTCACGCGGCCGAGCACGACGACCACGCCGACGACGAGCTCGCGGGCCTCGACCCCCACATCTGGCTCGACCCGGTGCGCTACTCCCAGGTCGCCGAGGGCGTCGGCAAGGCCCTGGAGAAGGCCGACCCGGACCACGCGGCCGACTACAAGGCCAACACCGCGGCCCTGGTGAAGAAGCTCGGCGCGCTCAACACGAAGTTCGAGACGGGGCTGAAGAACACCGACACCAAGGTCTTCATCACCACGCACGCCGCCTTCGGCTACCTCGCCGAGCGCTACGGCCTCACCGAGGAGGCCATCAACGGCCTCGACCCCGAGTCGGAGCCAAGTGCCGACCGCGTCAAGGACCTTGAGAAGATGGCGAAGGCCGACGGCGTCACCACCGTGTTCTACGAGACGCTCGTCAGCGACAAGACCGCGAAGACCATCGCCTCCGACGCCGGGCTGAAGACGGACGTCCTCGACCCGATCGAGGGCATCACCGCCAAGTCCCGCGGCAAGGACTACTTCTCGGTCCAGGAAGCCAACCTCAAGGCCCTCCGGTCCGCGTTGGGGGCCAAGTGAGCATGAAACGGAGGACGGCGTGACCGAGTCCGTCGTATCGCTGCGCGGAGTCCGCGCCGACCTGGGCTCACGCCCCGTACTGCGCGGCATCGACCTCACCGTGGACCACGGTGAGGTCGTCGCGCTGCTCGGCGCCAACGGCTCCGGCAAGTCCACCGCGATCCGCACGATCATCGGCCAAGTGCCCACCGCCGCCGGTGAGATCGAGCTGTTCGGCACCCCGCGCGCGCGGTTCCGGCACTGGGCGCGCGTCGGGTACGTCCCGCAGCGCACCACCGCCGCGGGCGGGGTCCCCGCCACCGTCACCGAGATCGTGTCCTCCGGGCGTCTGTCGCGCGCCCGCTTCGGCGTGCTCCGCAAGGCCGACCACGCGGCCGTACGGCGGGCCCTGGAGCTGGTCGGCATGGCGGACCGGGCGAAGGACTCCGTGAACGCCCTGTCCGGCGGCCAGCACCAGCGGGTGCTGATCGCCCGCGCGCTGGCCGCCGAGCCCGAACTGCTGATCATGGACGAGCCGATGGCGGGCGTGGACCTGGCCAGCCAGGAGGTGCTCGCGCGGACGCTCGGTGAGCAGGTCGCGCAGGGCACCTCGGTCCTGCTCGTCCTGCACGAACTCGGCCCGCTGGAGCCCCTGATCGACCGGGCGGTCGTCCTGCGCGACGGCTGTGTGCAGCACGACGGACCGCCCCCGCGCGCGGTCGGCCAGCACGCCCTTCCCGGCCACGACCACGTCCACCCCCACGACCACGAGCCGATCCGCACGGGACTGCTGAGCTGATGGACTTCCTCGACTACGCCTTCATGCAGCGGGCCCTGCTCGCCGCCGTCCTGGTCGGCATCACCGCCCCCGCCGTCGGCATCTACCTCGTCCAGCGCCGCCAGGCCCTGATGGGCGACGGAATCGGCCATGTCGCGATGACCGGCGTCGGCCTCGGCTTCCTGCTCTCCTGGTCGCCGGTGTGGATGGCGACCGTCGTCTCGGTGCTCGGCGCGGTCCTCATGGAGCTGATCCGCTGGTACGGCAAGACCCGCGGCGACATCGCCCTCGCGATGCTCTTCTACGGCGGCATGGCCGGCGGCGTGATGTTCATCAACCTCGCGCCCGGCGGCTCGAACGCCAACCTGACGTCGTACCTGTTCGGTTCGCTCTCCACGGTCTCGCAGTCCGACGTGACGGCGATCTGTGTGCTGGCCGCGTTCGTGGTCCTCGTCACCCTCGGTCTGCGCCGCCAGCTCTTCGCGGTCAGCCAGGACGAGGAGTTCGCGCGGGTGACCGGGCTGCCGGTGCGCGCGCTGAACCTGCTGACGGCGGTCACGGCGGCGGTGACGGTGACCGTCGCGATGCGCGTGGTCGGCCTGTTGCTGGTCAGCGCGCTGATGGTGGTGCCCGTGGCGGCGGCGCAGCAGCTCACCCGGAGCTTCGCGGCGACGTTCGCGATCGCGGTGGCGATCGGGGTGACGGTGACCATCGGCGGCACCGTGACCTCGTACTACCAGGATGTGCCGCCCGGCGCGACGATCGTGCTGCTGACCATTGCGGCCTTCATCCTGCTGACCGGCCTGGCGACCCCGCTGGCCCGTCGCCGCGCCCGCGCGCTGGCCGCCCGGCAGCCGGCCGGCGATCCGGCGGAGTGCGCGATTCCGGCCAGTCGGGAGGCGGACGGCACGGTCGGCGTCCGACCCGGTACGGACGGGGCTGGCACAATGGCCCGGCAGGCGCCGATGCAAGACGTGTGAGAGCCGAAGGGGCGCGTGGCGGCCCGGAGGGTCGAGCCCGGTCTCGGACCCGGCACCCGACGCCCCGTAGGCGATCACGCCAGGTGAAGGAGGAACCCGTGACGACCGCAGGACCGCCCGTGAAGGGCCGTGCCACCCGGCAGCGGGCCGCCGTGGCGGCGGCGCTCGACGAGGTCGACGAGTTCCGCAGCGCGCAGGAACTGCACGACATGCTCAAGCACAAGGGCGACGCCGTCGGTCTGACCACGGTCTACCGCACGCTCCAGAACCTCGCTGACGCGGGCGAGGTCGACGTCCTGCGCACCTCCGACGGCGAGTCCGTCTACCGGCGCTGCTCCACCGGCGACCACCACCATCACCTCGTCTGCCGGATCTGCGGCAAGGCGGTGGAGGTCGAGGGCCCGGCCGTGGAGAAGTGGGCGGACGCGATCGCGGCCGAGCACGGATACGTCAACGTGGCACACACCGTGGAGATCTTCGGGACCTGCGCGGACTGCGCGGCGGCCAAGGACTGACGATCTGACCTGACCGCAGGGCGACACGGACCCCACCCATGGACCGACGGGTGGGGTTCTTTCATGGCCGTCTCACAGTTTTGTCGAGGGTTAACCCTCGACTCACCCGCTCGCGAATGACATGGCCAGGTCAACCGTGCCACTCTCCGTCCTGTTCTCACGCAGTTCCCGCACGGCACCTCCACCCCACGTCGCAGTAGGAGTCACGAGTGAGACGTTCCCCCCGAAGATCGGCCGCCGCCTCCCTGGTCGCCGCCGCATCCCTGCTCGCCGTAGGCATCCAGTCGGTCCCCGCGACTGCGAAGCCCGCGGCACCCCACCCCAGCCCCCTGCGCACCGGAGGCCAGGAGGCGAAGGTCACCCCGGCCCAGCGCACCGCGCTGCTCAAGAGCGCGGCCGGCAGGACCGCGACGACCGCCCGGTCCCTCGGACTCGGCGCCCAGGAGAAACTGGTCGTCAAGGACGTCGTCAAGGACAACGACGGCACCCTCCACACCCGTTACGAGCGGACCTTCGCCGGTCTGCCCGTCCTCGGCGGCGACCTGGTCGTGCACACACCCCCGGCCTCGCTGGCCGCCGGCACCGTGAGCACGACCTTCAACAACAACCGCCGTACCGTCTCGGTCAAGTCCACGACCGCCACGTTCGGCAAGTCGGCCGCCGAGACGAAGGCACTCAGCACCGCCAAGGCGCTCGACGCCGAGAAGCCGGCCGCGCAGAGCCCCCGCAAGGTGATCTGGGCCGGCACCGGCACACCGAAGCTCGCCTGGGAGACGGTGGTCTCCGGGTTCCAGGACGACGGCACGCCCAGCAAGCTGCACGTCATCACCGACGCCACGACCGGCGCCGAACTCTCCCGCTTCGAGGGCATCGAGACCGGCACCGGCAACAGCCAGTACAGCGGCACGGTCACCATGGGCACCACGCTGTCCGGCTCGACGTACCAGCTGTACGACACCACGCGCGGCGGCCACAAGACCTACAGCCTCAACAACGGCACGTCGGGCACCGGCACCCTGATGACGGACGCCGACGACACCTGGGGCAACGGCCTCGGCTCCAACACCCAGACCGCCGGCGTCGACGCCCACTACGGCGCCCAGACCACCTGGGACTTCTACAAGAACACCTTCGGCCGCAGCGGCATCAAGAACGACGGAGTCGCCGCCTACAGCCGCGTCCACTACAGCTCGGCGTACGTCAACGCCTTCTGGGACGACGACTGCTTCTGCATGACGTACGGCGACGGCACCAGCAGCACCCACGCGCTGACCTCGCTGGACGTGGCCGGTCACGAGATGAGCCACGGTGTCACGTCCAACACCGCGGGCCTCGACTACTCCGGTGAGTCAGGCGGGTTGAACGAGGCGACCTCCGACATCTTCGGCACCGGCGTGGAGTTCTACGCGGGCAACTCCTCCGACGTCGGCGACTACCTCATCGGCGAGAAGATCGACATCAACGGCGACGGCACGCCGCTGCGTTACATGGACAAGCCGAGCAAGGACGGCGGCTCCGCGGACAGTTGGTACTCGGGCGTCGGCAACCTCGACGTGCACTACTCCTCGGGCCCGGCGAACCACATGTTCTACCTGCTCTCCGAGGGCAGCGGCAGCAAGACCATCAACGGCGTCACCTACAACAGCTCCACCTCCGACGGGGTCGCCGTCGCGGGCATCGGCCGGGCCGCCGCCCTGCAGATCTGGTACAAGGCGCTGACGACGTACATGACGTCCAGCACCAACTACGCCGGGGCCCGCACCGCCGCCCTGAACGCGGCAGCCGCCCTCTACGGCACCAGCTCAGCGCAGTACGCCGGGGTCGGCAACGCCTTCGCGGGCATCAACGTCGGCAGCCACATCACCGTGCCGTCGACCGGCGTGACGGTGACCAACCCGGGCAGCCAGTCCGCGACCGTCGGAACGGCCGTGAGCCTCCAGATCGGCGCGAGCTCGACCAACAGCGGCTCACTGACGTACGCCGCGACCGGTCTGCCCGCCGGCCTGTCGATCAGCAGCTCCACGGGCGTGATCTCCGGCACCCCGACCACGGCCGGCAGCTACAGCACCACGGTCACGGTCACCGACAGCACGGGAGCCACCGGCACGGCGGCCTTCACCTGGACGGTCAGCGCGTCCGGCGGTGGCGGCACCTGCACCGTCACGCAGCTGCTCGGCAACCAGGGCTTCGAGTCGGGCAACACGACCTGGACCGCGTCCAGCGGAGTCATCACCAACTCCACCAGCCAGGCCGCCCGCACCGGCTCGTACAAGGCCTGGCTCGACGGCTACGGCTCCACCCACACCGACACGCTCTCCCAGTCGGTGACCGTGCCGAGCGGCTGCACGAAGACCACGTTCACCTTCTACCTGCACGTCGACACGGCAGAGACCACCACCAGCAGCCAGTACGACAAGCTGACGGTCACCGCCGGTTCGACGACCCTGGCCACGTACTCGAACCTCAACGCGGCCAGCGGTTACGTCCAGAAGTCCTTCAGCCTGTCGGCCTTCGCGGGGACCACGGTCGCCCTGAAGTTCTCCGGCGTCGAGGACTCCTCGCTCCAGACGAGCTTCGTGATCGACGACACCGCGGTCACGACCGGCTGAGCCCTTTCGGGCAGGGGGCGGGTCGGAGGTCAGTCCTCCGGCTCGCCCTTCATCGCTTCCTCCATGGCGAGGAGTTCCTCGTTGGGCACGGCCCCGCCGAACCGCCGGTCCCGGGAGGCGAACTCGAGGCACGCCCGCCACAGGTCACGGCGGTCGAAGTCGGGCCACAGGACGTCCTGGAAGACCATCTCGGCGTAAGCGCTCTGCCAGAGAAGGTAGTTGGAGGTGCGCTGCTCGCCGCTGGGCCGCAGGAAGAGGTCCACGTCGGGCATGTCCGGGTAGTACAGGTACTTCGCGAGGGTCTTCTCGGTGACCTTGGACGGGTCCAGCCGGCCCGCCTTCACGTCCTCGGCGAGGGCCTGCGCGGCATCGGCGATCTCGGCCCGGCCGCCGTAGTTCATGCAGAAGTACAGCGTGAGCTTGTCGTTCCCCTTGGTCTGCTCCTGGGCGACCTGGAGCTCCTTGGCGACGGACTTCCACAGCTTGGGCATCCGCCCCACCCAGCGCACCCGGATACCGAGTTCGTCGAGCTGGTCCCGCGTCTTGCGGATGAAGTCGCGGTTGAAGTTCATGAGGAAGCGCACCTCGTCGGGCGAACGCTTCCAGTTCTCGGTCGAGAACGCGTACAGCGAGATGTTCTTCACGCCGACCTCGACCGCGCCCTGGAGCACGTCGAGCACGCGCTCGGCGCCGACCTTGTGCCCCTCGGTCCTGGGCAGGCCCCGCTCCTTCGCCCACCGGCCGTTCCCGTCCATGACGATCGCCACATGCTCGGGGATCAGCTCGCCGGGGAGCTTCGGCGCACGCGCGCCCGACGGGTGCGGCTCAGGCGCCCTGTACTCGCGGCGCTGACGACCGAGGATCCCGCGTACGACCATGGTGGTTCTCGTCTCCCTCTCAGGGTTGCTTCTCTACGTCTTCTCTACGTAACGCAGGGATCTGAGCCCGCGTTCCAGATGCCAGTGCAGGTAGGCGGACACAAGACCGCTGCCCTCCCGGACGTGCCGCGGCTCGCTCGCGTCCGCGGTCTCCCAGTCTCCCGTAAGCAGCGCGGCGAGGAGTTCCAGGGTCTGCGGCGACGGTACGACGCTGCCGGGCACCCGGCAGTCCACGCAGACGGAGCCTCCGGCGGCGACGGAGAAGAAACGGTTCGGGCCGGGCATGCCGCACTTCGCGCAGTCGCTGAAGCTGGGGGCGTAGCCGTTGACGGCGAGGGAGCGCAGCAGGAACGCGTCGAGCACGAGATGCGAGGCGTGCTCACCCCGGGCGAGGGTCCTGAGGGCCCCGACGAGCAGCAGATACTGCTGGACGGCGGGCTCCCCCTCGTGGTCCGTGAACCGCTCGGCGGTCTCCAGCATGGCCGTCCCGGCGGTGTACCGCGCGTAGTCGGAGACGATCCCGCCACCGTACGGAGCGATCGTCTCGCTCTGCGTGCACAACGGCAGCCCGCGCCCGATCAGCTCGCTCCCCCGCGCGAAGAACTGCACGTCGACATGCGAGAACGGCTCCAGCCGCGCCCCGAACTTCGACTTCGTCCGCCGCACCCCCCGAGCCACGGCCCGCACCCGCCCGTGCCCACGGGTGAGCAACGTGATGATCCGGTCCGCTTCCCCGAGCTTCTGGGTGCGCAGCACGATGCCGTCGTCACGGAAGAGGCTCATCGCGCACCCCCGCGAGCATTCGGCCGGGGGTCCGGGGGTCGTCCCCCGGGACAGCACAGCATGATCCGGTCCGCCTCGCCCAGCTTCTGGGTGCGCAGCACGATGCCGTCGTCGCGGAACAGACTCATGGGGCCATTCTCGCCTACCCCGGAAGCCCTCGTCGTCCACGTCCGCGATTGTGGTCGGGCCGGTGCCGACCCCGAGGGGGCGTTCCGGCATCCTGACCCTCATGACTACCGGAACACCCGACCCCACCGAGTTGTGGCAGCGCTTCGAGGCCTGGCTGGCCGCGCACGCCCCCGGAGATCACGGGGTCTTGCGGGAGGGTTGCACCGAGAGGGACATCGAGCGGCTGGAGGAAGGGCTCGGCTTCCCCGTCCACGAGGCTGTGCGGACGACACTCCTACGTCACAACGGGGTCGTCATGCGGCGGGCCAGTACGGAACCGGGAGCCTTCCTCCTCGGTTACAGCCTCCTGGACGTCGACGGAATTCTGGCAGCGCACCGGGATCTCGTGTCGATGGTGGAGGACGCCCGCGAGGAGGGCGAGGAGGACCTGGTCCTCGGCCGGATCGCCGACAGCCGGTGGGTTCCCCTCGCGCAGGACTTCTCCGGTGCTCTGCTGTTCATGGACCATCGGCCGCAGCACTGGGGAGAGATCGGGGAGATGTCGTTCGGTGATCCCGAGTACCACATGCGGTGGCCGCGCCTGGATCTCATGCTGGCGGATCTGTGCGACTCGATGGAGAACGGAACCCCGGTGACATCCCTCCCCCGTGTTCCCGTTCTGCACGAGGGACGGATGCTGGAGTGGCACGTCGGCTGACGCGCGGGGGTAAACCCCCCTACAGACAAGGCAGTTGGCCGGATGGGGTGGACGCGTGGGGTCCGCGAGGCTCGTGGTCATGAAGCAGATGACGAAAAGCCTCGCTCTGATCGCAGCCGCCTCGGGGGTCCTCCTCGGTGGCCTGACCCCGCTCTCCGCATCCGCATCCGCATACGCCGCTGCCAAGCCGACGGCGCTGAAATGGACCAAGTGCGAGGGCAGCGGCCTCGATCCGCGTCAGCGGTGCGCGACCGTCTCCGTGCCCATGGACTACGCCGACCCGCACGGCCCGAAGATCGAGATCGCCGTCTCCCGTATCCCCGCCGAGCATCCGGCCGCCCGGCACGGTGCCCTGCTGCTGATTCCCGGAGGGCCCGGCGGCGACAGCATGAACGATCCCTCGAAGAAGGGGCAGAAGCTGCCGCAGAAGGTGCGGGACGCCTACGACCTGATCGGGTTCGCGCCGCGCGGGATGGCGCCCTCGACGGCCGTCGACTGCGGCCTCGAACACCGGGACCTGGCCCGGACGACCCTGCTTCCCTGGCCCGCCGCGGACGGCTCGGTCGATGCGACCATGGCCGCCGGCAAGCGCATCTCCGACGCCTGCGCACGCAACGGCGGCGAACTGATCCGGCACATCAGCACCCTCAACGAGGCCCGCGACCTGGACCGCGTCCGCGCCGCGCTCGGCGAGCGCAAGGTGTCCGCGTGGGGCGTGTCGTACGGCACCTATGTCGGCGCCGCCTACCTCCAGTTGTTCCCGCAGCGCACCGACCGCGTCGTCCTGGACAGCAACGACAACGCGGACCCCGTCCTCGCGGAGCGCGCGTGGCTCGCCGCGTTCGAGCGAGGCGCCGAGGACAACTTCCCGGAGTTCGCCAAGTGGGCGTCCGCGCCCGGCAATCCGGACCGCCTCGCCGACACGGCCGCCGAGGTGCGCCCGCTCTTCCTGCGCCTGGCGGCCCGCCTCGACCGCGAGCCGCTGCCCTGGCCGGGCGCCAACCCGGCGGAGCTGAACGGCAACGTCCTGCGCCAGTCGATGCTCGACTCCTTCTACGACCCCGACGACTACCCGGCGCTCGCCAAGCTGATCCTCGCCGCGCAGAAGGGCACGGTGCCGCCCGCACCGGCGGGCCCGCCCGAGGAGGTTCTCCAGAACGTCACCGCGGTCGCCGCAGCCACCATCTGCAACGACGCCGACTGGCCGGGCGACCCGGAGGTGTACCGCAAGGGCGTCGCCGAGAGCCGCGCGAAGTACCCGCTGACCGGGGGCATGCCGAGGAACGCCATGCCGTGCGCCACCTGGCCGTGGGAGCCGAGGGAAGCACCGGTGCACGTCACCGACCGCGGCCCGTCCAACGTCCTGCTCGTCCAGAACGAACGGGACCCGGCCACCCCCCTCAGCGGCGCCCTCAAGCTCCGCGAGGCCCTCGGCCGACGTGCCGTCATGATCACCAACAACTCCACCGGCCACGACGCCTACCTGGACAACGGCACGGCGTGCGGCGACGCGACGGTGTCCCGCTTCCTGGCCACGGGCAAGCGACCGGCCACGGACCTCCACTGCTCCTGACGGAGCACCAACTACGCCTGTACGAGGAAAAGTTGATCGGTAGAATTCAGCGGTCGGCGATCACCTGACCGGCGTTGGCCGGGTCGAACGAAACGGACGGACATGGCTGCGTGCTCCACCCGGGCGGCCTCCCCCGCCGATCTGGCCCGGCTGCGCTCCCTGCTGGCCGATACCTGTGAGCCGACCGCCGTTCCCCCGGAAGCGCTCCTGGCCACCGCCCTGAACCTCGATCTGGTCCGGGTGGCCGAATCCGACGGCGAGTTGGTGGGGTGCGTCACCGCCGAAGCGCCCGCGCCGGGGCACGCGCGGCTGTCGGTGATCGCAGTCCGTGACGGGCATCGCCGACAGGGCCTGGCCAGGCGGCTCCTGACCGAGATGGTGAAGGAGCTTTCCCGCAGGCCGGCCGAGCCACCGTTGATATCCGCCCTCGCGAGAGCGGAGCAACTGGCGGTGATGCACCTCCTGTTGGCCTGCGGGTTCATCGGAACCCGGGTCATGCGCGCCGACGGCCCGGGCGGCGCCCCGCACCTGCACTACCAGTACAAGTCCCGGGTGGAGTACATCGATCCGGACTCCAGGCACCTCGTCCCCGTCGCCGACCGGCGACAGCTCATGGAGTCCCTGTCACCCTCCGGCCACGCGGTCACCGCGCTGGTGACCCTGGGCGGTCAACCCGCCTTCGAGATCGCCCGGTTCGAGCAGGACGACCCCGCGACCCTCCAGTCCGGGGAGGCGGCGGCCGGCATCGCGTTCTCCGGTTCGATACTGGCCGCCATCACCTTCCTGCTGGGTTTCGCCTTCTCGTCCGCCCGCTTTCCCGACGACGTACGTCTGCTCCTCATCGCGGCGACGTTCAGCACCGTGCTCTCCCTGATCGTCTACGCGAGCGCCTCCGGCGAACTCGCGCGGATCCGCTCGAACTCGTTCGGCAAGATCATGAAGTGGGGGAACGTGCTGTCCGAGTACGGCGGCGTGCTGCCCTTCCTGATCTCGCTTCCCGTCACCTACGCGCAGGCCAGCGGCGACCCCTGGTCGACCATGGTCCTGGCCGTCCTGCTCAGCGTGGCGATCGCCGTGTACGAGCGGTCCGAGTTCTCCATCGCCCACCGGTTCCGGCGCAGCCTGGCCGAGACCGCACTCACACTGTTCACGGCGGCCTCGCCCACGGTCGGCGCGGCGCTGGTGGCGGCGGACGCCACCAGCTGGCCGTGGACCATCGCCCTGACCGTGACGCTCGCGGTCCGGACCTGGCTGTATCTCTTCCGCCGTGGCGCGGAGGCCGACATCGCGGAGCGCCGTCAGTGGCAGCTCATCGACTAGGTCCTGCGGCCGTCCGCACCCGCTCCGCGATCTCGCGGGCGCAGCCCCAGGACAGCGTCACTCCGGCGCCGCCGTGGCCGTAGTTGTGCAGCAGCAGTGTGTCCCCGTGCCACTCGCCCGTCAGGCGCACACTGCCGCGGACCGGCCGCAGTCCCACCCGCTGCTCGATCACCCGGGCGCCCGCGAGCGACGGCTCGACTGCCACGCAGCGCCGGACGATCTCCCGGGCGGCATCCTCGTCGGGCCATAGCTCCCAGGCCCCCGGCTCGGCCGTGCCACCGAGGACCACCGTGTCCGCGTGCGGGTAGATGTAGGTGAGCTCCTCGGCGCCGGGGGTGTCGTCGCAGAAGAAGGCTCCGATCCCGGGGTTCTCGAGCACGACGAGCCGGCCGCGCAACGCGTCCACCGACGGGTCGTCCGCCAGGAACCGGGCTTCGGCGCCCGAGCAGTTGACGACCACCGGGGCCTCCGCGAGCGCCTCGCCGAGGGAGTCGTAGCGGTGCTGTCGAACGGACCCGCCGGCCCGCTCCAGCCGTCGGAGGAGATGGTCCAGATAGCGGGGCATGTCGACGAGCGGAGCCCGGTAGCGCCAGCCGGTGACATATCCGTCCCGGAGGTCCTCCGGCGGGCACGGCGACGCGCCGACCGCGCTGCCCCAGGCCGGCATGTCGCACGGGATGCGGGACTCGTGGGTGCCCTCCATGAGCCGGATGCCGGTATCGGCGTCCGTGCTCAGCGCTGTCAGCTCGGCCAGGGTCTGCCGGCTCCAACGGTCCACCAGGTCTCTCGGCTCGGCCAGGTAGGGGTCCCACATCGCGCCCGCGGCCGCCGAGGTCGTGTCGCCCGGGAGCCGGTCGGTGTCCACCCGGACGTCCATCCCGGACTCCGCCAGGCACACCGCCGTGGTGAGTCCTGAGACTCCGGCGCCGATCACCACTGCACTGGCCGACACCGCTGCACCCTCCGTCGTCCGGCACCGGACTTCGAGACTAACCGAACCGGCGTGGGCACGCCCGTCGGCCGGTCGGGGAGTGCGGCAACGATGCCATTCTCTCTGGGACATGGCCTGTTACCCAGGTGGGAGGGTGTGTCGCCCTGTTCGCCGCACACCTCTACTGCGAGCGAGCGCACCGTCCGTACCGGCGGGCCAGGGCATGGAACGCCTCCTTCGGTTCCCAGTGCCAGTCCGAACCCGGGTCGTCGGGGCGGTCCTTGATCGCCTTGGTGATGCCGTAGCTGGCCATGTCGAGGTCGTGGCGCGGGTCGTCGGGGCGGTGGGGAGCGTCCGCGGTGAGGAACTCGAAGGCCATCGCGGCGTAGAGGCCCATCGACTCGAAGACGTCCAGGAGTTGGGTGAGGTAGACGGCCTGGGTGTGTTCGCTGCGGACGACGTCGCCCTTGATCTCCGGCGGGTCCTTGTCGTAGTCGACGATGTCCCAGCCCATGCCGCCCGCCTCGGGCGCACCGACGAAGGTACAGGTGCCGAACTCGGTGATGGCGACGGGCTTGCCCCAGCGCAGGTACTGGCTCAACTCGCGTACATAGTCACGTGGTTGGCGGAAGTACGAGTAGTAGTCGATGCCGACCACGTCGAACAGGTTCCAGTCGACCCGGTCGTCCTGGGCGGCCGCGTAGCTGAGGCGGCCGTGGAAGACCGAGCGGCCCACCCTGGCCGCCTCGGCGGTGAAGCGGTCCAGTTCGCGCTGCATCCGCACCGGGTCGTAGTGGCCCTTCATCCGGTTCTCGACCCGCTCCAGGACGGTGTCCCCCGGCAGGATCCCCGGCACGAACAGCCAGAACTCGCAGCCCACGCCGAGCTCCACGCTCGCGCCCTGCCGGCGCAGCCGCTCGGCGAACCGGCCCGTCTCCGCGAGGTGGTCGAGGATGTCCCGCCGCGGAACGTCCCCGAGGGTCGGCTGGAGCCAGACGTGCAGCCCGCGTTCGGCTGCCTCGGCGGCGGTGGCGGTGAGGCGTTCGACGCCGTCACCGGTGACGTCGACGGTGTCGGCGTGCAGGTCGTCGCGGACGGCCCGGATGTCGGCGCGCATGCGGGCGGCGTTCCAGGCGGTGGCGGGCGTCTCGCCCTCGCCGACGGTGTAGACGACGCCATGGCGCTTGAGTCCGGGCTTTCGCGCCTTCCCTTGCGCCCGAGTCGCCGGCAGGAGCAAAGCGGCCCCGGCCCCTGCGACCCCCGCCAGAAACCGCGCCCGGTCGATCCCCGTTGTCTTCTCCATGCCGCCACTGTGTCGGCCGCGAGCGAGCCTGTCCGTCCGCCGATGGTCTACAGCGGTGCAACCAAGGGATGAGCCCCGACGTCGATCATTGAAGAGAATTGAGGAGATCGGCCTCTGTCCCCGAGCGAAGGAGAACGAGATCTCAGGCTCCGGAAAGCTGCCCCGACGCACCCTCCTGGCCGCCGGCACGGCCACCGTCCTGACCGGCACGGCCGCGCATGCCGCCGAAGCCGAAGACGACGTGACCGCCCGGCTGCGTGCGCTGGAAGAGCGGTACAACGCCCGGCTCGGCGTCTTCGCGCATCGCCTCACGACCAAGCGGTCCGTCGGTTTCCGCGCCGACGAGCGCTTCCCGATGTGCTCCGTGTTCAAGGCCCTCGCGGCCGCCGCCGTCCTGCGCGACCTGGACCGCCACGGCGAGGTCCTCGCCCGCCGCGTCCACTACACCGAGGACGACCTGGTGATCCCGGGCTCGGACCGGACCGCCGAGCATCTGGCGGAGGGCATGACGATCGCCGAGCTCGCCGAGGTGGCCATCACCTACAGCGACAACACGGCCGGCAACCTCCTCCTGCGCGAACTCGGCGGCCCCACCGCGATCACCCGCTTCGCCCGCTCCCTCGGCGACCCGGTGACCCGCCTCGACCGCTGGGAGCCCGAGCTCAACACCGCCGAGCCGTGGCGGCGCACGGACACGACGAGCCCGTACGCCATCGGTCGCACCTACGGCCGGCTGGTCCTCGGCGACGCGTTGAACCGCCGGGACCGTGAGCTGCTCACGCACTGGTTGCTGAGCAACACGACCAGCGTGAACCGGTTCCACGCGGGCCTGCCGAAGACGTGGACGATCGCCGACAAGACGGGCAGCGGTTCCTACGGCACCGCCAACGACGTGGGCGTGGTCTGGACCGACGACGGCGACCCGATCGTCCTCGCGGTGCTGTCGACCATGCCCGCGCAGGACGCCGTACGGGACGACGCCCTGGTCGCCGACGCGGCACGGGCGGTCGCCGACACCCTCACCTGACCGGTCGGAACCGGCGTACGTACGCCACGGCGTTCTGCGCGGGCACTCCGTCCAGAACCGCCAAGCAGGCAAGGGCCGTTCCCGTGCGGCCCTTGCCGCCCCCGCAGGCGATCTCGACCCGTTCGGTTGCCGACCGTTCCCAGGCGTCGGTCAGGACGCCGCGGGCCTCCCTCCGGTCCGCCAGCAACCGGAAGTCCGGCCAGCGGAGCCAGCGGGAGGCCCAGGGAACCTCCGGCGGGTCGCCGCCGAGCAGATAGGGGCCGTACGACGGTGTCGGCGCGGCCGGGTCCAGTGGGTGCCGCAGGCCTCGGCCCCGGACCAGGCGGCCGGACGGCAACCGGAGGACACCCGCGTCCTGTTCGTCCCAGTCCCAGTCCCAGTCCCTGTCCCAGTCCCCACGCTTCATCACCCCATTCGAACCCGTCATCGACACTCGGGCAACCGAATCCGCCCGGACCGTGGTCTGGTGGGCGAGGGAGGGTGCTTGATGCAGGCCGAACAAGAGGACCGGTTCCAGGAATTCGTCAGAGCCAGGTGGTCGCACCTCGTGCGGACCGCCTATCTGCTCACCGGCGACGCACATCACGCCGAGGACCTGACGCAGACGGCGCTGGCGAAGGCGTACCGCTCCTGGCGGCGCGTGTCGGGCAGCGACAACCCGGAGGCGTACGTCCGGCGGATGCTCGTCACGTGCAACAGCGACCGCTTCCGCAAGCGGCGCGTCAAGGAGTCGCTGACCGACGCGCCGCCCGAGATGGCGGGCCGGGACGAGGCCGTGGCCCGGGTGGACGAACGCGGGGTGCTGCTGGGCGCGTTGGCCGGGCTGCCGCCCAGGCAGCGGGCGGTGGTGGTCATGCGGTACTGGGAGGACCTGTCGGAGCTGGAGGTCGCCGAGGTGCTCGGCTGCTCCCAGGGCACGGTCAAGAGCCAGGCGTCCAAGGGGCTGGCGAAGTTGCGTACGTATCCGGGACTCGCGCAGGTCATGGACCGCGCCCCGCAGGGAGGCACGAAGTGAGCGAAGAGGAGCGGGACTTCGAGGAGCAGCTGCGGGAGCTCCTCGCCGAGGACGCGTACACGATCCGGCCGTCGCCGGTGCCGTATCCGCAGATCCGCCGCCAGGGCGTGGTCGAGCGGCGCCGACGGGTGGCGGTGGCCGGCGCGGTCCTGGTGACGCTGGCCGCGGTGCCGGTGGGGGCGTTCGCGCTGGACGGCGGGCGAGGGGGGGTGGCCGAGACCGCGACCACACCGACGGCGTCCGCGAGCGCCACACCGGCACGCACCCCCTCCCCCACACCCGGTGGGCCCGCGGGGCCGGCCACGGCCGGGCAGCTCCGGGACGGGATCACGCTCGCGCAGGCCGTGGACGGGCTGGACAAGTGCCTGGCGTGGCAACGCCATAACGAGGCCCAGGGCGCTCACAAGATGAACCTGGGCAAGGCCGAGGACTACCGGATCATCCTGGCGCTCGACAGCACCGGCGACTTCAACTCGCCAGGCGACGGC
The DNA here is from genome assembly GCF_042872225.1 of Streptomyces sp. NPDC005374. Classification (NCBI taxonomy): domain Bacteria; kingdom Bacillati; phylum Actinomycetota; class Actinomycetes; order Kitasatosporales; family Streptomycetaceae; genus Streptomyces; species Streptomyces sp. NPDC005374. The sequence goes on along the minus strand of NZ_JBIAKA010000018.1, from coordinate 189,761 downwards.
ATCTTCGTGGTCGCCGTGAAGGAGAAGGCGACGCAGATCCGGCTGGTCTGCAACATCAAGGACGGCGGGGCCTCCGGGCTCAACACCGCCGGCGGCGACCGGCAGCCGGACTCACCGCCCGTGCTGGTCGACACGGGCGCCAACAAGCTCTACCAGCAGTCGTTCCTGAACAAGGGCCACTGGAAACTGCCGTTCAGCTGGGGCTTCATCGGCACGGTCGATCCGACGGTGGCCAAGGTGACCGTCTCCTACGGCGGCGCCACCCGTGAGGCCGTCCTCGACCACGGCTGGTTCGCCGCCTCCGGCACCCTGACCGAGCAGGTCACCAAGAACCCGCACGTCAAGGGCTACGACAAGGGCGGCAAGCTGATCTACGACTCCGACGAGGACTCGACGTACCAGCAGACGATGTAGTCGCGGGACCTCTCGGGCCATCGGAAGGAGGGGGCGCCGTACAGGGGTCGGCGCCCCCTCCCGACGGAGGTGGCGGAACGACCCGGCCGTCACGGGGTCCCCGGTGTCACCATGCCCGACTCGTACGCCACGATGACCAGTTGCGCCCGGTCCCGCACTCCCAGCTTGCCCATGATCCGGCTGACGTGGGTCTTCGCGGTGAGCGGGCTGAGGCCCAACGCCTCGGCGATCTCGGTGTTGTTGAGGCCCCGCGCGACCAGCGCCAGCACCTCGCGTTCCCGGCCGGAGAGGCACTCGGGCCCGTTGCCCGCCGACGGCATCGGCATGGACGGGCTGCGCAGGAACCGCTCGATCAGGCGGGCCGTCGGTCCCGGGGAGAGCAGCGCCTCACCGGCCGCCACCGTGCGGATGGCGTCGAGGAGTTCGGCCGGCCTGGTGTCCTTCACCAGGAAGCCTGAGGCCCCCGCGCGCAGCGCCTCGACGATGTTCTCGTCGGTGTCGTAGGTGGTCAGGACCAGTACCCGCACCCCGGCGAGTGCCTCGTCGGCCGCGATGAGCCGGGTCGCCTCGATACCGTCCAGGTCGGGCATGCGGATGTCCATCACCACCAGGTCGGGCCGCACTTCGCGGGCCGCGCCCACGGCCTCCCGTCCGCTGCCGGCCTCGCCCACGACCTGCATGTCCCGCGCCGACTCGACGAGCATGGCGAACGCGGCCCGCACCAGGGTCTGGTCGTCGGCGAGCAGTACGCGGATGGTCATACGGTTCCTTTCCCCATGGTGAGCGGCAGCGCCGCCGTCACCTCGAAGCCGCCGTCAGGGCGTGGCCCGGCGTCGAGTGTGCCACCGACGCTGCGGGCCCGCTCCCGCATGCCGAGCAGCCCGAAACCGGGGGTGCCGCCGGGGGTCGGCCCGGTGCCGTCGTCGATCACGGCGAGGCGCAGGGCGCCCGGTTCGTCGTACAGCCGCAGTCGTACGGCGGGTTCGGGTCCCGCGTGCCGGACCGCGTTGGTGAGTGCTTCCTGGACGATCCGGTAGGCGGCGGCGCCGACGGCGGGCGGTGGCTCGGTGCGGATCCGCAGGTCCTGTTCGACGCGGGCGCCCGCGAGCCGGGCCGCGGCGACGAGGTCGGGCAGTCCGTCGAGTCCGGGCAGCGGGCCGCGGGTGTCGGGCAGGCCGTGTTCGCGCAGTACCTCCAGGGTCGTACGGAGTTCGCCGCGCGCGGTCCGGCAGGTCTCGGCGATGTCGTCGAGGGACTTGGCGACCGACTCCCGGTCGAGGCGCTCGGGGTCGGCGGCCAGGACGTGGGCCGCCACGGAGGTCTGGACGCCGATCAGGGTGATGGTGTGGGCGAGCAGGTCGTGCAGGTCGCGGGCGATGCGCAGGCGTTCCTCGGCGACCCGGCGACGGGCCTCCTCCTCCCGGGTGCGTTCGGCACGGACGGCACGCTCGACGATGGAGGCCACGTACTGGCGGTAGTAGCGGACATCGATGCCGCAGAAGAGGACGGCGATGATCCAGCCGGAGGTCTGCAGCAGTTCGAGGGCCCGGTGCGCGTTGACGGTGAGCATCACGGTCATCGAGACACTCAGCACGACGGCGCCCGTCAGGACCGTCCGCAGGGGGCGGCCGGTGACGGCGACCGTGTAGAGGGCGACGTAGGCGACGGGGGTGGGGGCCGCGTGGTTGTTGTCGAGGGCGTGGTACGGCGCGATCAGCGCCACCATCGCGGCCAGTACGAGCAGCGGACGGCGGCGGCGCCACACGATCGGCACGTGGGCGGCGAGCAGCAGCGTCCAGCCGAGGGCGTCCGGGCGGCGGCCGTCGTCGATGAACAGGCCGGCGCAGACGGCCACCGCCGCCAGCGCGACGGCGAGCAGCGCGTCGTTGCGGGTGCCGTGCGGGGCGGTGCGGGGGTCCCGGTTGACCGCCGCCATGATCCGCTCGCCGAGTCGGGGTCCGGTGATCTGTTGCACGGTCTCATCTTCGTGGCGGAGGGCGCCCTTCCGGGAGGGAAGGGCGCCCAGGACCGACCTCGTCACACCGGTTCCCGCTGCCGCTCGGCCGGTACGGGCGGCTCGGGCGCCCGGGACAGCGGCCCCGGCCACCACACCTTCCGGCGCAGGGCGACGGCCGCGCTGGTGACCAGGTAGGTCCGCACCAGGAAGGTGTCGAGCAGCACGCCGACCGCGATCACGAAGCCCAGCTCGACGAGCTGGACCAGCGGCATGTTGGTGAGCACCGCGAAGGTGGCCGCGAGGACCAGGCCGGCCGAGGCGATGACCCCGCCGGTGGAGCGCAGCGCGGTGAGGGCCGCGTCGACGGGTTCGGCGCCGGCCAGGGACTCCTCGCGCATCCGGTGCATCAGGAAGATGCCGTAGTCGACTCCCAGGGCGACCAGGAACACGAAGGACAGCAGTCCGAGTCCGGGATCGGTGCCCTCGAACCCGAACACCGGCCCGAAGACCAGCCCGCCGATACCGAGGGCCGCGCCCCACACGGCGACCACGGCGACCACCAGGATCAGCGGTGCGACCAGCGACCTGAGCAGCACGATCAGGATCAGCAGCACGGAGACGAGGACGATCGGTACGACGATGGACCGGTCCCGGGCGTTGGTGTCCTCCAGGTCGATCTGCTGGGCGCTGGGCCCGCCGACGTACGACCCGTCCAGCGTGTCGCGCAGTGCCTCGATGGTGGCGGTCTCCCCCGCGGACTGCGGGGCGCCCTTCGCCGTGACGGCGATCTCGGTCCAGCCGCCTCCGGTACGACCGCGCTGGGCGCTGTCGACCCCGTCCGTGCCCCGGATCGCGGCCAGGGTGGTGTCGGCGCGGTCGGCCGGGGTCATGACGCTGATGGGCTGCGTACCCCGTTCCGGATACGCCTCGGCGAGCGTCTGCATGGCGGCGACGGCATCCGGCTTGGTGGTGAAGGAGTCCTCCTGCTTGATACTGCCCGGCAGGTTCAGCGTGCCAAGGGCGAGCGCCCCGAGCAGTACGGCGCCGGCGGCCAGCACGGTGAGCGGCCGCCGCCCGGCGGAGCTGCCCATCGCGGCGAACAGTGACCGGCGGACCTTGGGTGTACTGCCGTAGCGCGGCACGAGCGGCCAGAAGACCCTGCGGCCGAGCAGCACCAGGACCGCGGGCAGCAGCGTCATCATCGCGACGAGCGCGACCAGGACCCCGACCGTGCCCAACGGCCCCATCCCGCGGCTGCTGTTGAGGTCGGCGGCGAGCAGACACAGCAGCCCGGCGGCCACGGTCCCGGAGGAGGCGAGCACGGCGGGCCCGCAGCCCTTCAGCGCGGCCGCCATGGCGTCGTACGGCCGCTCGGTGCGCCTCAGCTCCTCCCGGTACCGGGAGACGAGCAGCAGCGCGTAGTCGGTCCCCGCGCCGAACACGAGGATCGTCATGATGCCGCCGCTCTGGCCGGTGACGGAGGTCCCGAAGCCCTGGTTGAGCCCGTAGGCCACACCTCGGGCGAGGAACTCCGACATGCCCGCGACCCCGAGCGGCACCAGCCACAGCAGCGGGCTGCGGTAGATGACGATCAGCAGCAGGGCGACGACCCCGGCGGTGGTGTAGAGCAGCGGCCCGCCGAGCGAGTCGTAGACCTCGCCTGCGTCGGTGGCCAGGGCACCCTCCCCGCCGACCTCGACGCCGAGCCCGTCCCCGCCCTCGGTGATGTCCCGCACGTCGTTGACGAGCAGGTCGCGGGCCTTCTCGTCCGTGCCCGGCTCGGTGCTGGCGACGGGATACATCACGGTGGTCCCGTCCTTGGACGGAATCCCCCGCGGCTCGGTGGTGAGCGTGTGCGTGTCGGCGATCCGCCCGATCTGCTCGGCGGCGGTCGCCCTGTCGGCCGCGGTCAGCCCACCGTCCCGGTGGTAGACGACGACCATCTGCGTGGCCCCGCCGCCGGGCAGCTCCTCCTGGATCTTCGCGACCTGGGTCGAGTCGGCGCTCGCCGGCAGATAGTCCACGGCCCGGTCCCGCTGCACATCGGCGAGCTTCGCCGCGAACGGCGACACAGCCACCAGCAGGACGATCCACAACCCCAGCACCAGCCAGGGCACGGCCCGTCGCCGTGCGCTCATCTTTGCGGCCCCCATCGACGGGCCTCCCTCCGGTTCGAACGTCTGGGTCGGTTCCAGACTCCCGGCGGGGAGGGGGCGAATCGTCGGGCCGGAGGGCGAGTTGGGGGGTACTGCCGGGGGTGGCCCGGCAGTCGGCGTTACTCCCCCGGGAGTATCAGGACGGCGTCCGTGCCGCCGCCAGCAGGCGTGTCACGTCGTCCGAGCAGATCGTCAGGGCCGTGCCGACCGTCGTGAGGGCGTCCCGTTCCGGTGGGGTGTACGGGCCGTCCGCGAGGGCGATGCGGGCGGCCTGGAGGAGGATCGACTCGCGGCCCGCGGGGGCGAGGTGGGGGGCGAGGGGGTCGAGTGCCTCGTGGAGCTCTATGGCGAGGCCTGCGCCGCAGGGGCGGTCGTAGACCCGGCCGGTGTCCTCGGCGAGGGCCTCGACGAGCGTCTCCAGCTGGCCCTCGGTGCAGTCGTCGAAGCCGGCCGCGCGGACCGTGGCGGCCGCGACCTCGAGGGAGGTGCGGGAACAGGTGCCGCCCGCCGCCAGGACCGCGAGGGCGACCGTGTGAACGGCGTCGCGGAGCATCGCCGAGAAGCGGGTGGTGGTCGGGTGGTCGAGGACGTCCGTGCCGAAGTGGCGTTGGCAGGCCACGCATTCCACCACCGGGCCGGTGTCGCCGCGCGGCAGGACCGGGACGCCGAGCAGGGTGAAGCGGCGGCGGCCCGTCAGGCGCCGGTAGTTGCGGTCGCCCCCGCACCCGGGACAGAAGAACTCACCGTCGCCGACGGTGGTCCACGCGGTACGGGTGCCCAGGAGGCGCGCAGGCCTGGCAGCACGGCCGTTTCGTCCCCGTCCTGGCAGCACGTCACACCTCCGCGTAACCCCGCGGCAACATCGCCGCGCTTGCGTGATGTTAGCCACATCCATGAGGTGGAGTCAGCACCTTCGACGAGACCTGCTCGTGACCTCCACGCGCCGATGGCCGATAAACGACGGGGCCTTGATCGCCGTATACAGCGATCAAGGCCCCGAAACCGCCGGTCAGAGTGACTATCGAGCTGCCCGGTTGACGGCCGAGACGACCGCCTTCAGCGACGCACGCGTCGTGTTCGCGTCGATGCCGATTCCCCACAGAACCTTGCCGTCGATCGCGCATTCGATGTAGGAGGCGGCCTGTGCGGAGGCGCCCTCGCTCATCGTGTGCTCCTGGTAGTCCAGCAGCCGGGCGTCGATGCCGACCTCGGCCAGCGCGTCGAAGAAGGCCGAGATCGGACCGTTGCCCGAGCCGGTCAGGACGGTGTCGGCGCCGTCGACGGTGGCCTCCACCTTCAGGGTGTCCACCCCGTCGGTGTCGGTGGTCGACTGGCCGTTCCTGACCTGGATGCGGCCCCACGGGTTCTCGGGGTTGGGCAGGTACTCGTCCTGGAAGGTCGCCCAGATGTCCGAGCCGGTGACCTCGCCGCCCTCGGCGTCGGTCTTCGCCTGGATGATCTTCGAGAACTCGATCTGCATCCGGCGGGGCAGGTCCAGCTTGTGGTCGTTCTTCAGGACGTACGCGATACCGCCCTTGCCGGACTGCGAGTTGACCCGGATGACGGCCTCGTAGGAGCGGCCGACGTCCTTGGGGTCGATGGGCAGGTACGGGACCGCCCACTCGATGTCGTCGACGGTGACGCCCTTGGCCTTGGCGTCGGCCTCCATCGCGTCGAAGCCCTTCTTGATGGCGTCCTGGTGGGAGCCGGAGAAGGACGTGTAGACCAGGTCGCCCACGTACGGGTGGCGCGGGTGGACCTCCATCTGGTTGCAGTACTCCCACGTACGACGGATCTCGTCGATGTCGGAGAAGTCGATCTGCGGGTCGACGCCCTGCGAGAACAGGTTCATGCCCAGGGTGACCAGGTCGACGTTGCCGGTGCGCTCGCCCTGGCCGAACAGACAGCCCTCGACGCGGTCGGCGCCGGCCATCAGGGCCAGTTCGGCGGCGGCGACGGCCGTGCCGCGGTCGTTGTGCGGGTGGACGGAGATGACGACGTGCTCGCGGCGGGAGATGTTGCGGCTCATCCACTCGAAGCGGTCCGCGTGGGTGGAGGGAGTCGAACGCTCCACCGTGGCGGGCAGGTTGAGGATGATCTCGCGGCCCGGACCCGGCTGGTAGACGTCCATGACCGCCTCGCAGACCTCCAGCGCGAAGTCCAGCTCGGTGTCCGTGAAGATCTCGGGGCTGTACTGGTAGCCGAACTCCGTCTCGGGGCCCAGCAGTTTCTCCGCGTACTCCATGACCAGGCGGGTGCCGTCGACGGCGATCTGCTTGATGTCGTCCTTGGAGCCGCGGAAGACCACGCGGCGGAAGACGGGCGCGGTGGCGTTGTACAGGTGGACGGTGGCCCGCTTGGCGCCCTTCAGGGACTCCACGGTCCGCTCGATCAGGTCCTCGCGGGCCTGGGTCAGTACGGAGATCGTGACGTCGTCGGGGATGACCCCGGGCTCCTCGATGATCGAGCGTACGAAGTCGAAGTCGGTCTGGCCCGAGGCGGGGAAGCCGACCTCGATCTCCTTGTAGCCCATCTTGACGAGCTGGTCGAACATCCGGCGCTTGCGCTCGGGCGACATCGGGTCGATCAGCGACTGGTTGCCGTCACGCAGGTCGGTGGAGAGCCAGCGGGGGGCGACGGTGATCCGCTGGTTCGGCCAGGTGCGGTCGGGGATCTCGACCTGCTCGTACCGGCCGTACTTGTGGATCGGCATGGTGCTGGGCTGCTGGCGGTTCGCCATGATTGCGGGGCTCCTCAGGATGTCCGGAAAGGACGGCCGACACGCAACACGAAGCTCCGCGGGGAGGGAGTCGACCTGGACTACAGGCCCTCGCCGCGGCAGCTAAGAAGAAGCAGCCCGAAATGCATGATGCGAAGCATGCTAGCCGAGCCGGTGCGGGTGCGGGGGCGCCGTATCAGTATGCGGGACTCGCGGGACGAATGGGGCAAAAAGTGCGCCATACCACTCCGTCACGGAGCGTGCGCAACCCTGTCCGTATATTTCACCAATCATGGTTGCGGCTAGTGACACGCACATGACTCAGTGCAAGGGTGCCGGGCATGACGACCAACGGGGGCTTCGAGCCCGTCTTCTGCACCGTCATTCCGCCGCATGTCCTCGACAGGCTGGCCCGGAACGACGATCCCGCACTCTCCGGTCCCGCCCAGCGCACCTTGATGCGCGACAGCGAACTGCGCGGCCGCCGCCGTGTGACGACCGAGTTCGGCCTCGCGGCCACGCCGACCACGAAGGCACCGTCGGACCAGCCGCTGCGCACCATCTACGACGCCGGGCACAGCACGGACCTGCCGGGCACGAAGGTCCGCGCCGAGGGTTCCGACCCCGGCCAGGACGCCACCGTCAACCGCGCCTACGCCGGCCTCGGCGCCACCTTCGAGCTGTACATGAAGGCCTACACGCGCCACTCCATCGACGGCGACGGCCTCCCGCTCGACGCCACCGTCCACTTCGACGAGAACTACAACAACGCCTTCTGGAACGGCGAGCAGATGGTGTTCGGCGACGGTGACGGCGAGATCTTCCTCGACTTCACCATCCCGATCGACGTCATCGGCCACGAACTCACGCACGGCGTCACGCAGTACACGGCGAACCTCACCTACTACGGCCAGCCGGGCGCCCTCAACGAGTCGATGTCCGACGTGTTCGGCTCGCTCATCAAGCAGTACACGCTCGGCCAGACCGCGGCCGAGGCCGACTGGCTGATCGGTGCGGGCCTGCTCGCGCCGAGCGTCTCCGGCAAGGCGCTGCGTTCGATGAAGGAGCCGGGCAGCGCGTACGACGACGACGTGCTCGGCAAGGACCCGCAGCCCGCGACCATGGACGACTACGTCCGCACCGGCCGCGACAACGGCGGCGTGCACATCAACTCCGGTATCCCCAACCACGCGTTCTACCTGGTCGCGTCCGCCCTCGGCGGCCACGCCTGGGAGCGCGCGGGCCAGATCTGGTACGACGTGCTGACCGGCGGCGAGCTGAGCGCGAGCGCCCTGTTCAACGACTTCGCGAAGCTGACCACCAAGGCGGCCCGCGAGCGCTACGGCGACGGCGGCGAGGAGCTCCAGGCCGTGTCGAAGGCCTGGGAGCAGGTGGGGGTGCGGATCCTGTGAGTCCGTACTAGACAGGGACCCATGCGTATTCAGGTGAGGCGCACGGGCGGGTTCGCGGGCATCGAGCGGCACAAGGTGGTCGACACCTCCGGGCTGCCCGATGCCCACGAATGGCAGGCCCTGGCCGAGAAGGCGGTCGCGGCCGGCCGGGGCACCCGGCCGATCGGGGTTCCGGACGGCTTCAGCTACGAGATCACCGTGGACGGCAGGACGGTGTACGCGGCCGATCCCCGGCTGACGGAAGAGCAGCGGAAACTGATCTCGAAGGTGCTCAAAGAGGGCGCGTAACTGCTTGTTCACGCCTGCCCGTTGACTTCCCTACCCGCCAGTACCGATGATCCGGCGCATGGCGACTGAAGAGCATGCGATCCCCCGGTTCCCGGCCGGCTTCCTGTGGGGTGTCTCGACCTCGGCCCATCAGATCGAGGGCGCGGCGGACGAGCGCGAGCGGTCCGTGTGGGACACCTTCACGGCCGAACCGGGCCGCGTGAAGGACGGCTCGACGGCGGCGGTGGCCTGCGACCACTACCACCGCTACCGCGAGGACGTGTCCCTGCTGGCGGGCCTGGGCGTGGACGCGTACCGCTTCTCGATCTCCTGGCCGCGCGTCCGCACGGACAAGGGCCTGGACTTCTACGACCGCCTCGTGGACGAACTGGCCGGGGCGGGCGTGCGTCCGGTCCCGACCCTCTTCCACTGGGACCTGCCGGTGACCCTTCAGGAGGAGGGCGGCTGGCTGGAGCGGGACACCGCCTCCCGGTTCGCCGAGTACGTCTCCGTCGTCGCCGACCGTCTCGGCGACCGCGTCACCAAGTGGATCACCATCAACGAGCCCGCCGAACACACCCTGTTCGGCCATGCGCTCGGCGCCCACGCCCCCGGCAAGCAGCTGATGTTCGACGCGCTGCCCGCCGCCCACCACCAGCTCCTGGCCCACGGCCTGGCCGTCCAGGCACTGCGCGCCTCCGGCGCCACGGACATCGGGATCGCCAACTCGCACGGCCCGACCTGGCCGGCCTCCCAGGACCAACCGGACCTGGAGGCAGCCGACTTCTACGACCTGCTGCTCAACCGGCTCTTCGCCGACCCGGTCCTGCTGGGCGAATACCCGTCCGGACTAGGCGAGTTGATGCCGGGCGACGTCGCCGCCGACCTGAAGGTGATCAGCGAACCCCTCGACTTCTACGGCGTCAACTACTACGCCCCGACCCGCGTGGGCGCCCCGCAGGGCGAGGACATCGAGTTCGGCGGCCTGACGATCCCCGCCGAACTCCCCTTCTCCGTCCAGGAGATCGAGAACGTCCCGGTGACCGACTTCGGGTGGCCGGTGGTCCCGGAAGGACTCACCGAACTCCTCACCGGCATGCGCGAGCGCTACGGCGACCGGCTCCCGCCCGTGGTCATCACCGAGAACGGCTGCTCCTACGAGGGCATCGACGACCAGAAGCGGATCGCCTACCTGGACGGCCACATCCGCGCCCTGCACAAGGCGGTCGAGGCAGGCGTGGACGTGCGCGGGTACTTCGTGTGGTCGCTGATGGACAACTTCGAGTGGGCGGAGGGGTACGCGCGGCGGTTCGGCTTGGTCCACGTGGACTTCGACGACCCCGCGACGCTCACCAGGACCCCGAAGGCGTCCTACGGCTGGTTCCAGGAGCTGCTGCGGGCCCAGAAGTGACGACCGTCCGCCCGGACGCCCTCGCCGAACCCGTCGAGCGGGTCGGCAAGGGCTGGACCGCGTCCCTGTCGCTGGCCAACGTGGCGATCTGGGTGGGCTGGTACGGGCCGCTGCAGATCCTGCTGGCCCGGCAGGCGGAGGACTTCGCGCCCGGCACCGGCATGTCGAAGGAGACGCTGCTGGCCTGGGTGACGGGCGTGGGCGCGGTGGTGTCGCTGGCGGCGAACCCGTTCTTCGGCGCCCTGTCGGACCGCACCACGGCCCGCTGGGGCCGCCGCAGCCCGTGGATCGTGGCCGGTGCGGCGGGCGGCGCGCTGTCGCTGCTGGTGCTCGCCGGTGCGGGCGGGCTGTGGCTCATGACGCTCGGCTGGTGTCTGGTCCAGCTCACCCTGAACGCGTCCTTCGCGGCCGTCACGGCGGCCGTACCGGACCGGGTGCCTCGGTTCCAGCGGGGCGCGGTGGGCGGCTGGATCGGCGCGGCGCAGATCCTCGGCGCGGTCGTCGGCACGGGACTCGCGACGGCGGCGGGCGGCATCGCGGCGGGCTACGCGGCCTGCGCGGTGTTCACCCTGGCGGGGGTGCTGCCGTACGTGCTCGCGCACCGGGATCTGCGGCTGTCGGCCACGGACCGGCCGGCCTGGTCATGGCGGTCGTTCGCGCGCGGCTTCCGGCTCAGCCCACGCCGCTACCCGGACTTCGCGTGGGCCTGGCTGACCCGCTTCCTGATCAACCTCAGCAACGCGCTGGTGCTCCTCTACCTCCTCTACTACCTGCGGGACAGCCTCCACTACGACGATCCCGAGCAGGGCGTCCTGATCCTGACCGCGGTGGACAGCGTGGCGCTGCTGGCCACGGTGGTCGTGGGCGGCGTCTGGTCGGACCGTGTGGGGCGGCGCAAGCCCTTCGTGCGCTGGTCCGGGGTGCTGATGGCGGTCGCCACGGGACTGCTCGCCGTCTGGCAGACCTGGCCGAGCGCGATCATCGTGGCGGCGCTGCTGGGGGTCGGGCTGGGGGTTTTCATGTCGGTCGACTTCGCCTTGATGACAGATGTCCTGCCCACGGCGATGGACCGGGGAAAGGACTTGGGCGTCATCAACATCGCCAATGCCCTCCCCCAGGTGGCCGCCCCCGCGTTGGCAGCACCGATCGTGACGCACCTAGGGGGGTACCGGGTGCTGTATGGGGTGGCGGCGGTGGTGGGTTTGGGAGGGGCGGTACTGGTCGGCCGCATAAGAAACGTCGACTAGACCCAGTCAGGGGCGCGGGGAACTGCGCGACCAGCCCCCACCGGCCCGCAGACGCCAACCGGCCCAGAGCTACAGCGCCCCGGCCTCCCGAGCCGCATAAACCGACGGATACACCGCCCGATACCCCAGCTCCCGCCGAATCCGCTCGGTGGACGTGATGACAGCCCACGGGTCCGGGTCGGTCCGGGTGTAGAGCGCGGCCGGAATCTCCACCCCGTTGAGCTGATGCAACTCCACCGCCGTCACAGGCGCGTCGTCGGCGATGTTGTACACCCGCCCCGAGATCCCCGGCGCGTGCAGGATCCGCAGCAACGCCTGGCCGACATCCGCGTGGTGCCCCATCTGGAGCCGCTGGTTCGCCGCCCAGTTCTTGGCCCACATCAGGGACTGCGCGAGATGCGGATCCCCCTCGCCGTAGACGAAGGGAAGCCGCCCGACGCGCACGTCGAGACCCTCCATCGCGAGCAACCGCCGCTCGGCCTCCGCCTTGGACTCGGGATAGGCACCCCACATCGCCCCGCCCGGCAGGCTCTCGTCGTCCTCGGTGAGCGGGCGGCCGCGCCCGGCGCCGTACACGAGACCGGTGCTGACCTGCACGAACCTCTGCACCCCGGAGGCCACCGCGGCGCGCCCCAGCTCCACCGCCGCGTCCCGGTTGACGGCCCACGCCTCCTCGTCCGGCACTCCCCGGAAGGCCGCGGCGACGTTCACCACCGCATCGACGCCCGCGACGGCCTTGCCCAGCACCTCGGTGTCCCGCAGATCCCCTACGACGACCTCGGCGCCGAGTTCCGCGAAGGGCTCAGCGCGCGAGGCGTCCCGTACGAGAACCCGCACCTTCTCCCCCGGCCGGGATTGCGCCAGCAGCCTCGGTACGAAGCGCCGGCCGACCTGTCCTGTCGTACCTGTCACCAAAGTCAGCATGTTCTGCTCCTGTCGTCCCGACCAGCGTGGAACGGCCGCGGACGCACCGGGAGAGACCTCCTGATCAGGGGATCGACAGTCCCTGGATAAGCCGGGCGGGCTGCCGCACGCTGGAGGGGTGAACCGAGCCGAACTCGCCGACTTCCTGCGCCGTGGCCGTGCCCGGCTGAACCCGTCCGACGTGGGCCTCACGGCCGGTGCGCGCCGCCGTACACCGGGCCTGCGCCGGGAGGAGGTGGCCCAGCTCGCCGGGATGTCGGTGGACTACTACACCCGCCTCGAACAGTCCCGGGGACCGCGTCCGTCCCGTCAGATGCTGACCGCGCTGGCCCGCGCGCTGCGACTGACCGCCGTGGAGCAGGACCACCTGTTCCACCTGGCCGGCGAGGAGCCCCCGCGGCGCGAGACGGCGTCGGCGCATGTCCGCCCGGGGCTGCTGCTGATCCTGGACCGGCTGCACGACACCCCGGCGCAGGTGGTGAACGACTGCGGTGAGGTGCTGGCACAGAACGCGATGGCCCGGGCGCTGGTCGGCGACGTGATGTCCCGTCCGCGCCGCGACCGCAACCTGGTCCGCCGCTTCTTCCTGGACCCGGCCGCGCGCACGCTCTTCCCCGAGGAGGACCTCGCGGACCACGCGCGCACCCAGGTCGCCACCCTGCGCGCGGTGGCCGCGGCCCGCCCCGACGATCCGGAACCGACCGCGCTGGTCGCCGAACTCCGGTCCGCGAGCGAGGAGTTCGCGCGCCTGTGGGACGAGCACGAGGTGTCCCAGCGGGACAGGGCGACGAAGCGCTTCGTGCACCCCGTGGTCGGCCTGCTGGAGCTGGACTGCGAGGTCATGGTCAGCCACGAACACCACCACCTCCTGGTAGTCCACACGGCCCGCCCAGGAACAGAGGCGTACGACCGCCTGCGACTACTGCAGGTGGTGGGCCTGCAGGACCTGACCCCGACCCTGGGGGCTGCGCCCCCAGACCCCCATCGGCCCTGAAGGGGCCTCGTCCTCAAACGCCGGACAGGCTAAAAATAGCCCCTCCGGCGTTTGAGGAGCGGGGGCCCGGGGGCGGAGCCCCCGAAGGACGGGACGGGTAGGGGCGGCGGGGGCGAAAAAAACCTAGAACCCCAGCTTCCGCAGCTGCCGCGGATCCCGCTGCCAGTCCTTCGCCACCTTCACGTGCAGATCCAAAAACACCGGCGTCCCCAGCAACGCCTCGATCTGCTTCCGCGACTTGATGCCGACCTCCTTCAGCCGCTTCCCCTTGGGCCCGATGATGATGCCCTTCTGGCTCGGCCGCTCGATGTAGACGAAGGCGTGGATGTCGAGGAGGGGCTTGTCGGCGGGCCGGTCCTCGCGGGGCAGCATCTCCTCCACGACGACGGCGATGGAGTGCGGAAGCTCGTCTCGCACACCCTCGAGCGCCGCCTCCCGGATCAACTCCGCGATCATGACCTGCTCGGGCTCGTCGGTGAGGTCGCCCTCGGGATACAGCGCCGGACCCTCGGGAAGCATCGGGATCAGCAGGTCCGCCAGCAGGTCCACCTGCTGGTTCGCGGTCGCCGACACCGGGACGATCTCCGCCCACTCGATACCGAGCTCCTTGCCGAGCTGGTCGACGGCGATCAGCTGCTCGGCGAGGGTCTTGGAGTCGACGAGGTCGGTCTTCGTGATGATCGCGACCTTCGGGGACTTCTTGATCCCCGCCAGTTCCTTCGCGATGAACCGGTCACCCGGGCCGAGCTTCTCGTTCGCGGGCAGGCAGAAGCCGATCACGTCGACCTCGGCCCAGGTGGTCCGGACGACGTCGTTCAGCCGCTGGCCGAGCAGCGTGCGCGGCTTGTGGAGACCGGGGGTGTCGACGAGGATCAGCTGGGCCTCGGGCCGGTGCACGATCCCGCGTACCGTGTGCCGCGTCGTCTGCGGCTGGTTCGCGGTGATCGCCACCTTCTGGCCGACCAGAGCGTTCGTAAGGGTGGACTTGCCCGCGTTGGGGCGACCCACGAAGCAGGCGAAGCCGGCGCGGTGGGGTGCCGCCGACGACGCCGACGACTCGGATGACTGACTGCGAACGCTCATGGGCCCCATTCTCCCTGATCCACAGAGCCCCGCCGTACAGGCGCCCGAACACCGTCCCGACGGTGAGCTTCCGGTAACCCGACCGCAATGAAACACATCGGAAACACCCCCGTGCACAACCGGAAACGCGTGCCGGTGACCCTCTGACGAGCCCCCACCTCGTTGGAGACCTCCATGCCCCTCGCCGCGCAAGGCATCGACACCGGCGACACCGCCTGGCTGCTCGCCGCCACCGCCCTCGTCCTGCTGATGACCCCGGGTCTGGCCCTGTTCTACGGCGGCATGGTCCGCACGAAGAGCGTCCTCAACATGCTGATGATGAGCTTCGTGTCGATCGCCCTGGTCACGGTGGTGTGGCTGGCGGCCGGCTACTCGCTGGCCTTCGGGGACGACATCGGCGGCGGGCTCATCGGCGGGCTGAAGCACGCCGGCATGAGCGGCCTCGGCCCGGACAGCGTCCACGGCACCGTCCCGACCCTCCTCTTCGCCACCTTCCAGCTCACCTTCGCGATCATCACGGCGGCCCTGATCAGCGGCGCGATCGCGGATCGCGCGAAGTTCGGGGCGTGGCTGGTGTTCGTGCCCGTGTGGGCGCTGCTCGTATACGTTCCCGTCGCCCACTGGGTGTGGGGCCCTGGCGGCTGGATCCTGGACCGGCTCGGCGCGCTCGACTTCGCGGGCGGTCTGCCGGTGGAGATCACCTCCGGCGCCTCCGGTCTGGCGCTCGCGCTGGTCCTCGGCCCGCGTCTGGGCTTCAAGAAAGATGCCATGCGCCCGCACAACCTGCCCATGGTCATGATGGGTGCCGGTCTCCTCTGGTTCGGCTGGTTCGGCTTCAACGCCGGTTCCGCCCTCGGTGCCAACGGGCTGGCGGCGGCGGCCTTCCTCAACACCCTCGCCGCCGGCTGCACCGGTCTGCTCGGCTGGCTCTTCGTCGAGCAGAGGCGCGACGGCCACCCGACCACGCTCGGCGCGGCGTCCGGCGCGGTCGCGGGCCTGGTCGCGATCACCCCGTCCTGCGGTTCGGTCTCGCTCCTCGGCGCACTCGTCGTCGGCCTCGCCGCCGGTGTCGTCTGCTCGTACGCCGTGGGCTGGAAGTTCCGGCTGAACTACGACGACTCGCTCGACGTCGTCGGCGTCCACCTGGTCGGCGGAGTCATCGGCACGCTCCTGATCGGAGTCTTCGCGGAGAAGGCGATGACCGGCGGCGCCGAGGGCCTCCTCTACGGCGGCGGGCTCGCCCAGCTCGGCAGGCAGCTGGTGGCCGTGGCCGCCGTGGGGACGTACGCCTTCGTACTGACGTACGGCATCGGGAAGCTGATCGACAGGACCATGGGCTTCCGGGCCGACGAGGAGCACGAGCACACCGGTCTGGACCTTACGGTGCACGCCGAGACCGCATACGATCACGGCGTCCTGGGCCACGGTGCCCCGGTCGGCGCGTCCTCCGTGATCCCCTCCACCCCCTCCGATCAGAAGGCCAAGACCCAGGCATGAAGCTCATCACCGCGATCGTCAAGCCGTACCGCCTCGACGAGGTCAAGACCGCGCTCCAGGAGATCGGCGTCCACGGCCTGACCGTGACCGAGGCCAGCGGCTACGGCCGGCAGCGCGGCCACACCGAGGTGTACCGCGGCGCCGAGTACCAGGTCGACCTGGTGCCCAAGGTCCGTATCGAGGTCGTCGTCGACGACGCCGACTCGGACGCGGTCGTCGACGCGATCGTCAAGGCGGCCCGGACGGGCAAGATCGGCGACGGCAAGGTCTGGGCCCTGCCGGTCGAGGCGGTCGTACGGGTACGGACGGGCGAGCGGGGCACCGACGCGCTGTAAAGCGCCCCTTCAGGGGCGCGGGGCTGTGTCAATTTGCGGCTCCGCCGCGTGGGCGCGACCAGCCCCCACCGGCCCGCACCCGCAAACGAACCCACAACCCCCCTCCCACGGCACCCGCCAAGAACAGCACCACCGCAACCAACCAAGGCAACGCAAAGAACCCCGCACTCGCAGACTCACGCGTATCCTTCGCGCTCGCCGTCAACTTCACATCGCCCCAGTCGAGTTGCGGCGCCCCCCGCCAGGGCTCACTCAGCCGCACCCGCTGCCCCGGCAGCAACTCCCCCGGAATCTTGGCGAGTTCACGGGAGAGCAAGGTACGCCCGAACAACCCGGTAGCCCGCAGCTCCACCTTCGGATTCAGCGTCACATTCCCGGTGTTGCGCAAGGTGTACGACACCGTCGCACCGCTGTCCCCCAACCCCGGCACCAGCGGCTGGTGATGGCTGACGTGGACGTTCTCGACGCTGATCGCGGGGACGGTGGGCCCGCCGACGCGGAGGTAGATCCGGGCGGCGACGGCCCGCTGCACCCCGAGCGCCACCGTGCCGTCGCCCTTGTCGACCCGTTCGTCCAGGGCCACCAACGCGCCGGGGTGGTCGCCCGGTTCGGCGCCCTCGGGGACCGTCAGGGTGAAGGGCACGGTGATCTTGCCGTGCGCGGGGACCGTGACCCGGGACTTCGCGGGCTTCGCCCAGGCCCCTACCGCGCGCTGTTTCTCCGCGACCGTACGCACGGCGAAACCGCCGTCGCGGGCGGTGTTGTAGGCGTCGGCGGCGTAGAGCCGGAAGGTCAGCGGTTCGGCGGTCTTGTTGGTGACGATCACCTTGTCGTCGATGCTCTGCCCGGGATCGGCGGAGAGGTAGAAGTAGGGCCGCGCGGCGATCTGGGACGCGGCGGGATACACGGACCAGCTGCCGTTGTCGGCGGCGTGCGCGGGCACGGCCGGTACGCCGATGCCGAGGAACACGCTCAGGAGGAGGACGTACAGCTTGCGCATGGGTGCGGACCCCCACGGGTGCGAGAAGGACGGGACGGGCGGGTGCGGGCGCCCGTACGGTCAGCTGAGCGTGAGGGTGAGAACGCCGGAGTACGAGCCCGGAGGCGTGAACGCCGGTACGTTCAGGACGAGTTTCGCGTCCGCGGTGAACTCACCGCCGGTGAGTGTGCCGTTGGGGGTGGACGCGAGGGTGGCTCCCGAGGAACCGACCGTGCCGGGCGAACCGGCCTGGCAGGTGCTCGGGCTGCCCGCCTTGGTGGCGCAGGCGGGGGTCCAGCTCAGTGCCCCGGCATCGATCTTGGCGCCGGGTCCGGTGAAGTCGGTGACCTTGCCGGTCAGGGACCAGCCGGCGGGGCCGCCGCGGAAGTCCTTGACGGTCACCTTGTTCAGGTCGCCGTTCGACGCTCCGCCCGTGCCGTAGTCCACCGCCGACAGACCGACGGAGTCCCCGGCCTGGGTCATGGACAGGCTGCCCGCGTTCACCTTGCTGGTGAGCTTCTGGCTGCCTGCCGGGATGGGCGTGTCGTCGATGACGACGTACGCCTTGGGGCCGGCCCCCTTGGCGTCGCTGTACGCGCTGCCCTCGAACGCCACGACGCCGGTCGTCGTCTTGTCGTTGACGACGAGCGACCCGCTGAAGGCGCCCGAGGAGTCGGCGGTGGCGGTGGCGGTGTCCGCTGTCTGGGCGGCGCCGGACCGCCCGGCCAGGGTGACCGTCGCCCCCGGGGTGAACTTGCTGCCGGTGACGGTGACGCTGTCACCGGGTTTGCCGGATGCCGAACCCAGCGAGATGTCCCGCTCGTTGACGGGGTTCGCGTCCGTCGCGGTCACCGTCTCGGAGACCGGGGCGGGCGGGTTCGTCACCGTGCAGGGGGTGTCCAGCTCCAGGATGTAGCTGGTGTGGATGTTGTAGTCGCCGGGCGACAGCGTGATCGCGCCGGGTGCGGTGACCTTGAAGGTGCCGGTCATCTCGAACCCCGGGAAGGCCGCGTTGCCGGCCACCGGATCGTTCTTCTTCGGGCCCGCCACGGTGACGGACCCGGTCTGGGCCCCGCCCAGGGCGACCTTGCCGGTCGGCGTCATGATGTCGGCCGGCAGGCTGATGGCGGTGGGGTTGCTCGCGGCGGGCTTGACCACCTTGTAGGTGACGGTGACGGTGTCGCCGACCTTGGGGCTGGTGTTGTCCACCGAGACGTTGGCCGTGGTGGTGCCGTCGATCGGCGGGATGCCCGCCACCGCGGGCGGGATGCAGTGTGTGGCGAAGTCCACGTTCGTGGCGGCACCGGCCGGACAGGCCAGTGCGCCGCCCGCGGTGACCGCGAGTGCGGTCACCCCGAGCAATGACACCAAGCGGCGTCTTCGAGTCGTCGAACCCATGGGTGTGCCCCCTCCGGAAGCTCCTGAAGTCCTGTGCCGACAGGGGGCATTGATGTGTGGATTGCGCGAGAAGTCAATGGAGCTGCCGCAAGAATCTGATGGGTCATCAGTTCCTGCGGCAGCATGAGCGGTTGCTCTGGCGGTTGCGCGAGCGGTTGCTCAGTCGAACACGAACGGCCCCGGCGCCTGCGGCCCGGTCGCCGTGCAGGTGACGGTGATCCCGAAGACGACGATCTGCAGCGAACCGCCGTACGACTCCAGGCTGTCGCCGGCCGCCACGGTGCCGTTGAGGGGGCCGACGACGACGGGGTCACCGGTCGCGATGGCGGGGTTCTCCGTGCCGGAGAAGGTGGTGGTGCCGCCGTTCGCGTTCACGAAGGTGAGGGTCGAGGCGATCGAGTCCTCGGAGAGCGCGAGCGGCGCGTTGATCGCCGAGGTGACGGTGACGGTGGCGGCGGTGCCGTCCTGGGTGGCGGTGAGAGTGGCCTCACCGCTGCCGAACATGCCGCAGTCCGCGGTGATGGTCGCGGTGTCCGGGGTGACGGCCAGGGCGGCGGGTGCGAACGCGAGTGCGGCGGCCGCGAGTGCGCCGACCGCCAGTGCCGCACCGGTTGCTGTGCGTGTGCCTCTCATGAAATCCGGTTCCCTTCCCGTGGTGGGGACTGCCATGTGGGGATGGACGGGGGGTGCGTTCCGACGGGCGGCCGATGCTCACGGGCGTGGTGCGGGACGCTTCGCGAGCTGGAATCTGACGGTCCGTCGGAATCTCCGGTTCCATTGATGCGCCTGGGGCGACCCACGGCAAGCGGGATTTCCGGCCAAGTGTTACCGGTGGTATCAGCCAGCGGTGACGGTAGTCCGCACGGTGCCGTCGGTCCCCGCCACGAGTACCGGGGTGTCCGGCCCGCCGAGATCCCCGACAGCGGCGAGGTCGGCCGCGGCGACCGCGTCGGCCTCCGTGACGACCGCTGCCGCCTCCAGGGACTTCGCCCCGGACGCCACCGCCATGGCCACCGCGGTTTGCAGTGCGCTCAGCCGCAAAGAGGCCAGCGCGACGGTCCCCGCCACATACGTCCGGCCGGTCTCGTCCCGTACGGCCGCCCCCTCGGGCACACCGTTGCGGGCCCGGGCCGAACGGGCCAGGGTGACGATCTTGCGGTCCTCGGGGTCGAGCGCGCTGTTGTCGGTCATGACAGGAGCATACGAAGCGCGGCCACGGTCACCCCGCCACGGGGTACATCGACCCGCGCCGCCCCTCCGGCGAGGCCAGCCACTCCAGCTTGGCCGCGGTGTTCGCCTCGTCCAGCGGAGTGTGCAGGACCACCGTCAGATCGGGCCGCGCCGGCACCCGCATCGCCGTGGACTCCACGCACAGCAGCCCGACCAGCGGATGGTCGAGCTCCTTGCGGATCACCCCGGCGTCCTCGATGTCCCGCCGCTCCCACAGCTCCGTGAAATGGTCACTGGCCTCCATCAGCCGGGCCAGCAGCTCCTGGAACCCCTCGTCGTGCGGGCGCGCGGAGGAGGCGGCCCGGAACTGCGCGACGACGGTGCGCGCATTCTCTTCCCAGCTGTGCGAACGCGACCGGTACAGCGGATCCGTGAAGAAGTCGATGATGCAGTTCTGTGTGTTCTCCGGCCGCATGCCGAGCACCCAGCCCGCGGCATCGTTGTACATCACACAGTTGTAGTACGGGTCCATGATGTGCGCCGGATACGGCAGCCACGCGTCGATCAGCCGCCGCAGCCCCTCACAGCCGTGGTCGGCGGCCGGTTCGGGCGCGGGCGGGTTCAGCCCGGCGAGGACGTACAGGTGCCGCCGCTCGGCGTTGCTGAGCCGCAGCACCCGCCCGACGGAGTCGAGGACCTGCGGGGAGACGGAGATGTCCCGCCCCTGCTCCAGCCACTGGTACCAGGAGGCGCCCACCCCCGCGAGCACGGCGACCTCCTCGCGCCGCAGCCCGGGCGTCCGCCGCCGCGCCCCGCCGTCCGGCAGCCCGGCCTCGGTGGGCGAGACCCGGGCCCGCCGGCTCATCAGGAACTCGCGCAGCTCACGGAGCCGATGCGTCTTGCCCGCACCCGTCTCGATCACGTCCGCCACGTACTCCCCCTGTGCTCACGCCCGGCTGGTGGTGCCACCACCAGGACAACTTCCCGCTCCCCACGGCTATTCCGGCGGCCGCAGGCTCTTGCCCATGGCGATCGACACCACAAGCCCCACCACCGAATCGCTCGACACCCCCCGGCTGTCGACGCGCGACAAACTCGTCCTCTTCGTCCTGTGCGCCGCCCAGTTCATGGTCGCGCTGGACTTCTCCGTCCTGAACGTCGCCCTGCCCGTCCTCGGCGCCGACCTCGGCATGAGCCGGTCCGCCCTGCAGTGGGCGGTCACGGCGTTCGCGCTGCCGTCCGGCGGATTCCTGCTCCTGTTCGGCCGTATCGGAGACCTGTACGGCCGTCGCAGGCTGTTCCTCACCGGACTCGCCCTGTTCGGCGCGGCCTCACTGCTCGCGACCTTCGCCTGGGACCCGGCGTCGTTCCTCACCGGACGCGCCCTGCAGGGGCTCGGCGCGGCGGCGATCGTGCCGACCGGCATGTCCCTGCTGACCACGACCTTCCCGGAGGGCCCCGCCCGCGACCGCGCCCTGGGCATCTCCGGCACCCTGCTCTCGCTCGGATTCACCGTCGGCATGGTGGCCGGCGGCACCCTCACCGACACCTTCGGCTGGCGCTCCACGATGGGCCTGCTCGCCCTGTTCGCCCTGATCGTGCTGCCGCTGGCCCCCGCGCTGCTGCCCGAGTCCCGCACTCCGGACCGCCCCCGCCTGGACGTGCCCGGCGCGATCACCGTCACCGGCGGACTGCTCTCCCTGATCTACGCCCTGTCCACGGCCGCCGACCACGGCTTCGCCCGCGCCGACGTGATCACGACCCTGGTCACCGGCCTGCTGCTCCTCGCCGCGTTCGTCACGATCGAGTCCCGGACCGCGACTCCGCTGGTCTCCCTGCCCATGCTGCGCCGCCGCACGGTGGCGTGGGGCAACATCGGCGGCCTGGTCACCTTCTCGATGATGTCGACGGTCGTCTTCGCACTGACCCTCTACCTCCAGGAAGTGCTGCACCTCTCCGCGTTCGAGACCGGCCTGGTCTTCGGCGTCCAGGGCGTGCTGTCGGCGGTCGCGGGCAGCTACGCCTCCAGGGTCATCGGCCGCTTCGGCGCCCACCGCACGCTGGTCGGCTCACTCGTAGGCCAGGGCGTCCTGGTCGCCGCCCTGCTCGGCCTGAACACCCAGGGCTGGTCCGTCTGGCTCGCCACGGCCGCCGTCTCCCTGGCCAGCATGTGCCACCTGGGCGCGATCATCTCGTACGGCGTCACGGTCACCTCCGGCGTCCCCGACGAGGAACAGGGCCTGGCCACCGGCCTGGTCACCTCGACCCAGCAGATCGGCCTCACCGTCGGCATCCCCCTGCTGGGCGTCCTCGCCACCACCTCGCACGACCTGCTGTCCGGCGTCCACACGGTCCTCGCCCTGGACGCGGTGATCGTGCTCGCGGCGGCGGCACTGGTCGCGGTCGGACTGCGGGTGCGCTCAGGAGCGGTCGAGGCGCAGCCGCTCGGCGCGCGGTAGACCGGCCACCACCAGGTCGTACGAGTCCTCCACCAGCTCCCGGACCAGGCGGTCCGGGAGCTCGCCGTCGACCGTGACGGTGTTCCAGTGGCGCTTGTTCATGTGATAGCCGGGAATGACCAGGCCCTGATGCTCCTCGCGCAGCCGGATCGCGTCCTCCGGATCGCACTTGAGGTTGACCTTCAGAGGCCGCGCGTCGATCCAACTCAGGGCGAACATCTTGCCCAGCACCTTGAAGACCGAGATCTCCGGGCTGAACGGGAAGTCCTCCACCGCCGCGTTGAACGACAGACACAGGGCGCGCAGCTCCTGGGGGGTCACTCTTCCTCCGTCTCCTTCTGCGCGGAGCCCACCGGCTCCACCAGCACCGTCACGATCTTGTTCCGGCGCCCGGCCGCGGCCTCCGCGGTCAGCCGGAGCCCGCGCCCGTCGGGGAGTTCGACCACGCTCGACGCCCCGGCGATCGGCACCCGGCCCAGGGCCTTCGCGAGCAGGCCGCCGACGGTCTCCACGTCCTCGTCGTCGTACTCGTCGAGCCCGTACAGCTCGCCCAGGTCGGTGATGTCGAGGCGGGCGGTGACCCGGTGGCGGTCGTCACCGAGCTCCTCCACCGGCGGCAGCTCGCGGTCGTACTCGTCGGTGATCTCGCCGACGATCTCCTCGAGGATGTCCTCGATGGTGACGATGCCGGCCGTGCCGCCGTACTCGTCGATGACGACGGCCACGTGATTGCGGTCCTGCTGCATCTCACGGAGCAGGTCACCGGCGTTCTTCGTGTCGGGCACGAACGCCGCCGGACGCATCGTCGTGGAGACCAGCTCGGACTCGGCGTCCCGGCTGATGTGCGTCTTGCGCACCAGGTCCTTCAGATAGACGATCCCGACGATGTCGTCCTCGCTCTCGCCGCTCACCGGGATACGCGAGAAACCCGACCTGAGTGCGAGGGTCAGCGCCTGACGGATCGTCTTGTAGCGCTCGATGACGACGAGATCGGTCCGCGGGACCATGACCTCCCGCACCAGCGTGTCCCCCAGCTCGAAGACCGAGTGCACCATCCGGCGCTCGTCGTCCTCGATCAGGGATTCTTTCTCGGCGAGGTCGACCAGCGCCCGCAGCTCCGCCTCGGAGGCGAAGGGGCCCCGGCGGAAGCCCTTGCCGGGCGTCAGCGCGTTGCCGATGAGAATCAGCAACGACGGGATCGGGCCCATGACCCGGGCCAGCGGGACGAGGACGTACGCCGCCGCAGTCGCCGTGTTGAGCGGGTGCTGACGCCCGATGGTGCGCGGCGACACCCCGACGGCGACGTACGACACGAGCACCATGACGCCGATCGCGACCAGCAGGGCGCGGGTGGTGCCCGGGAACTCCTGGAGGCAGGCGTAGGTGACCAGCGCCGCCGCGGCCATCTCGCAGGCCACGCGCAGCAGCAGCGCCAGGTTGAGGTAGCGGGTCGGGTCGGCGGCGACCTGCGCGAGTTTGGCGCTGCCCCGACGGCCGTTGCGTACGGCTTCCTCGGCGCGGAAGCTGGAGACGCGAGCGAGGCCCGCCTCCGCGCAGGCGGCGAGCCACGCGACGACGACCAGGGCGATCGCGCCGGAGACGAGGGACGGACTCATGAGACGGTCGGCGCCGGAGAGGGGCCGGTGAAGCCCTTCTCCTGCCGCCACCCGTCCACGATGGCCGCCTGCAGGCCGAACATCTCGGCCTTCTCGTCCGGCTCCTCGTGGTCGTAACCGAGCAGGTGCAACACCCCGTGGACGGTGAGCAGTTGGAGCTCCTCGTCCATGGAGTGCTGCGTCTCGGCCTCCTCGCCCTGCCGCTTGGCGACCTCGGGACAGAGCACGATGTCGCCGAGGAGGCCCTGCGGGGGCTCGTCGTCGTCCTTGCTGGGCGGCCGGAGCTCGTCCATCGGGAACGACATGACGTCGGTGGGCCCCGGCAGGTCCATCCACTGGATGTGCAGCTGCTCCATGGCGTCGTCGTCCACGACGATCACCGAGAGCTCGGAGAGCGGATGGATGCGCATCCGCGCGAGCGCGTAGCGGGCGATGTCGAGGATCGCCTGCTCGTCGACCTCGGTTCCGGACTCGTTGTTGACGTCGATCGACATGGTGCTGGCTTGTCTACTTCCGCTTGTTCCGGTCGCCCTTGTGGGTGCCGTTCTCCGTACCGTTCTCGCTGTCGTACTTCTCGTACGCGTCGACGATACGGCCGACCAGCTTGTGCCGTACGACGTCCTGGGACGACAGGCGGGAGAAGTGGACGTCGTCGAGGCCCTCCAGGATGTCCTGCACCTGACGCAGACCCGACTGGGTGCCGCCCGGCAGGTCGACCTGCGTCACGTCACCCGTGATCACGATCTTCGACTCGAAGCCGAGCCGGGTGAGGAACATCTTCATCTGCTCGGGACTCGTGTTCTGGGCCTCGTCCAGGATGATGAAGGCGTCATTCAGCGTTCTTCCCCTCATGTACGCCAGCGGCGCGACCTCGATCGTCCCCGCCGCCATGAGCTTCGGGATCGAATCCGGGTCGAGCATGTCGTGCAGGGCGTCGTACAGCGGGCGCAGGTAGGGGTCGATCTTCTCGTAGAGGGTGCCGGGCAGGAAGCCCAGCCGCTCGCCCGCCTCGACCGCGGGGCGGGTCAGGATGATGCGGCTGACCTGCTTGGACTGCAGGGCCTGCACCGCCTTGGCCATGGCGAGGTAGGTCTTGCCGGTACCGGCCGGGCCGATGCCGAAGACGATCGTGTGCTTGTCGATCGCGTCGACGTACCGCTTCTGGTTGAGGGTCTTGGGGCGGATGGTGCGGCCGCGCGAGGACAGGATGTTCTGCGTGAGCACGTCGGCCGGGGTCTCCTGGCCGTCGCTCGTCCCGTTCTCGCTCGCTCGCAGCATGGCGATCGAGCGTTCCACTGCGTCCTCCGTCATCGGCTGTCCGGTGCGGAGCACCAGCATCATCTCGTCGAACAGGCGCTGGACGAGGGCGACGTCCGCCGCCTCACCTGTCGCGCTGATCTCATTGCCCCGGACATGGATGTCGGCTGCCGGGAAGGCCTTCTCGATCACGCGCAGCAGCGAGTCGCCGGACCCCAGGATCGCGACCATGGGGTGCTGGGCGGGGACGGTGAACTGTGCTCTCGCCTGCCCCTGCGCGGGGCTGTGACCTGTAGGTGTCTGAGTCATGGGCCGGCGCTGAAGGCCTGCGGTTCCTCCTCGTCACGGCCGCACAACTGGAGGCGGCCTCGCGGTGTCAAGGGTACGACGGTGCACTGACAACCCCGCAGGGGTTTTCGACAGTGAGGGCGCCCTGAATGCGGCGATGAGCCCTGCACGCTCCCCCCGCACCCCGGGGAAGAATGCGCTCACTGCCACGTGCGTTCGAAGCGGTGTCGGCCACGAGAGTCCGTACGGAGAAAGCAGGAAGACCGTGCTGTTACGTCTGCCCACCTCCCTGCCCGAGGCGCAGGAGTGTCTGGCCGAGGGAGCGATACCGGTCGGCGGTGCCACGCTCGTGTGGGCCGCCTGGCAGCGGGACGGCTTCCCCGAGCAGTCCGTGTCACTGCGCGAGGTGCCGGAGGCGAACGTCCTTGACGCCGGGTCGGTCGGGGCGGCGGTCCTGCTGCACCGGATCGACGAGCGGGTGCCGGAGGTGCTGCGGCGGGCCGCGTCCGGCATCGGCACCGGGGCCGTGCGCCGGACCGCCACGGTGGGCGGGAACATCGTCGGCAGCACCCTGCGCTGTCTGCTCCCCGCGGCGCTCGTCCTGGACGCCCGGGCGCGTGTGCTGGCGGCGGAGGGGCCGTTCGAGACGGACCTCGCCGAGCTGCTCGCCAAGAAGCCGCTGCTGCTGAGCCTGCACTGGCGCGAACCGCTGGCCAGCGGCTATCACAAGGCGGCCGAAGCCCCGGGCGGCCCGCCTCCGCTGGTCGTCGCCACCGCGGTGGACGCGGGTGACCGTCCCGCCCTGCGCGTCGCCGTCCGCGACGGCTACGACTTCCTGAGCGAGAGCCTGCCCTGCGAGGCGGGCCCGGAGAGCGTGCTCGACGCCTTGAGCGGTATGGCGATCGGGGCGCTGCCCGCCGAGGCCCGCGAGGTGGTCCGGGACCAGGTGGTCTCGGTACTGGAGCGTGCGACCGAGCGCTGACGCCGACAGCGGCACGCCCGACCGAGGCGGTGCCCTCGGCCGGGCGACCCCCACGGGCTGTGAGACAGGCCGGGCGGTGAGCTGCGGCTCCGACCCACTGGTCCCCGGACCGACCAATCGGCACACACCGCAGCATCCGCCCGAAGCAGCGCCCTCGGCCCGGCCCGCCGTCGGTGCCCTCGGGCCAGTCACCTCACCGGGCCCTGTTACCCGCCGACGACGGCAACGCGACCCACGGGGCCGTCAGGCCGACCGCCCCGCACGCCCTGCCGGAACGGCGTCCCGACCGCCGGTGCCCTCAGGCCGTGAGACAGGCGGCCTCCGGCGAGACGGCCCCGGCCCGCCCCCACCCTCTGACCGACCAAGCGGCACTCCCCACACGCCCGGCCGACCGCCGACGCCCCCGGCCGGCCGCCCTCAGCGAACCGTGAAACGGCCCTGGCCGCGCGACCCCGGTCCGTCCCCGCCCTCGGACCGACCAAGCGGCACGCCCCACACGCCCGGCCGACCACCGACGCCCTCGGCCGGCCGCCCTCAGCGAACCGTAAGACGAGCCTGGCCGCGCGACCCCGGTCCGCCCCCCGCCCTCAGGCCGACCTGCCGAACCCGATCGTCGGTACCGCGCGCCGCAGGGGCCAGCCCGGGGCCTCCTCCTCCGGGACCAGGGCCGCGAGGAACGCGTACCGTCGCAGGGCCGCCGGGTCCTGGGAGTCGAGGGACTGCACCTTGCGCCACCAGGCGCCGATCTCGGACCAGCCCGGGGCGGACAGGGAGCCGCCGAACTCCTGGACGGAGAGCGCGGCGGTCAGGCCGGCGAAGGCCAGCCGGTCCGCGAGCGGCCAGCCCGCCAGCGTGCCGGTGACGAAGCCGGCCACGAAGACGTCCCCGGCACCGGTCGGGTCGAGCGCCTCGACCTCGATCGCCGGGACCTCGGCGGTCTCACCCGTACGCCGGTCCACCGCGTACGCGCCTTCCGCGCCGAGGGTGACCACGGCGAGCGGCACGTGTTCGGTGAGCGCGTGCGCGGCCTCCCGGGGGCAGCCGGCGCCGGTGTACCGCATGGCCTCCTCCGCGTTCGGCAGGAAGGCCTCGCAGTGTTCGAGGTCGGCCAGGCCCGCCAGGTCCCACGCCCCGGTCTCGTCCCAGCCGACGTCGGCGAAGATCCGGGTGCCGTGGCTCGCGGCCCCGGCGATCCAGGGTGCGCGTCTGCCGGGCTCAAGTGAGGCCACCGCCGCACGCGCGCGGGGCGGGCAGTTCGGAGCGCCTTCCTGGATGAGCGCGGCCTCCGGGGGCGGCTCGTGGCCGTGGGAGACCATCGTGCGCTCGCCCTCGTACGCCATGGACACGGTGACCGGGGAGTGCCAGCCGGGGACGCTGCGCGAGGGCGAGAGGTCGATGCCCTCGCCCTGCTCCAGGGCGTCCCAGCAGTACTCGCCGTAGTGGTCGTCGCCGAAGGCCGCGGCCAGCGAGGTGCGCAGCCCGAGGCGCGCGAGGGCGGTCGCCATGTTCGCCACGCCACCGGGGCTGGAGCCCATGCCGCGGGCCCAGGATTCGGTGCCGCGCACGGGGGCGGAGCCGAGCCCGGTGAAGACGATGTCGAGGAAGACGGTCCCGGTGAGGTAGACGTCGCAGGGCGGATCGCCGGGTTCGCGCACGGCTGCCAGGGGATCGACCCGGGCCTGACACGGCCCGGTCTCTCCGAAGTGCGACGGTCCCTTTCCGGTGGACGCGTTGGACGCGATCACGGTGCGCTCCCTGACATGTTGCCGGTCAGGCCAGTCTGCACCACAGCACCGACAACGCGTCGGCGGTCACGTCCGTGCCACGCCGGACAGCCTGTGCGGCGTTCCGGAAGCGGGGCCCTGTCAGCGGGGCACTACCAGCGGGGCACGGCCGGTGTGACCCACCCCGGTTCGGCGACCCGCATCGCCGCCGCGTCGTCGCGCTCCCGCAGCGAACCGTCGTCGTCGAGCCACCGCTGGTGCAGGAACCGCACCTTGTCGTGGTCGAGCTCGACACCGAGGCCCGGCGCGTCGGCGACCGTGACGGCCCCGCCCTCGAAGGTCAGCCGCTCGGTGAGGACATCCTCCGACTGCCACGGATAGTGCGAGTCGCAGGCGTGGTGGAGGTTCGGCACGGTGGACGCCACATGCGTCATCGCGGCCAGCGAGATCCCGAGATGCGTGTTGGAGTGCATGGACACGCCGACCCCGAACGTCCGGCAGATCGCGGCGAGTTGCTGTGTGTTGCGCAGACCGCCCCAGTAGTGGTGGTCGGAGAGCACGACCTGGACGGCGTCCCGGGCGAACGCCTCCTTGATCTCGGCGAAGGTCGTCACGCACATGTTGGTGGCCAGCGGCACGTCGGTCCCGGCGGACACCTCGGCCATGGCGGCGGTGCCGAGGGCGGGGTCCTCCAGGTACTCCAGGACGTCTCCGAGTTCCTGGGCCACCTTCAGTGAAGTCGCCACGCTCCAGGCCCCGTTGGGGTCGAGCCGCAGCGGGTGCCCGGGGAACGCCTCGGCCAGTGCCCGTACGGCCGCGATCTCCTCGGCCGGCGGGAAGACCCCGCCCTTGAGCTTGAACGAGGTGAAGCCGTACCGCTCGATGAACAGGCGGGCCTGCTCGACCACCCCGGCGGGATCGACGGCCGCCCCCCAGTCGTCCTTCTCGGAGGTCACGCCCTCAGGATGGGCGGCCCACTTGTAGAACAGGTACGCGCTGTATTCCACGGAGTCCCGCACCTTGCCGCCGAGGAGCGCGTGCACGGGCAGGCCGAGCGTCTTGCCGAGCGCGTCGAGGCAGGCGACCTCGAATCCGGAGACGACGGACAGGCGCAGCTTGTCGGCGGTCTGGACGCCTCGCAGGCCGCCGACGTCGACCTGCCCGGAGACCCGGGAGGAGTCGACGGCCACCTGGTCCGCGACCGTGAACAGCCCGTTCAGGTCTCCGACCTGACGGCCGATCAGCTTCCCCGCGAACGGCCTTGCCAGCTCCAGGTACTTGGTGTCGCCGTACGTCTCCCCTACCCCCGTAACCCCGTCGGCGGTCTCGACCTCGACGATCAGCCGGGGAGTGTACGGCTGGTGGACGCCCTGTGTGTTCAGCAGCGGAGGGTCGGCGACGAGGATCGGTGTCAGGCGGACGTCGGCGATCGTCAGGTTCACAGCTGGGCTCCTACGAGGTCGAGTCCGGTGACGAGCAGCGACGTGAGGTCCGCGAGGTCGGCGGGGGACGGGTCGGTGAGGGGGGCTCGCACGGGTCCCACCGGGCGTCCTCGCAGCCGTGCGGCCGCCTTCACCAGGGACACGGCGTAGCCGGGCACCCGGTCACGGAGTTCGACGAGCGGGACGTAGAAGTCGCGCAGCAGCTTCTCGACCGTGCCGTCGTCGCCGTCGCGCAGGGCGGCGAAGAAGGCGTTGGCGATCTCGGGGGCGAAGGCGTGGACGGCCGAGGAGTAGGCGGGGACGCCGACGGTGGCGTAGGCGCGGGCCTGGATCTCGGCGGTGGAGGCGCCGTTGAAGAAGAGGAAGTCCTCGGGGGCGGCGAGGGTGAGGCGCTGGAGCCGGTCGAGGTCGCTGTGCCCGTCCTTGAGGCCGATGACACCGGGGATCGCGGTGACGCGCCGGAAGGCGTCCACGCCGAAGGCGACTTGGCCGCGCTGGTAGGCGATGAGCGGCAGGGAGGTGCGGGCCGCGATCTGCTCCAGTTGGGCGACGAGCCCGTCCTGCGGCGCGGCGACGAGATAGTGCGGCAGGACCAGCAACGCGTCGGCGCCCGCCTCCTCGGCGATCCGGGCGAAGCGGACGGCCTGGGCCCAGCCGTAGCCGGTCCCGGCGACGACGGGCAGCCGGCCGCCGGCCTCCTCGACGGCGATGGTGACGACCTGCCGGTACTCGTCCTCGTCGAGCGAGAAGAACTCGCCGGTGCCGCAGGCCGGGAAGAGGGCGCCGGGGCCGGTGGCGATCTGGGCGGCGACGTGCGCACGGAAGCCGTCGGGGTCGAGGGTGCCGTCGTCGTGGAAGCTCGTGAGCGGGAACGACAGCACGCCGTGTGCCATGCCGTCCCGCAGTCGTCGGGCCGTGTCCGGGTCGAGGGCCACCCTCACTCATCTCCCCATGTAGATGTTGTCTACGTATGAAGATGGAGATTAGATACACGAACCGCTCTCGTCAATGGGTCGGCGCGATGTTTGGCGGGCCGATTACCATCGGCGCATGTCGGAGACAGGGGGCGAACGCCCGGAGAGCGCCGGCGTGCGCGAGGTGAAGTCGGCGGCCCGCACGGTCGAACTCCTCGAAGTGCTCGCCGCGCGCGGCGACCGGCCGGCCCGGCTGCAGGAACTCGCGGCCGAGCTGGGGGTGCCGCGCAGTTCGATGTACGCACTGCTCCAGACCCTGATCTCACGCGGCTGGGTCCGCACCGACAGCACCGGCTCGCTCTACGGCATCGGCATCCACGCCCTGCTCACCGGCACCAGCTACCTGGACTCCGACCCGCACGTCCGGGCCGTACGGCCGTATCTGGACGAGGCGTCCCAGGCGCTGGGCGAGACGATCCACCTGGGGCGGCTCGACGGCCGGGACGTGGCGTATCTGGCGACCCGCGAGTCGCACGAGTACCTGCGGACCATCAGCAGGGTGGGCCGCCGCCTGCCCGCGCACGCGGGCGCACTGGGCAAGGCGCTGCTGGCCGAGTCGCCCGACGAAAGGCTGCCCGAGGAGCCGTACGAGGCCCTCACCCCGAACTCCCACACCGCCCGCGCCTCCCTGCTGGCCGACCTCGCCGAGATCCGCGCACGCGGCTACGCGGTCGACCGCGAGGAGGGTGTCCTCGGGATCGTCGGCTTCGGCTTCGCCCTGCGCTACGACACCCCCGCCCAGGACGCCATCAGTTGCTCGGTCCCGGTCGCCCGCCTCACGCCGGAACACGAACAGCAGATCATCGCGGTGATGCGGGAGATCAGGGGCAAGATCGAGGCGACGGCGCGGGGCGCGGGGGGCGCACCGAACTGGCGTTAGCCGCACCGGAAAAGCCGCTCGGCTACCCGGCATCACCCGCCCCAAACGGAACGTGAGTCAGATCACGCCACCCGGGCTTCTTCCCGCAACCGCGTGCTTGATACAAATTCTCTTCGCGCGTTCCTGTCCGTCGACGGCCTGCGCCCCACCCCCTGCTTGAGCCGCTTCTTTTCGCATGCCCTGGGAACGCCCGTGTTCGCCCGTCGCTCCACCCTGCCCTGGCCCCTCGTCGCCCTTTTCGCGGCCGGGTATCTCGCCCCCTATCTCCTGCCCACCACCGTCGGAAGGCTCGACTCGGGGCTTCCGCTCACCGCCACCGAAGCCGGTGCCGTCGGCAGTGCCCTCCTGCTGAGCTCGGCCGCCGCCGGCTTCCTGCTCGCCTCCCGCGTCGACCGCATCGGCCCGCGCACACTCGCCCGCATCGGCCTGACCCTCGCCGTCCTCGGCTACGGCGGCGCCGCCCTCGCCCACGCCGTCCCGGCCGTCGTCGCGGGCGCACTGATCGGCGGCTTCGGATCCGGTACGTCGACGGCGGTGGCCGCCACCGGCATCGCCGCCCAGCCCGACCCGCACCGCACCACCACGGTCGGCCTCCTCTGCGTCTCCGCGCTCGCGGGAGCCGTCTACCTCACCGTCCCCCACCTGGGCCCCGGCCACGGACAGCCCCTCGCCGCCATCGCCCTCACCGCGCTCGCCGTCTGGCCCCTGACCGGCCGGCTCCCCCTGCGCACGGCCCCCGCCCGCGGCCTGGACACCGGCACCCCGCTCCCCCACCTCCGCGCCGGCCTGCTCCTCGCCGTCACCCTCCTCTGCTGGTCCCTGGCCCAGAACGCCCTCTGGGGTGTCAGCGGCCGCATCGGCCTCACCCAGGCCCACCTCTCCGAGACCACGGTCGGCGCGATCTTCGCGATCGCGCTCGGCACGGGGCTGCTGGGAGTCGTCGGCGCGGGCACGCTCGGCCCACGGCTGGGCCGCGCCCTGCCCATCGGCGGCGGAACGGTCCTCATCGCCGCCTGCATCGCCCTCAGCGCCTCCGCGCACGACCTGACGTCCTTCGCGACCGGCGAGATCGCGTGGAACACGCTCTACCCGATCGTCCTGTCGTACGTCATAAGCCTCGCCGCCTCCCTCGACCCCCGCGGCCGCTGGGCGGTCCTGGTCGGCTCGGCATCATCACTGGGCACGGCGGCCGGCCCACTGACCGGCAGCCTCCTCGCCTCCCAGGCCGGCTTCCCGACGATGGGCACGGCCCTGGCGGCAGGCCTGCTGCTGATCGCGGTGCCAATGACAGCGGTGGCAATGGGCGCAGGGCGGCGGACCTTGCCGGTCGTGGAGATCCAGGTGGAAACCCAGGCCTACGACAAAGCAACGGCAGCGTAAGCGCTCCTGTCTTTCAGGGGCGCGGGGAACTGCGCGACCAGCCACGACGGCGCGGCACCCGACAACGCAACGGCAGCGTGAGCGCAGCCTTTAGGGGCGCGGGGAACTGCGCGACAAGCCACAACGGCGCGGCACCCGACAACGCAACGGCAGCGTGAGCGCAGCCTTTAGGGGCGCGGGGAACTGCGCGACCAGCCACGACGGCGCGGCAGACGACAACGCACCTCAGAACTCGTAAGCATCAACTTCCGCAAGATACCGAGCCCGCAGCCCCTCATCGTGCTCCAAGAAGGCCGCAAGGAACGAGTTCCGGGCAAGCTCCTTCAACCGCTCCTCGCCCAGGCCCAGCGCCAAGCGCACCGCCTCGAAGTTGTCCCCCGCATACCCCCCGAAGTACGCGGGGTCATCGGAGTTGACCGTGCACATCAACCCCGCCTCCAACATCGCGGGCAACGGATGATCGGCAAGCACATCAACCGTACGAAGTCGCACATTCGACAACGGACACAAGGTCAGCGGAATCCGGTCCCGCACAAGACGGGCCACCAGTTCCGGCGACTCCACGCAGCGCAGCCCGTGGTCGATCCGCTCCACCCCGAGCACGTCGAGCGCCTCGACGATGTACTCCGGCGGCCCCTCCTCCCCGGCGTGAGCCACCCGCCGCAGCCCCAGCGCCGCCGCGGCCTCGTACACCTCGCGGAACTTCACCGGCGGATGCCCCACCTCGGCGGAGTCGAGCCCGACGCCGACGATCCGGTCGAGGTAGGGCTTCGCGGCCTCCAGCGTCGCGAGGGCCGACTCGGCGGACTCGTCCCGCAGGAAGCACATGATCAGCTGTGTGGAGACGCCGTGGTTCTCCACGCTGCTGCCCAGCGCCCGCCACAGCCCCTCGACGACCGTCCCCATGTCCACGCCCCGCGCGATGTGCGCCTGCGGGTCGAAGAAGATCTCCGCGTGCCGGACCCCCTGCGCGGCGGCCCGGGCGAGATACGCGTTGGCCAGGTCCTCGAAGTCCCGCTCGGTGCGCAGGACGGCCATGAGCTCGTAGTACAGGTTCAGGAAGGACTGCAGATCCTCGAACCGGTACGCCTTGCTGAGCGTGTCCGTGTCGGCGTAGGGCAGTGCGACGCCGTTGCGCGCGGCCAGCTCGAAGGCCAGCTCCGGCTCCAGGGTGCCTTCGATGTGCAGGTGCAGTTCAGCTTTGGGGAGGGACATCGAAGTATCGTACGGCCGCCTCACCGCCGTTTCGGAACCGGCACCCTCAGCAGGTCATGGGCCACGGTCAGCTCGCCCTCGTACCCGGCCGCCCGTGCCTGCCGCTCGAACTCCTCCGGGTCGGAGTAGCGCTGGCTGAAGTGGGTGAGCACAAGGTGCCGCACACCGGCGTCACGAGCCACGCGGGCCGCCTGGCCTGCCGTCAGATGGCCGTGGTCGATGGCCAGTTGCTCGTCCTCGTCCAGGAAGGTCGACTCGA
Organism: Streptomyces sp. NPDC005374; assembly: GCF_042872225.1. Classification (NCBI taxonomy): domain Bacteria; kingdom Bacillati; phylum Actinomycetota; class Actinomycetes; order Kitasatosporales; family Streptomycetaceae; genus Streptomyces; species Streptomyces sp. NPDC005374. The sequence continues at coordinate 155,322 of NZ_JBIAKA010000018.1, read as the reverse complement.
TGACGAGCATGTCGACGCCGTCCGCGAGAGCGTGGACGCCGTCACAGAGGCGGGTGTCCATGACGAACGCGAACCGCTGGCCCAGCCGGACCTCGCTGACGTCGTCGAGGGAGACACCGTTCAGGGAGCCTTCCCGCTGGATGCGTCCGACGTCGGGCCCCTTGATGCCGTGCGCGGCGAGACGGTCCGGGAGCATGCGGCGGCCGTCGGGTTCGGTGAGGCGGTAGCCGTAGGACTCGACGGGGTGGGAGAGCTTGCGGGCGTCCAGGGTGTAGCCGCCGGTCTCCGCGATCACCCCGTCCTCGGCGACCGGCGCCTCGGTGAGCCGGACCGTCTCGCGGTAGGCCGTCGCGTACCGGAGCCGGTCGAAGAAGCGCTGCCCCGACTTCGGGTAGTGGGCGGTGACCTCGTGCGGGACCCGGTCGAGGTTGATGCGCTGGATCACGCCCGCGAGACCGAGGGAGTGGTCACCGTGGAAGTGGGTGACACAGATCCGGTGGAGGTCGTGGGCGGCGACACCGGCGCGCAGCATCTGGCGCTGGGTGCCTTCTCCGGGGTCGAAGAGGATGCCCTCACCGTCCCACCTCAGCAGGTAGCCGTTGTGGTTGCGGTGCCTGGTGGGGACCTGGCTCGCGGTGCCGAGGACGACCAACTCACGTACGGACACGGCGAGTTACCCGGGGGGCCACTGGAGGCCGCGGCCGCCGATCACATGGGCGTGGGCGTGCCAGACGGTCTGGCCGGCGCCGCTGCCGGTGTTGAAGACGGTGCGGTAGCTCTCCAGCTTCTCGTCCTCCGCGACGGCCTGGGTCTCGCGGAGGACGTCGGCGGCGAGTTGCGGTTCCGCGGCGGCGAGGGCGGCGGCGTTCTCGTAGTGGGCCTTGGGGATCACGAGGACGTGGGTGGGGGCCTGGGGGTTGATGTCCCGGAACGCTACGGTCGTCTCGGTCTCTCGCACGATCGTCGCCGGGATGTGGCCTTCGACGATCTTGCAGAACAGGCAGTCGTCCTGGGGTTCCCCTGGCATGTGGTTCCTTCCGTACGAGGTCGTGAGGCATTTTAACGAGGCAGGCTCGGAGGCATCTTCGCAGGAGCAGCCTCCAGCGCCTCCAACGCTATCCGCACCGCCTCGTCGAGCTGTGTGTCCCTCCCCGCCGCGTGGTCCTGCGGCCTTTGTACGACCTCCACGTCGGGGTCGACGCCGTGGTTCTCGACGCCCCACCCGTAACCCTCCAGCCAGAACGCGTACTTGGGCTGGGTGATCAGCGTGCCGTCGACCAGGCGGTAGCGGCTGTCGATGCCGATGACGCCGCCCCAGGTACGCGTTCCCACGACCGGGCCGATGCCCAGCGCCTTGATCGCCGCGTTGACGATGTCGCCGTCCGAGCCCGAGAACTCGTTGGCGACGGCGACCACGGGGCCCCTCGGCGCGTCCCGCGGATAGCTGGTGGCCCGCATTCCGCGCGGCAGCGCCCAGCCGACGATCCTGCGGGCCAGCTTCTCGACGACCAGCTGGGAGGTGTGCCCGCCGCGGTTCTCGCGGACATCGACCACGAGTCCCTCGCGGGCCACCTCGACGCGCAGGTCGCGGTGGATCTGGGCCCAGCCCGGAGCCTGCATGTCCGGGACGTGCAGATACCCCAGCCGGCCGCCGGACTTCTCGTGGACGTAGGCCCGCCGGTCGGCGACCCACGCGTGGTAGCGCAGCGGCTCCTCGTCGGAGATCGGTACGACGACGGCGTGCCGCAGGTCGCCGCCGCCGGACGGGGAGATGGTGAGCTCGACCGGCTTGCCCGCCGTGCCGACCAGGAGGGGGCCGGGACCGGTGACCGGGTCGACCGGGTGGCCGCCGACCGCGACGATCGCGTCCCCGGCCCGGACCGCGGCGCCGGGCGCGGCCAGCGGGGAGCGGGCGTCCGGGTCGGAGGTCTCGGTCGGCAGGATCCGGTCGATGCGCCACTGTGCCGATCCCTGCGGGCCGTCCTCGTGACGGGAGATGTCGGCACCGAGGAGCCCCTGGCGGGGGCCGTGGCCGTGGCCGCCGCGGGGGGTGACGTAGGCGTGGGAGGTGCCGAGTTCGCCGTGCACCTCCCAGAGGAGGTCGACCAGGTCGTCGTGGGTGGCGAGACGGTCCAGGACCGGGCGGTAGCGGTCGAGGACGCCGTTCCAGTCGACGCCGCTCATGTCGGGACGCCAGAACTGGTCCCGCATGATGCGGCCGGTCTCCTCGAACATCTGCCGCCACTCGGCCGACGGGTCGGCGGTCTGCCGGATCCTGCCGAGGTCGACGGTGATGTTCGTGTCGCTGTCGTCGTCGGAGGCGGCACGGCGGTCGCTCGGTACGACCTTCAGGCGGCCGTCGGTCCACAGCAGGACGCGCTTGCCGTCGCCGCTGACGGCGAAGTGGTCGGCGTCGGCGGCGAGGTGTTCGATGCGCTGCTGGGCGAGGTCGTAGCGCTGGAGGTCGGTCTTGGGGTCGGGGTCGTCGGGGGTGGCCCGGGAGGAGCCGAGGACGCCCTGGACGGGGTGGCGCAGCCACAGGACGCCGTCCTTGGCCGCGCGCAGGTTGGAGTAGCGGCCGGCCTCCACCGGGAAGGGCACGATCCGGTCGGCGAGGCCTTCGAGGTCGATGCGGGTGGCCGGAGTCCCCTCGCTGTCCGGGGTCTCGTCCTTGTCGGGGGCCTCGAAGGGGAGGCCGTGCCGCTGCGGGCCGAAGGGGGACGGGGTGGTCGCGGCCAGGGTGATCAGGTGCGGGCGGTCGCCGACCACGAAGGCGAGGTCGAAGACGTGCTCGTCGTAGACCGGGTCGAAGGCGCGGTTGGAGAGGAAGGCCAGGTGCTTGCCGTCGAGGGTGAAGGCGGGGGCGTAGTCCTGGAAGCGCAGCGGGGTGGCCTCGGTGACCGAGAGGTCGGTGGTGTTGGCGAGCCTCAGCTGGGAGAGCGGGCCCGGGCCCGGGTGCGACCAGGCGAGCCACGTGGAGTCGGGCGAGAAGGTCAGCCCGCGTACGTCGCCGTCCTCGCTGCGGTCGACCTCGCGGACCTCGCCGGTCTCCCGCTCGACGAGCAGGACACGGCCGTCGTGGGCGGCGACCGCGGCCCTGCTGCCGTCGGGGGCCATCGCGAGGCCGAGGACGCGGCCGAGCTGTCCGGCGGCGAGGCGGCGCGGGGTGGCGCCCGGCGCGAGGCCGGTGGCGGGCGCGAACTCCAGGGCGTCGTCGCCCTCCGCGTCCGTCACCCACACCACCCACTCCTCGCCCTCCGTGCGGAAGGTGCGCGGCAGCCGGGCCCGGACGCCGGGTTCGACGGCGAGCGCGCGGGCCGGGCCGGAGCGGTGGGTGACCCAGTGGACGGCTCCGCGCACGGCGACCGCGCTGCCGCGCGCGGTGTGGTCGGGGGCGGCGGATCCGAACCAGTGGGCGGCGTTCACCGGGAACGGCTGCCGGTCGGCACGCTGGCCGCCCACCCGGACGTCCAGGCGGCGCGGTTCGGCGCCGTCCAGGTCGTCGAGGATCCACAGCTCGCCGGCGGAGGCGTAGACGATCCGGGTGCCGTCACCGGAGGCGTGCCGGGCGTAGTAGCCGTCGAGAGGCGTGTGCCGGCGCAGGTCGGAGCCGTCGGCGAGGGAGGAGTAGACGGCTCCGGTGCCCTCGTGGTCGGAGAGGAAGGCGATCCGGTCCCCCACCCACTCGGGGTACTCCAGGTTTCCGTCCAGGTCGTCGTGCAGCCGCACGAACTCGCCGTCACCGTCCCGGTCGATCCACAGCTTGCCCGCCGTGCCACCCCGGTACCGCTTCCACCAGGCGGCCTCGCGTCCCATGGGCGCGGACAGCAGCACGGTCGCCGGGCCGTGGGCGACATGGCCGACCGGTCCGTAGGGCAGGACGGTGCCGGGTCCGCCGTCGAGCGGGAGGGCGTGCGCCCAGCTCCGGCGCAGGCTCGCCTGGCCGTGGGTGGTGATCGCGAGGACCTCTCCGTCCGGGGTCCAGCCGCGCACCTGGGTGCGGATACTGCCCCAGTGGGTCAGCCTCCTGACCGGTCCGCCGTCGACCGGGGCGATGTGCACCTCGGGGGCGCCGTCGCGGGTGGAGGTCCAGGCGACGGTGGTGCCGTCGGGCGAGATACGGGGGTGGGTGACCGGCACGTTGTCCGGGCTGACCCGCCAGGCGCGCCCGCCGTCGAGCGGCGCGAGCCACACGTCGTCCTCGGCGGTGAAGGCGACCAACTCGCCCCGCAGATGCGGAAACCGGAGATATGCAGACGTCGCAGGCTGTGTCACCCGATCACCCTATGCACGGGCGGTCCCCGTGCACAGAGGTTTCGATCACTTGCCGTCGGGCCAGCACTGCGGGTCCTTCTGGCACCAGATGGTCTTCGTGACGGTCACCGTGACCGTGGGGCCGGGCCGCCCCGGGTTGTTGACCGGCGGCGTGGGTGTCGCGGTGCAGTCGCCGAGTCCGTCCACGTGGAACCACTGCCTGCCGCCCACCGTCGCGGTGAGGTTCCCGCGCACGCACGCGCCGCTGACGGTCCGGGTCACCTTGCCCTTGACGGTGATGTCCTTGCCGTCCCGTGTCTTCCCGTCGCAGTCGACGGTGGCGACCGTGTTCACCGTGGCGCTCGGCGTCCGGTCCCCGTCGTCGTACGAGGCCGTGCAGGTCAGCCAACTCACGTCGGCCTTCTGCCGGTTCAGCTCCTTGGTGACCAGCTGGTCGGTGGTGTAGGAGACCGTCGCGGAGCTGACCACACCGGTCGGATCACAGGCGGCGACCCCGCCCACGGCCAGTACGGCACCCCCGACCACGCCCGCCACTCGCACCCCGCGCGGCCGACGCCCGTTCCGTCTCAACGCCACCATGAAGGGCAGCCTGCCACCGCGCACCGTCCGACGGTAGGGCGCATACGGTCATTGCGCGCGCCGGTTGCGAGTGACCCGGCGTCGACGTGGCCGCGTACCCCCAGACGGCCTGCGTGCCGCGAACCGGCGACGAGAAGTACCGTCAGCCGCGCAGCAGCAGCCACTCCTGAAGTTCCACCAGGTTGCCCTCCGGGTCCTTGAGGTGGGCGACCCGCATACGGTCCGTCATGGCGGCCGGGCCGTGCAGCAGGACGGCTCCACGACCGGTGATCTGCTCGCAGTACGCGTCCAGTTCGTCCACACGCAGCACCACCAGGGAGCGGTGGCCGGTGGCCGTGTCGCCCAGTTCACCGAGGACCTCCGCCATCATCGACCGGTCCTGGAGGGCGATGCCCGCGGAGCCGGTGGCGGGGCTGAACTTCTCGTACGGTCCGCCCACCGCCCCCGACTGGGGCTTGAGACCGAGGACTTCGGCGTAGAAGTGGTAACAGGCGGCGAAGTCGCTGACGAGCAGACGGACCTGGGCGAGTTCCACGGTGTTCCTCTCGGCTCAGGACCAGCGGCCGGTACGGCCAAGGACCAGGGCCGCGGCCGCCGTCCCGGCGGTAGATGTCCGCAACACGGTAGGCCCGAGGACACAGGCCCGCGCACCGGCCTCCTGGAAGAGCGCCAACTCGTCCTTGGCGACACCCCCTTCGGGGCCGACGACCAGCACGATCTCACCTTCCTCGGGGAGTTCGGCGGTGGCCAGCGGCCACCTGCCATGGTCGAAGTCGGAGTGCAGCACGGCGGCGAAGTCGGCTTCGGCCAGAAGTGAGGCAACCTGTTTCGTGGTCGCCGCGTCCGCGATCTCGGGGAAACGGATCCGCCGGGACTGCTTGCCGGCCTCGCGGGCGGTGGCCCGCCACTTGCCGAGCGCCTTCAGTCCCCGCTCGCCCCTCCACTGGGTGATGCAGCGGGCCGCCTGCCAGGGCACGATGGCGTCGACGCCGACCTCGGTCATGGTCTCCACGGCCAGCTCGCCGCGGTCGCCCTTGGGGAGGGCCTGGACGACGGTGATGCGGGGCTGTGGAGGGGGTTCCTCCTCGGACACCGAGTCCAGCTGCACGATCAGCCGGTCCTTGCCCTCGGTGCCGAGCACCACGCAGTCGGCCCAGCGCCCGGCCCCGTCGGTGAGGATGACGTCCTCGCCGGGCTGGAGCCGCTTCACGGAGACGGCGTGACGCCCTTCGGGGCCGTCGAGGACATACCGTCCGCCGCTCCCCGGCTCGCTCTGCTGGACGAAGCGCTCGACGACGAACACCGGTCGGGTCATCGCTGTTCTCCCTTGGCCGACAACGCTGTCCGACTGTCCGCGAGTTCGGCCGCGAGGAGCTCCACGAGCTGTCCCGCGGGCAGCTCGCGTGCCAACCGGTGACCCTGTCCCGCCCACAGCGCCATGCCCTGCGGGTCCTTGGCCTTGGCGGCGGCCTTGCGCAGGGGCGCGGTGAGGTGGTGGATCTCCGGGTAGGCGGCGGGGGCGTAGGGGCCGTGCTCGCGCACGAAGCGGTTGACCAGGCCGCGGGCGGGGCGGCCGGAGAAGGCGCGGGTCAACTCGGTGCGGACGTAGAGGGGGTTGGTCAGCGCCCGCTTGTGCACGTCGTGGGCGCCGGACTCGTGCGTGGCGAGGAACGCCGTGCCGAGCTGGGCCGCGTCGGCTCCGGCGGCGAGGACGGCGGCGATCTGGCTGCCGCGCATGATGCCGCCGGCGGCCACGATCGGCAGGGCCACGGTCTCGCGGATCTGTGCGACGAGGGTCAGGAGACCGAGACCTGAGCCGTCCTGCTCGGGTATGTCCCGGTGGGTGCCCTGGTGCCCGCCGGCCTCCACGCCCTGGGCGATCACGGCGTCGGCGCCCGCGTACTGCACGGCGAGGGCCTCTTCGGGGCTGGTCGCGGTGACAAGGGTGAAGGTACCGGCCCGGCGCAGCGACTCCAGGACCTCGCCGCTCGGGATGCCGAAGTGGAAGGAGGCCACCTTCACCGGGTTGTCCAGCAGGACGGCGAGCTTGGCGTCGTAGCCGTCGTCACGTCCGCTGTCGGGGTCGCCGAGCTCGGTCTCGTACCAGGTGGCCTCACCGGCCAGCTGGTGGGCGTAGACCTCGACGGCGGCCGGGTCGGCGTACTCCGGCTGCGGCATGAAGAGGTTGACGCCGAAGGGACGTCCGGTGAGCCCCCGGATCTGCTTGATCTCCTGGTACATCCCGTCGGCCGTCTTGTGCCCGGCGGCGAGGAACCCCAGCCCGCCCGCATCGGACACGGCGGCGGCGAGCCGCGGCACGGAGACGCCGCCCGCCATGGGCGCCTGCACGATCGGATGAGGGAAGAGATCGGTCAGTGCGGAGGACATGACGGCATGTTGTCACGTCCTCCGGACAAGTCCGAATCCGCCCGCTGTCAGCCCGTCCGGCGTTCGAGGACGAGGCCCTTCGGGCCGATAGGGGGTCTGGGGCACAGCCCCAGGGACGGGACGGGAAGGGGCGGCGGGGGCGAGAAAAGTGTCTACCCGCCCCAGCAGCCCTCCCCACGGCTCACGTACGACCGTTGAAGGCATCCTTCAACCGGGAGAACAACCCTTGCTGCCCCGGCTGACTGTGCTCACCCGGGGGACAACCCCCGGACCCCCGGCAGCCCTCCCCACAGCTCACGTACGACCGTTGAACGCATCCTTCAACCGGGAGAACAACCCCTGCTGCCCCGGCTGGAACTGACCCGTGGGGCGCTCCTCGCCGCGCAGTTTGGCCAGTTCGCGCAGCAGTCGTTCCTGCTCGGGGTCGAGCTTCGTCGGGGTCTGCACCTCGACGTGGACGATGAGGTCACCGCGTCCGCCACCGCGGAGGTGGGTGACGCCCCGGGTGTGCAGCGGGATCGACTGGCCGGACTGGGTGCCGGGCCGGATGTCGACCTCCTCCATGCCGTCCAGCGTCTCCAGCGGCACCTTCGTGCCGAGGCATGCCGCCGTCATCGGGATCGTCACCGTGCAGTGCAGGTCGTCGCCGCGCCGCTGGAACGTCGAGTGCGGCAGCTCGTGGATCTCGACGTACAGGTCGCCGGCGGGACCGCCGCCGGGGCCGACCTCGCCCTCACCCGCGAGCTGGATCCGCGTGCCGTTGTCGACGCCGGCCGGGATCTTGACGGTCAGCGTGCGACGCGAGCGGACCCTGCCGTCGCCCGCGCACTCCGGGCAGGGAGTGGGGACCACGGTGCCGAAGCCCTGGCACTGCGGGCACGGGCGCGAGGTCATGACCTGGCCGAGGAAGGACCGCGTCACCTGCGACACCTCACCGCGGCCGCGGCACATGTCACAGGTCTGCGCGGAGGTTCCCGGCGCCGCTCCCTCACCACTGCAGGTGGTGCAGACGATCGCCGTGTCGACCTGGATGTCCTTCGTCGTACCGAAGGCCGCCTCGTCGAGCTCGATCTCCAGCCGGATCATGGCGTCCTGGCCGCGCCGGGTCCGCGAGCGCGGCCCCCGCTGTGAGGCCGTACCGAAGAACGCGTCCATGATGTCCGAGAAGTTCCCGAACCCACCGGCCCCGAAGCCGCCCGCGCCACCGCCGCCGGCCTGCGAGAGCGGGTCGCCGCCGAGGTCGTAGACCTGCTTCTTCTGCGGGTCCGAGAGCACCTCGTAGGCGGCGTTGATCTCCTTGAACCGCTCCTGGGTCTTCGGATCCGGGTTGACGTCCGGGTGCAGCTCGCGAGCGAGCCGACGGAACGCCTTCTTGATCTCTTCCTGCGACGCGTCGCGGCGCACGCCGAGAACGGCGTAGTAGTCCGTGGCCACTTACGACTCCGCCAGGATCTGTCCGACGTACCGTGCCACTGCGCGTACCGCTCCCATCGTTCCCGGGTAATCCATGCGGGTCGGTCCGACCACGCCGAGCTTGGCGACTGCCTCGTTGCTGCCCGAACCGTAACCGACCGACACCACTGAAGTGGAGTTGAGTCCCTCGTAGGCGTTCTCGTGACCAATACGTACGGTCATGCCCGAATCACCGGCCTCACCAAGGAGTTTGAGGAGGACGACCTGCTCCTCCAGAGCCTCCAGAACGGGCCGGATGGTGAGGGGAAAGTCATGTCCGAAGCGGGTGAGATTGGCGGTGCCGCCGATCATCAGCCGCTCCTCGTTCTCCTCGACGAGCGTCTCCAGGAGGGTGGAGAGCACCGTGGTGACGGTACCCCGGTCCTCGACGTCGAACCCCTCCGGCAGGTCCTCGACCAGCCGGGGCACATCGGCGAACCGCCGCCCCGCGATCCGGCTGTTGAGCCGCGCCCGAAGGTCGGCGAGCGAGGCCTCCCCGAAGGGCGCCGGGCAGTCGACCATGCGCTGCTCGACCCGGCCGGTGTCCGTGATCAGCACGAGCATCACGCGCGCGGGGGCGAGCGAGAGCAGTTCCACGTGCCGCACGGTCGAGCGGGTCAGTGAGGGGTACTGCACGACGGCGACCTGCCGTGTGAGCTGCGCGAGCAGCCGCACGGTCCGGGCCACGACGTCGTCGAGGTCCACGGCGCCGTCGAGGAAGTTCTGGATCGCGCGCCGCTCCGGCCCGGTCATCGGCTTGACGCCGGCCAGCTTGTCGACGAAAAGGCGGTACCCCTTGTCCGTGGGGATCCGCCCGGCACTGGTGTGCGGCTGGGCGATGAACCCCTCGTCCTCCAGGGCCGCCATGTCGTTGCGGACGGTCGCCGGGGACACTCCGAGGTTGTGCCGCTCGGTCAGGGCCTTGGACCCGACCGGCTCCTCGGTTCCGACGTAGTCCTGGACGATGGCGCGCAGCACCTGGAGTCTGCGTTCACTCAGCACCGCGCACACCTCCAGTAGTCGTTCCCTGTCGCCTCGCCTGGCACTCTGTCCGTCCGAGTGCCAGCGCTCCCGGGCCAGTGTACGGCGGTGGGGTACTCCGAGGGCAAGGCTGGTCCCGGCGTGACGGGTTGTACGGCTAGCGTCGCCGTATGACGGTGACTTGGGAAGAGCTCGGGTGGGAGCGGGTCGCGGCCGGGGTGGGGCGGTGCCGGCTGCCCGGCTGGGACTGCACGGCGGGCCTGGTGATCGGCGAGGGCACGGCCCTGCTGATCGATTCCGGCTCGAGCCTCACGGAGGGTGTCCGTCTGCGGGCGCAGGCCGAGGAACTCGCCGGTCACCGTGTGACCCATCTCGCGCTCACCCACCCCCACTTCGACCATGTCTTCGGCGCGGCGGCGTTCGCCGGGGTGGAGGTGTTCGGCGCGGTGGGCGTGGAGACAGTGCTGGCGGGGCGCCTGGGCCGCGCGGAACTGCGGGCGGACGCGGTGCGCAACGGCCTGGACTCCTCGTCGGCCGACGAGGCCGTGGACGCGCTCGTCTCCCCCCGGCATCACGTCTCCGGTGAGTGGACGCTCGACATGGGCGGCGGCCGGCAGGTCCTGCTGGCGAACGTGGGCCCCGGCCACACCGCCCACGACCTCGCGGTCCTCGTCCCCGGTTCACCGGAGGTGGTTTTCTGCGGCGACCTGGTCGAGGAGTCGGGTGAACCGCAGGCGGGTCCGGACGCCGTACCGCCTCGCTGGCCCGCCGCGCTGGACCGGCTGCTGGAGCTGGGCGGCGAGGACGCGCTGTACGTGCCCGGTCACGGAGCGGTGGTGGACGCGGCGTTCGTACGGTCCCAGCGGGACGCGCTGGCGGCACGCTTCGGCGTGTCGTGAGGACTCCGGTGCCGCTTCTCCTATCGTCATCCGAATGCGCCAGTACTCCGCCGACCTGACCCCTCCGTGGAAGAAGTCCAAGCCGGTGCCGGAGGTGCCCGCCGAGCCCGGTCTGGTGGTCGAGGAGCCGGGCACCGGTTTCTGCGGCGCGGTGATCCGCTGCGAGGCGGGCACGGTGACCCTGGAGGACCGCTTCGGCAAGCACCGGGTGTTCCCGCTGGAGCCCCGCGGTTTCCTGCTGGAGGGCCGGGTGGTGACGCTGGTCCGGCCGGCGGCAGCGGCTCCGGTACGACCCTCACGGACCGCCTCCGGGTCGGTCGCCGTGCCCGGCGCACGCGCACGCGTGGCCCGCGCCGGACGGATCTACGTCGAGGGCCGCCACGACGCGGAACTGGTGGAGAAGGTCTGGGGCGACGACCTGCGCATCGAGGGCGTGGTCGTGGAGTACCTGGAGGGCGTGGACGACCTTCCGGCGATCGTGGCCGAGTTCGCACCGGGTCCGGACGCCCGGCTGGGCGTGCTGGTGGACCATCTGGTGCCGGGCAGCAAGGAGTCACGTATCGCGGCGTCGGTGACCAGCGAACACGCGCTGGTCGTCGGCCACCCGTACATCGACATCTGGGAGGCGGTGAAGCCGTCGTCCCTGGGCATCGAGGCGTGGCCACGGGTACCGCACGGCCAGGACTGGAAGACGGGCGTGTGCCGGGCGCTGGGCTGGCCGTCGGAGAACACGGGCGCGGTGTGGCAGGCGATTCTGAAGCGGGTGGGGTCTTACAGGGACCTGGAGCCGGAGCTGCTGGGGCGGGTGGAGGAGCTGATCGACTTCGTCACGGATAGCGGTGGGGTTTGACGCCGGGGAACGTTCCGAACTCACTGGTGTCCATTTCGAGCCCCAGTTCCTCCAACGGCAGCGATGCCCCGAACTTGGTGAGCTGCTGACGCTGGTAGTCGGCGTTCTCACCCTTTCCGGCTGGCCTCGTCAGCAGCACGCACTGCGCCATGATCGGGTCGACGATGAGGTAGGCGGGCACCATGCCGGCAGCGTAGATCGAGCGCTTGATTTCATAGTCTCGCTGGACGCTGGTCTTGGAAACGACCTCGACGACCATCGTGATCAGACGACACGGCAACAGACGTCCCGAGGCAGGCATGACTTCGCGCTCAAGGACCACCAGGTCCGGTACCGGCTCACTGGCCTCGTCGAGGATGTCGACATCCTGGGTCTGCAATCGCGACCACCGCTTACGCGGGATCTGGTCCAGCACATCCTCGATGATCATGTTGTGCACAAGATCAGGGCTGGCCATCATCACGATTTCCCCCCGGAGAAGCTCGACCTTGACGCCCTCGGGAGGCTCAAGCTCCTCGAAGTACTTGGTCATCCCACGCTCGTCCACAGCGGTCATCTCCGTGGCCCTCCACATCCGCCGCGTACTTTTAACGGCAGCCTACGAACCAGGTTAGGGACCGAACCGGCGTTCCGCACCGATTCACTCCGCCGAGTGATCAATCCACCAGATCCCGCACCACCGCGTCCGCCAGCAGCCGCCCCCGCAACGTCAGCACGGCCCGCCCCTCCTCGTACGGCGCGCCCTTGAGCAGCCCCTCCCCCAGCGCCCGTCGGGAAGCCGCCAGCCCCTCCTCCCGCAGCAGCGACAACGGCACCCCCTCCACCAACCGCAGCTCCAGCAGGATCCGCTCGACCCGCCGGTCCTCGTCGGAGAGCAGTTCCCGCCCCGCGCCCGGGGACCGCCCCGCAGCCAGCGCCCCCGCATACGCCCCGGGGTGTTTCACGTTCCACCACCGCACCCCGCCCACGTGCGAGTGCGCCCCTGGCCCGGCGCCCCACCAGTCGGCCCCGCGCCAGTACAACTCGTTGTGCAGGCACCGGCCCGCGTCCGAGGTGGCCCAGTTGGACACCTCGTACCAGTCGAACCCGGCGCCCGACAGCACGTCCTCCGCGATCAGGTAGCGGTCCGCGTGGACGTCGTCGTCGGTCATCGGGACCTCGCCCCGGCGGATGCGACGAGCCAGCTGGGTGCCCTCCTCGACGATCAGGGCGTACGCCGAGACGTGATCCGGTCCGGCCCCGATCGCCGACTCGAGGGAGGCCCGCCAGTCGTCGTCGGACTCCCCCGGGGTGCCGTAGATCAGGTCCAGGTTCACGTGGTCGAAGCCCGCCGCCCGGGCCTCCGCCACGCACGCCTCGGGCCGCCCCGGCGTGTGGGTACGGTCCAGCACCTTCAGCACATGCTGCTTCGCGCTCTGCATCCCGAAGGACACCCGGTTGAAGCCGCCCTCCCGCAGGGCGGACAGGTACGCCGGGTCCACCGACTCCGGGTTCGCCTCGGTCGTCACCTCCGCGTCCGGCGCGAGCCCGAACTCGTCGCGGACCGCCCCCAGCATCCGTACGAGGTCCCCGGCGGCAAGCAAGGTCGGCGTACCGCCGCCCACGAACACCGTGCGGACCGGGCGCGGATCGTCGCCGAGGACCTTGCGGGCGAGCCGGATCTCGTCGATCAGGGTGTCCGCGTAGTTGTCACGGGAGGCCAGCACCCCGCCCGAACCGCGCAACTCGGTCGCGGTGTAGGTGTTGAAGTCGCAGTAGCCGCAGCGGGTCGCGCAGTACGGGACGTGCAGATAGAAACCGAGGGGGCGGTCGGCGGACCCGGTGAGCGCGGACGCGGGGAGCGAGCCGTCGTCGGGAACGGGTTCACCGTCGGGGAGTGCGGAAGGCATGCCTTCCATTGTCCAGCACCCCGGCGGGGACCTACTCCGCCTGCAGCACGAGCAGTGCCAGATCGTCCTCCGGCGGCCGCGCCCCGAACTCGTGCACCAGCCGTCTGATCCGCTCCGCGATCAGCTCGGCGCCCAGCCCCGCGCACCCCGCCAGTGCCTGGGCGAGCCCGTCCTCGTCGTCGAACTGCCGGGGGCCGCTGCGCCGCTCGGTCACGCCGTCGGTGACGCACAGCAGGCTGTCGCCGGGGCGCAGTTCGAAGGTCTCACTGGTGTACGTCTCGTCCTCGATGACCCCGATGAGGGTCTGCGGCCGAGCGACCGTACGGACCTTGCCGTCGGCCCCGAGCAGCAGGGGCAGCGGGTGTCCGGCGGAGGCGAGGGTGCAGCGCACTCCGCCGTCGAAGGGCACGAGCTCGCCGTGGAGGAGGGACAGGAAGCGGGTCTGGGGGCCGTCCGCGGGGCCCGCGGGGCGTCCGCCCGCGGCGGCCAGGGCCCGCGCCGCCGCGTCCGCGACCTCCGTCGCGTCGTCGAGGAGCAGCTGGTTGAGGCGGTCCAGGACGTCGGCGACGCGGTACCCCTCGCGGGCCAGCAGCCGCAGCCAGGGCCGGGCAAGACCGATGACCACGGCGGCCTCGGGACCCTTGCCCTGCACGTCGCCGAGGGCGAAGCACCAGCGGCCGTCGCCGGCCGGGAAGAGGTCGTAGAAGTCGCCGCTGGGCCCGCCCTTGTCGCACGGCTCGTACACCAGGGCGCTGCGCACCCCGGGGATCTCGGCGACCGCGCCGGGCAGCAGACCGCGCTGGAGCACCGCGCTGATGGTGGCCTGCCGGGCGTACTGGCGGGCCGCGCCGATGGCGAGCGCCACCCGGCGGCTGAGGTCTTCGACGAGCCCGGTGATCTCGTCGGGGAAGGACAGCAGCCCGGCCCGGCCGATGACCAGGGTGCCCAGCGGGCGGCCGCCGGCGGTGAGGCGGTAGGCGAGCGCGGAGCCGTGGGTACCGTGCGGGCCGAGCGCCTCTCCGGGCCAGGGAAAGGGCGCGGGTCCGGGGCAGTGCGTGCCCGAAGGTCCCGGCGGCACCTTCTCCAGGGCGCGCCGCAGGTCCTCGATCCGGTTCTCGGTGCCGTGCCATACCCGGGCCAGCCGGGGTCCGGGTACTCCGCCCTCGCCCCAGCCCGCCCCGTTCCCGGACTCCGACTCGCCGGTGCGGGGGGAGCCCCAGCGTCCGGCGACCTCGTCCTCCAGCCACACCGCGCACCAGTCGGCCAGCCGCGGCACGATCAGCTGGCCGGCGAGCGCGGCGACGAGGTTCTCGTCGAGCTGCCCGGCGAGCAGGTCGGAGGCCTCGGCGAGGAAGGACAGGGCGCCGCGGTTGAGCCAGTCCCGGTCCTGCTCGCCGCGGGAGGCGGGCGTCTGGGGCGGGACCGGTCCCTGGGGCGGCTCCGGGGCGAGTTTCCCGGCGATCCGCAGCCCCCGTTCGTGCACGCCCTCCGGCTCTCCTTCGTGCACGCCCCCCGGCTCCCGTTCGTGAACGCCCTCGGGCTCCCGTTCCTGCGCGGCTTCCCCGGCGTACGCCTGGATTCCGTCGAGGGCCTCCTTGCCGCCGGCCGGCAACTGCGCCCACACCGTCTTGGCGCCCGTGCGGTAGGTGACGCCCCAGGACTCGGCGAGGGCGGCGACCAGGCGCAGTCCGCGCCCGTACTCCGGTATGCCGTACCACGCCTCGGGGTCACCGTCGTGCGGCGCGCGCGAGGGATGGTGGTCGAGGACTTCGATGACGAGGGCGCCGGTGTGCGCCTCCAGGCGGCAGTCCAGCTCGACGTCGGTGCCCGCGTGCACGACGGCGTTGGTGACGAGCTCGCTCACGACGACCACGGCGTCGTCGACCTGCCGGTCGGTGAGGAACTCGGTGCCTGGCAGGGCGAGTTCGGCCCACTCGGCGATCGTGGCCCGTAACAGGGCCCGGGCCGAGGCCGGCGCGAACGGACTGCCGGGGAGGGTGGCCTGGGCGTGCGCCGGAGCGTACGGGAGCGCGCCGTCACCGGGCCCCGGCGCGACGGACGCACGGGCAACACACTCCCGTTGCACCGGAATGGCCCCCATGGCCGTCTCCCCGAGCAGTTCGGACGAATACGCCTCAGTCGATGCGGACAGAGTGACAGACTGGCCACGCCCATAAGCGCCGAGTTACCGAAGTGGGCCGCCATGAGTGAGAACAGTGGTACCTCTGTGCTCGAGGACGGACAGAAAGGTGACCGGATTCGTGCGTCGGATCTGCGCCCTCTGCTCGCCGCCATGACCGCGGCCCGGGACGGTGACTTCACGAAGCTGCCGGAGACCGGTGACGGGATCGTGGCCGAACTGACGGCCGTCTTCAACCAGCTGGTGGACCGCAACCTGCACTTCACCGGCGAGGTGAACCGGGTGAAGCGGGAGCTGATCCGGCACGGCCGGCTCGACGAGCGGCTCTCCCCGAGCCCCGGGCAGGGCTCGTGGACCTCCCGGGTCAACGACGTGAACCAGCTGCTCGACGCTCTGGTGGCCCCGGCCGCCAACGCGACCCGGGTGCTGGACGCGGTGGCCGGCGGCGATCTGACCCAGCGGGTCGATCTGCACGACGGCAACCGGCAGTTGCGCGGTGATCTGCGGCGGCTGGGCCGGGCCGTGAACAAGATGGTCGACCAGCTCTCCCTGTTCACCGGTGAGGTGACCCGGGTGGCCCGCGAGGTCGGCACCGAGGGGAGGCTCGGCGGGCGGGCCAAGGTGACGGGTCTGTCGGGCAGTTGGCGGGATGTGACCGAGGCGGTCAACACCATGGCGTCCCGGCTGACCGCGCAGGTCCGTGACATCGCCCTGGTGACGACGGCGGTGGCCCGCGGTGACCTCACCCGCACGGTCACGGTCGAGGCGACCGGTGAACTGCTCGAACTGAAGCTCACCGTGAACACGATGGTCGACCAGCTCTCCGCTTTCGCCGACGAGGTCACCCGCGTGGCCCGCGAGGTGGGCACCGAGGGGCAGTTGGGCGGGCGGGCCCAGGTGCGGGGTGTCTCCGGGGTCTGGAAGGATCTCACCGACAACGTCAACTTCATGGCGTCGAACCTGACGTCGCAGGTCCGCAACATCGCCCAGGTGACGACGGCCGTGGCCAACGGCGATCTGTCGCAGAAGATCACGGTCGACGCGCAGGGCGAGATCCTGGAGCTCAAGTCCACCATCAACACGATGGTCGACCAGCTCTCGGCCTTCGCCGACGAGGTGACGAGGGTCGCCCGCGAGGTCGGCACCGAGGGCAACCTCGGGGGGCGGGCCCAAGTGCGCGGCGTGAGCGGGGTCTGGAAGGACCTCACCGACAACGTCAACTTCATGGCGGACAACCTGACTTCGCAGGTCCGCAACATCGCGCTGGTGTCGACGGCCGTGGCTCAGGGCGACCTCGGCAAGAAGATCACGGTGGAGGCGAAGGGCGAGATCCTGGAGCTGAAGTCGACCATCAACACCATGGTCGACCAGCTCTCCGCCTTCGCCGACGAGGTCACCCGCGTCGCCCGCGAGGTCGGCACCGAGGGCAACCTCGGCGGTCAGGCGCAGGTGCGGGGTGTCAGCGGGGTCTGGAAGGACCTGACGGACAACGTCAACTTCATGGCCCTGAACCTGACTTCACAGGTCCGGAACATCGCCCAGGTCACCACCGCCGTCGCCAACGGCGACCTCTCCAAGAAGATCACGGTCGACGCCCGCGGCGAGATCCTCGAACTGAAGGACACCGTCAACACGATGGTGGAGCAACTGCGGGCCTTCGCCGACGAGGTGACCCGGGTGGCCCGCGAGGTCGGCACCGACGGCCGGCTGGGCGGGCGGGCCCAGGTGCTGGGCGTCTCCGGGGTCTGGCGGGACCTGACGGACAACGTCAACTACATGGCGGACAACCTGACTTCGCAGGTGCGGAACATCGCCCAGGTGACGACGGCCGTGGCCAACGGCGACCTGTCCAAGAAGATCGACGTGGACGCGCGCGGCGAGATCCTGGAGCTGAAGACCGCCATCAACACCATGGTCGACACGCTCTCCTCCTTCTCCTCCGAGGTGACCCGGGTGGCCCGCGAGGTGGGTTCCGAGGGCCGACTCGGCGGCCAGGCACGGGTCGAGGGCGTGTACGGCACCTGGAAGCGGCTCACGACCAACGTGAACGAGCTGGCCTCCAACCTGACCACCCAGGTCCGGGCGATCGCCGAGGTGGCCTCCGCGGTGGCCCAGGGAGACATGTCCCGCGCCATCACCGTGGAGACCCAGGGCGAGGTCACCGAGCTCAAGGACAACATCAACCTGATGGTGGCCAACCTCCGCGAGACGACCCGGGCGAAGGACTGGCTGGAGTCGAACCTCGCCCGTCTCGCCGCGCTGATGCAGGGCCACCGGGATCTGATGGAGGTCGCCGACCTGATCCTGCGGGAGCTGACCCCGCTGGTCAACGCGCAGTACGGGGCGTTCTTCCTGGCCGACCCCGACGAGGACGGCACCTCTCTGCACACTGCCGTTCCCGCGAAGGGCCTCGCGTTCATCGCGGGTTACGGCTCGGCGCAGGGGGCGACCGTCGACACCGGCGGCATGCCGGTGCACGGTCTGGTCCGGCAGGCGGCCCGCGAGAAGAAGCGGATCCTGGTCGAGGAGGCCCCGCCGGACTACATCAAGATCAACAGCGGGCTCGGGGAGGCGGCCCCGGCCAGCGTCGTCATCATCCCGATCCTCTTCGAGGACAAGCTCCTCGGCGTGATCGAGCTGGCGTCCTTCTCCCGCTTCTCCGACGTCCACCTGGCCTTCTTCGACCAGTTCGTGAACACCATCGGTGTCGCCATCAACACCATCATCGCCAACTCCCGCACCGAGTCCCTGCTGGGCGAGTCCCAGCGCCTGGCCCGGCAGCTCCAGGAGCGCTCGGACGAACTCCAGGAGCAGCAGGCGGAGTTGCAGCGCTCCAACGCCGAACTGGAGGAGAAGGCGGCCCTTCTGGCCACGTCGTCCCAGTACAAGTCGGAGTTCCTGGCGAACATGTCGCACGAGTTGCGCACCCCGCTGAACTCCCTGCTGATCCTGGCCCGGCTGCTCTCCGACAACCAGGACGGCCATCTCTCCGACCAGGAGGTCCAGTTCGCGACCACGATCCACCGGTCGGGCTCCGACCTCCTGCAACTCATCAACGACATCCTGGACCTGTCGAAGATCGAGGCCGGCCGGATGGACGTACGGCCCAAGAAGCTGCCGCTCATCAAGCTGCTCGACTACGTCCACGCCACCTTCCGCCCGCTCACCCTGGACCGCGGGCTCGCCTTCGAGGTGGCGGTCGGCGAGGACGTGCCGCGCGAGATGTACTCGGACGAGCAGCGCCTCCAGCAGATCCTGCGCAACCTGCTCTCCAACGCGATCAAGTTCACCGCCACGGGCCGGGTCGAACTGCGGGTCAACCGCTTCCACGACCCCGAGCGCCGGTTCGTCCGCGACAGCGACGAGGTCATCGCGTTCGCGGTGTCCGACACCGGCATCGGTATCGCGCGGGAGAAACTCCCGGTGATCTTCGAGGCGTTCCAGCAGGCCGACGGCACCACCAACCGCAAGTACGGCGGCACCGGGCTCGGGCTGTCCATCAGCCGGGAGATCGCGGGGCTGCTGGGCGGCCGTATCGTCGCCGAGAGCGAACCCGGCACGGGCTCCACCTTCACGCTCTACGTCCCCGTCGTCAGTCCCGGCCACCCGGCGCCCGGCCCGACCACCGAGGACCGCCTCCTGCCGGCCCCCGAGGACCTGTCCACCGAGTCCTACCCGACCGCCCACGACGCCGAGGACTCGTGGCCCGCGCCCACCAGGCTGGAGGCGTGGAAGACGGGGCGGGCAGGTCAGGTGCTCTCCGGGCGGCGGGTACTGATCGTCGACGACGACATCCGCAACGTCTTCGCCCTCACCCATGTGCTGGGCCGGGTCGGCATGCCGGTCCTGTACGCGGAGAACGGCCGCGAGGGCATCGAGACCCTGGAGCGCAACCCGGACGTCGAACTCGTCCTGATGGACATCATGATGCCGGAGATGGACGGCTACGAGACCATCGCCGCCATCCGTCGCACCCCGCGCTGGACCGGTCTGCCCATCGTCGCGCTCACCGCGAAGGCGATGCCCGGAGACCGTGAGAAGTCGATCGCGCGCGGCGCCAACGACTACGTACCCAAGCCGGTGGACGTCGACCAGCTGCTGACCGTCGTCTGCGCTCTCCTGAACCCCGAGGGCACGCAGGCGGAGGAACCGGCCGAGGCCGAGGGAGCGGTGGTCCCGCCCACGGACGACTGAATGAGGCAGTCAGATGAGCGCTGAGGCAACGACCGACGGCAGTGCGGGCATCCTCCTGGTCGACGACATGGAGGACAACCTGATCGCGCTGGAGGCCGTCCTGGGGTCCCTCAACGAACCGCTGGTGCGCGCCCGTTCGGGCGAGGAGGCGATGAAGGCGCTGCTGCGGCGCCCGTTCGCCCTGGTCCTCCTGGACGTCCGCATGCCGGGCATGGACGGCTTCGAGACCGCGGCGAACATCAAACGCCTGGACCAGACGAAGGACGTCCCGATCATCTTCCTCACAGGCACGGAGGACGAACCCGGCTACGCCTTCCGCGGCTACGCGACCGGCGCGGCGGACTACGTGACCAAGCCGTTCGACCCGTGGGTGCTGCGCGCCAAGGTGAGCGTCTTCCTCGAACTGCACAGGAAGAACCAGCAGTTGGAGCGACTGCTGGCACGCCAACGGGCCGACTACGAGGAGGTGAACAAGCGCCTGACCGCGCTGGAGGACGAGCTGACAGAACCCCAGCGCGCCCAGGTGAGGGAACTCCGGCTCCTTGTGGAGAAGCGCTGAGGTGTCCCACCTAGGGGCGCGGGGAACTGCGCGACCAGCCACAACGCACCGGCAGCCGCGCCCGCTCCCCGGCCACCCGCCTACGCCTCGCGAGACCCCGCGTACATCTCGTCGATGAGCCCCTTGTACTCCCGCTCCACAACAGGCCGCTTCAGCTTGAGACTCGGCGTGATCTCACCGTGCTCGATGTCCAGGTCCCGCGGCAGCAGCCGGAACTTCTTGATGGTCTGCCAGCGCTGAAGCCCCTCGTTGAGCTGCTTCACATACCCGTCGACCATGGAGACGGTCACCGGCGCGGCGACGACCTCCGCGTACGACTTGCCCTCGAGCCCGTTCTCCTTGGCCCACTCCAGGATCGACACCTCGTCGAGCGCGATGAGCGCCGTGCAGAAGTTCCGGTCCGCCCCGTGCACCAGGATGTTGGAGACGTACGGGCACACCGCCTTGAACTGTCCCTCGACCTCGGCGGGCGCGATGTACTTGCCGCCGGATGTCTTGATGAGGTCCTTCTTGCGGTCGGTGATCCGCAGATACCCGTCGGGCGACAGCTCACCGATGTCCCCGGTGTGGAACCACCCGTCGGCCTCAAGGACCTCGGCCGTCTTCTCGGGCAGCCCGTGGTAGCCCTCCATGATGCCGGGCCCGCGCAGCAGGATCTCGCCGTCGTCGGCGATCCTGACCTCCGTGCCGGGCAGCGGCTTGCCGACCGTACCGGTGCGGTAGGCCTCACCGGGGTTCACGAAGGAGGCCGCGGAGGACTCCGTGAGGCCGTACCCCTCGAGGATGTGGATGCCGGCGCCGGCGAAGAAGTACCCGATCTCCGGCGCGAGGGCGGCGGACCCGGACACACACGCCCGCAGGTTCCCGCCGAACGCCTCCCGGATCTTCGAGAAGACCAGCGCGTCGGCCACCTTGTGCTTGGCGCTCAGCCCGAAGGACGCGCCCGCGGTGCCGGTGCGCCGGAAGTTGTCCTGGCTCTCCTTGGCGTAGGCACGGCCGACCTCGGCGGCCCACTGGAAGATCTTGTACTTGGCGCCGCCGCCGGCGCGGGCCTTCGCGGCGACCCCGTTGTAGACCTTCTCGAAGATGCGCGGCACGGCCGCCATGTACGTCGGCTGCACGATCGGCAGATTCTCGATGATCTTGTCGACACGGCCGTCGACGGCGGTGACGTGACCGACCTCGATCTGCCCGGAGGTGAGCACCTTGCCGAAGACATGCGCGAGCGGCAGCCACAGGTACTGCACGTCCTCGGCACTGACCAGCCCGGTCGCGGCGATCGCCTTCGCCATGTACGCCCAGTTGTCGTGCGGAAGGCGCACGCCCTTGGGGCGGCCGGTGGTGCCCGAGGTGTAGATGAGGGTGGCGAGCTGGTCCTTGGTGATGGCGCCGACCCGCTCCTCGATGAGGTCGGCGTCCTTCTCCAGGCGGGCCGCGCCACGGGCCTCGAGCTCGGCGAGGGTGAGGATCCAGTCGCTGGTCTCGACGCCGGCCGGGTCGATGACGACGACGTGGGTGAGGTGGGGCAGCTCGCCCTTCTTCTCGACCGCCTTGGCGACCTGGGCCGCGTCCTCGGCGATCAGCACCCGGCTCTCGGAGTCGGAGAGGATGAACGCCGACTCGTCGGCGTTGGTCTGCGGGTAGACCGTGGTGGTGGCGGCGCCGGCGCACATGATGCCGAGGTCCGCGAGGATCCACTCGAGCCGGGTCGAGGCGGCGAGGGCGACCCGCTGCTCGGGCTGTACCCCCAGCTCGATCAGTCCGGCCGCGATGGCGTGCACCCGCTCCGCGGCCTGCGCCCAGCTGAGCGACTTCCACTCGTCCGGGCCCTGGCCGGAGGCCGCCGGCACCGGGTACCGGTACGCCTCGGCGTCCGGTGTGGACGCGACACGCTCCAGGAAGAGGGTCGCCACACTCGGCGGGCGGTTCTCGATCAGTGTCTGTGTGTCGCTCACGACATCCTCCGGGGCCCGCGACAGTGCGGCCGGCTCAGGTTTGGCGGCTGTTGTTTAACTCGCGAGTAACTATCGAGCAGAGATCAGACTAAGGCGCGGTCGACCCCTGCGTAAGGGGCGGCGGCCTGTCACTTCCTACAGAGCGCGACGTTACGCACGCGTAGGGGCCCGCCGCACTTTCGCACGACGAACCCCTTTCCATCCGATTCGACGGTCAACCCGGTGTAACCGGCAGTTACTTCTTGCCCTTGCCCGACCCCGCGTTGTCATCGCTGGAGAGGACGGCGATGAACGCCTCCTGCGGAACCTCCACGGAACCCACCATCTTCATCCGCTTCTTGCCTTCCTTCTGCTTCTCGAGCAGCTTCCGCTTACGGGAGATGTCACCGCCGTAGCACTTGGCGAGGACGTCCTTGCGGATGGCGCGGATGGTCTCGCGGGCGATGACCCGGGAGCCGATGGCGGCCTGGATGGGCACCTCGAAGGCCTGCCGCGGGATGAGCTCGCGCAGCTTGGCGACGAGCCGCACGCCGTACGCGTAGGCCGCGTCCTTGTGCGTGACGGCCGAGAAGGCGTCCACCTTGTCGCCGTGCAGCAGGATGTCGACCTTGACCAGGCTGGAGGCCTGCTCGCCGGTGGGCTCGTAGTCCAGCGAGGCGTAGCCGCGCGTCTTGGACTTCAGCTGGTCGAAGAAGTCGAAGACGATCTCCGCGAGAGGGAGCGTGTAGCGGATCTCGACCCGGTCCTCGGACAGGTAGTCCATGCCGAGCAGGGTGCCGCGCCGGGTCTGGCACAGCTCCATGATCGACCCGATGAACTCGGAGGGCGCGAGGATCGTGGCGCGTACGACGGGCTCGTAGACCTCGTCGATCTTCCCCTCGGGGAACTCGCTCGGGTTGGTGACCGTGTGCTCGGAGCGGTCCTCCATGACGACGCGGTAGACGACGTTGGGCGCGGTGGCGATGAGGTCGAGCCCGAACTCGCGCTCCAGCCGCTCACGGATCACGTCGAGGTGCAGCAGGCCGAGGAAGCCGACGCGGAAGCCGAAGCCCAGGGCCGCGGAGGTCTCCGGCTCGTACACCAGCGCGGCGTCGTTGAGCTGGAGCTTGTCGAGGGCGTCGCGCAGCTCCGGGTAGTCCGAGCCGTCCAGGGGATACAGCCCCGAGAACACCATCGGCCTGGGGTCCTTGTAACCGCCGAGCGCCTCGGTCGCACCCTTGTGCAGGGTGGTGATGGTGTCACCGACCTTGGACTGGCGGACGTCCTTCACACCGGTGATCAGATAGCCGACCTCGCCGACGCCGAGGCCGTCGGCCGACTTCATCTCGGGGGCGGAGACGCCGATCTCCAGCAGTTCGTGGGTCGCGCCGGTGGACATCATCCGGATCCGCTCACGCTTGTTGAGCTGACCGTCGATGACACGCACATACGTCACGACACCGCGGTAGGAGTCGTAGACCGAGTCGAAGATCATGGCGCGCGCGGGGGCGTCCTGGACGCCGACCGGCGCGGGGACCTCGGCGACGACCCGGTCCAGCAGCGCCTCGACGCCCAGACCGGTCTTGGCGGAGACCTTGAGCACGTCGGCGGGGTCGCAGCCGATGAGGTTGGCGAGCTCCTCGGAGAACTTCTCCGGCTGGGCGGCCGGCAGGTCGATCTTGTTCAGTACGGGGATGATCTTGAGGTCGTTCTCCATCGCCAGGTAGAGGTTGGCGAGGGTCTGGGCCTCGATGCCCTGGGCGGCGTCGACGAGGAGAACGGTCCCCTCGCACGCGGCGAGCGACCGCGAGACCTCGTAGGTGAAGTCGACGTGCCCCGGGGTGTCGATCATGTTGAGGATGTGCGTGTTGCTCTTGTCGTGGGTCGGGGCCCACGGCAGACGCACCGCCTGCGACTTGATCGTGATTCCGCGCTCACGCTCGATGTCCATACGGTCGAGGTACTGAGCACGCATCTGCCGCTGGTCGACCACGCCGGTCAGCTGGAGCATCCGGTCGGCGAGCGTGGACTTGCCGTGGTCGATGTGCGCGATGATGCAGAAGTTGCGGATCTGAGCCGGGTCGGTACGGCTCGGCTCGGGCACGTGGCTGGGGATCGCGGGCACGCAGGGTCCTGATTCTTGAGGCGTCCGCAGTGTCTGCGGTCTCGGGTCGGATCGATACGTAGCCTCCATGGTCCCACGGGCGGGGACCGGCGACCGGTTTGGGCCACTCGCAGGCCCGCTGGTACTGTGGGTAGCTGTGTCTCCTGCCCTCTCAGCACGAGGCACGTCTTCGAGAAATCATCGGCACGGGACCCCTGCGGCCCCGTGCCTGAACCTGTAGAGGCTCATTCGTGGCGAACATCAAGTCCCAGATCAAGCGGATCAAGACCAACGAGAAGGCTCGGCTGCGCAACAAGGCCGTCAAGTCCTCCCTGAAGACCGCGATCCGCAAGGCCCGCGAGGCCGCTGCCGCGGGTGACACCGAGAAGGCCACGGAGCTGCAGCGCGCTGCCGCGCGTGCGCTCGACAAGGCCGTCTCCAAGGGTGTCATCCACAAGAACCAGGCCGCCAACAAGAAGTCGGCGCTTGCTTCCAAGGTCTCGTCCCTCTAAGGCCGACCTCTTCTGATCTGACCGGCCCCGTTCCACGGGGCCGAACCGCCGGAACGACCCAGAGCGGGCCCTCTCTCATCCGCTCCCGACCGGCACCAAGGAGCCACGCGCGGCCTGCGTTCGCCACGCGGGCGTGGTTCCGAACAGCTTGAACCGAAGGCCCCGGCGCCTCCCCCTTCCCCAGGGTGGAGCTGCCGGGGCCTTCGGCGTGAGTCCCAGGCTGTTCAGTGCACTCAGTGGGCTCAGTACGCTCAGTCCGCCCAGAACTCGTCGCTCTTGCCGATGTCCTCCACACACTCGTCGAGGTCGGTGACCTTGTCCCCGACGATCCGGAACACGATGCATCCCGTGTCGTCCAGGCGCCGGCCCTTCCTCTCGGCCGTGACCCGGCACATCCCGACGGCGTGCCCCCGACCGTCGACGGCGATCCCGAGCATCTCCAGCCGCATCGACCCGCCGGTCTCCGCGCCGAGCCTCTGGTACATGTCGATGATCGCGTCCTGCCCCTTGAAGTCCCCCGAGAGCGGGTGACTACCGGGCACGTGATGCGTGGCGTCCTTCGCGATCAGTCCTCGCAGGGTGTCCAGGTCCCCACGCGTGAACGCCTCGAAGCCCTTACGAACGAGCACTGCATGCGGATGCTCAGCCATGACGACCGCCACCTCTCCGTTGTCCGGCGATGTTCGGCTGACACGTCCGATTCTCCTCCCGGGCGGCGGAGGGGACATCTTGGGCGGGGCTTGGGAGGGGCCCCAAGGGGCGCGGGGAACTGCGCGCTCAGCCGCAACGCATGTCGCAGACGCGCCACGGCAGCACCTGGCACCCCCGATGGCGCGACGGCTCCCTCAATCAGGCGCACGCGGACGCAGCCGGGCGAAGCTCACCCCCGCCCCCGAGACCGCGCCGCCCTGGCGATCGCGACGACCGCCTTCTCCAGGGCGTACTCAGGGTCGTCGCCCCCGCCCTTCACCCCGGCATCCGCCTCAGCCACGGCGCGCAGCGCAGCCGAGACCCCGTCCGGAGTCCACCCCCGCATCTGCTGCCGCACCCGGTCGATCTTCCACGGCGGCATCCCCAGCTCCCGCGCGAGATCAGCCGGCCGCCCGCCCCGAGCCGACGACAACTTCCCGATCGCCCGCACCCCTTGCGCCAGCGCACTGGTGATCATGACCGGCGCGACCCCCGTCGCCAACGACCACCGCAACGCCTCCAACGCCTCCGCGGCCCGTCCCTCCACGGCCCGGTCGGCGACGGTGAAGCTGGAAGCCTCGGCCCGCCCCGTGTAGTACCGCCCGACGACGGCCTCGTCGATGGTCCCCTCGACATCGGCTACCAACTGCGACACGGCGGACGCCAACTCCCGCAGGTCGCTCCCGATCGCGTCGACGAGCGCCTGACACGCCTCGGGTGTGGCCGAACGTCCGGTCCCCCGGAACTCCTGCCGTACGAAGGCCAGCCGGTCCGCCGGCTTGGTCATCTTCGGGCAGGCGACCTCCCGGGCCCCCGCCTTCCGGGCGGCGTCGAGCAGCCCCTTGCCCTTCACTCCTCCCGCGTGCAGCAGAACGAGGGTGATCTCCTCGGCGGGCGACCCGAGATACGCCTTCACGTCCTTGATCGTGTCGGCCGAAAGGTCCTGCGCGTTACGCACGACGACGACCTTGCGCTCCGCGAACAGCGACGGGCTGGTCAACTCGGCAAGCGTCCCCGGCTGCAACTGCTCCGAAGCCAGATCGCGCACATCCGTATCAGCGTCGGCGGCCCGCGCAGCGGCGACCACCTCCTGCACCACCCGGTCGAGCAGAAGCTCCTCCTGGCCCACAGCAAGGGTCACAGAAGCGAGAGGTTCGTCATTCGCAGTCTTCTTGGCCATCGCGACAAGCATCCCACGGGCCACTGACAACACCGCGGCCGTCGGACCGGCGGCGGTCGGGTGCCCACGCGGCCCGGCGCAGGCCTACGACTCTCCGCCGCCCGTCCCACTCCCCACCGCAGCCGTCGGACCGGCGCCCCGGCGCCCACCGCCGTCGGACCGGCGGCGGTCGGGTGCCCACGCGGCCCGGCGCAGGCCTACGGCTCTCCGCCGCCCGTCCCACTCCCCACCGCAGCCGTCGGACCGGCGCCCACCTGACCGACACAGGCCTACGGCTCTTCCCGCCACCCGTCCCACTCCCCCACGAACTCGTTCAACTCCCCGGGATCCAGCCGCCCCGCCTCGTCCCGCAGCACCACGAGCCACTGCGCGTCCTCCGCATCGTCCTCCCCCGCCAGGGCGTCCCGGACGACCCGCGGTTCCTCAGTCACCCCGAACCGCTCCCCGAGCGCCTCGACGACCTCCTCCGCGGCATCCCGGTCGGGCAGCACCAGCACATGTCTCACGTCGCTCACGGCACCATTTTCCCAGGTCGGTGAAAGTGGCCCAGCCACTCCCTGGCCCGTCCACTCCCTGGCCCGTCCACTCCCTCCGCCTCGTTCCCGAGCCCGGGGTACACCGCGCCGACCGCACGCTCATGCCCCCTGTGTCCGCCCACCGGCCGCCCCTTCGCGCACGGACCGCTCACTCCGGAACTCCGACCTCGAAATCCGCGGCACGTCCAGGCCACCTCCGACCGACGGCGGTCGTCCCGCATCCCCCCAGCGTGTCCATGGACCCGACGTCGATCACCACACACGTCGCCGCCAGGGACTCGTCCACCGCACGAGGTGCGTTCCACTTCCCCGCCGTCACGCACGGCCCGCATCAGCCGCTCCGGTCGGCGTTCCGCACACTCGGCACACGGCCGAGCCTGATACCGAACCTCTCCCGGTACACCTCCAGCACCTCCTCGTCCGTCTCCAACTCCCGTTCCTCCCGCGCCCCGTCGGCCGCCGTCACCTTGAGGACGCGACCGCTGAGCGTGATCCTCCCTCCGTCCTCCGTCACCCTCGAACACACCAGTGACTGTGTGAAGTGCGAGGCCGGCGAGGTGCTGTGCCACCAGGCTCCGGCCACGAAGTCACCGAGCACCCGAGGCCGCATCTCCAGCCGGTACTGGCTCCTGCCGCCGACGACGACATCCACATCCGCGATATCACCCCCTCCCTTCTTCACCGCGCCGCCCTCACTCCGCACCGCTGCCGCATCCGGCCCCGCATCGAGGATCCGGAAGGTGCCCCCGGGGTCCTCCTGCTCGTCCCGCACCCCGAACGCCAGCGGGTAGTGGCTGTGCGCCCCGAACCCGACGTCGGCCAGCCACTCGCCCCCGTCCACCGTCCGCACCCGTAGCGCGAGATGGTCGTACGGGATCCCGAGCCGCCCCTCGTCCCCGTACACCCGGCCCGCGAGCAACGAGACGTCGAAGCCGATCGCGGCCAGCAAGCCCCCGAACGCCCCGTTCAGTTCGTAGCAGAACCCTCCCCTCCCGGCGCCCACCACCTTGTCCACCAGCCGCTTCTCCTCCAGCACGATCTCCTCACCGAGGTGGACCGACAGGTTCTCGAAGGGCACGGTCTGCAGATGGCGCAGATGCAGCTCGCGCAGGACCTCCGCGGTGGGCCGCGCCGGGTGCCGGACTCCCAGGCGGCGGAGATATGCGTCTACCTGTGTGGGGTTCATGCCTTCAGTCTCGCGCCACCCACAGCTCCCCACCGCCCGCGCGCCCGCCTCCGCCGCCGCCCGTCCCGGCGACCGCCAGCGCGCCGTCCCGGTCCGTCCGCAGTACCACCGCGCCTCCGGCCCGCAGCGCGGCGACCGTACCGGGAGCCGGGTGTCCGTACGAGTTGTCGGCACCCACGGAGATGAGCGCCAGCCGCGGGGCGACCCGGCGTATCAGCTCCGGGTCCTGGTAGGCCGAACCATGGTGAGCGACCTTGAGCACATCGACCCCGGCCAGCCGCGCGCCCGCCGGTGATCTCAACAGCTCCTGCTGGGCAGGGGGTTCGAGGTCCCCGAGCAGCAGGAAGCGCAGCCCGGCCGAGTGGACGAGCATCGTGACACTGGCGTCGTTCGGCCCGTCCGCCGCCACCTCCTGGCCCCCCGGCGGCCACAGCACCTCCCAGGCCAACGCCCCTGTACGCCGTTCCTCCCCGGCCACGGCACGCGTCACCGGAATACGCCGGGCCGCCGCCTCCCGCCGTACGAACGCGGCCTGGTCCACCGGTTCCTCGAACCCCGTCGTCTCGATCGCCCCCACCGATCGCCCCCGCAGCACCCCGGGCAGTCCGGCCACATGGTCGGCGTGAAAGTGGGTCAGCACCACGAGCGGCACCTTGGTGATGCCGAGCGTGCGCAGACAGTCGTCGACGAGCCCGGGATCAGGGCCGGCGTCCACGACCACACCCGTGCCCTCGCCCGCCGCCAGCACTGTCGCGTCGCCCTGGCCCACGTCGCACATCGCAAGCCGCCACCCCGGTGGGGGCCAGCCTGTGACCACCCGGGTCAGCGGTGGCGGCTGCACGACCGCCAGCACGAACAGCACCGCGCAGACCGCACACCACCAGGGGTGCCTCAGCAACCGTCGCCCGATGAGCAGCACGAGCACCGTGACCAGGACGAGCAGCCCAGCACCCGTCCAACTGCCGGACCAGTCCACTCCCCCACCGGGCAGCGACGCCCCGGTGCGGGCGACATCCGCGATCCATCCGGCAGGCCAACTCGCGCACCAGGCAAGCACCTTGGCCACCGGGAGCGCGAAGGGTGCCGTCGCCAGGGCCGCGAAGCCCAGCACCGTGGCCGGTGCGACCGCGAACTCCACGAGCAGATTGCACGGCACCGCCACCAGGCTCACCCGCGCCGACAGCACGGCGACCACCGGCGCGCACAGGGCCTGCGCGGCAGCCGCCGCGGCCAACGCCTCCGCCAGCCGCGGCGGCACCCGGCGACGGCGCAACGCCAGGCTCCAGCGCGGCGCGAGTGTGAGCAGGGCGCCGGTGGCCAGGACGGAGAGCAGGAAACCGTAACTGCGGGCCAGCCACGGGTCGTACAGCACCAGCAGCAGTACGGCCGTCGCCAGCGCCGGGATGAGTGATCTGCGGCGCCCGGTCGCGAGGGCGAGCAAGGCGACGGCCCCGCAGGCCGCGGCCCGAAGCACACTCGGATCCGGTCGGCACACGACGACGAATGCCAGCGTGAGCCCTCCGCCGAGCAGTGCGGTCATCCGCAGCGACACCCCCAGGCGGGGCGCCAGTCCCCGTCGCTCGGCGAGTTGGGCGAGTCCGGGCGGTCCGATGAGCAGGGCGAGCAGAATGGTGAGGTTGCTCCCGGAGACGGCCAGGGTGTGCGCGAGGTCGGTCTCCTTGAATGCCTCGTCCAGTTCCGGCGTGATCCGCGAGGTGTCCCCCACGACCAGCCCCGGCAACAACGCCCGGGCATCTCCCGGCAATCCGTCGGTGGCCTCCCGCAGCCCCGCCCGCAACCGCCCCGCGAACCGCTGCGTCCTCGACGCCTCTCCCACGACTTCGGGTCCCGCTCTGTCCCGCACCCGCAGCACGGCCGCAACGCGATCGCCCTCGACCAACGGCGGCGCGACGCGCGCGGTGACCCTCACCCGCGTGGACGGCAACAGCGCGAGCCAGGGCGAGCGCGGCGGATCGGCCGCGGTGGACGGCGAACCTGACGTCATCTCTCCGACGCCAGAGCGGTCACGGCCCACCGCCTCCCGGCCCGAGCCCGCACCCGCACCCGCACCCGCACCCGCACCCGCACCCGCGTCGACGATCAAGAGCACCGGCGCGCGCGTCGTCTCCGCTCTCCCGTCCACGGTCTCCACCCGCCGGACGTCGGCTCCGATGACCACGGCGGTCGGCGCCGCGTGGTCGCCCGTGACGCGGGGCCTGGTGAGCCGGGGGTCGGCGGTCACCTCGATCTCGGCCGTCACAGTGGCGTACTGCCGGGCCAGCGCGGGCACCGGCCCCCGCCGCAGATCGGCACCGTGCAGCCCGGCGGACACGGCGGACGCCGCGACGCAGAGCAGCACAGCGGCGACCGGGATCCGAGCAGTCCCACCGAGCCCCCGCATCCGTCGCCATCGAGCGCGGCCTCGCCCTCGCCCCGACAACAGCACGCAGGCGACAACGAGACACGCACCCGCCAACCCCGCGCCCCACCCCGACGGGAGGTCCAGGGCGACCGCAGCCGTCACCCAGGCCGCCAACGCCGCCGGTACGAGCCGCAGATCCGTGGGCCCTTCCTGCCTGGGGTGAGCATCCCCGAGCCGTTTCCCGGAACCGGCGTGCACCGCTGACCGCGCACGCCCGTCGGCACCGGGCTCCCTCGGTCCGTCGCCCTCATCCCCTCGCGGCACCTCCGCGCCGTACCTCATGGCTGCACGAGATTCCGCAGGTCGGCGAAGCGACGGTCGCCGATGCCATTCACTTCGCGCAGTTCGTCGACCGAGCGGAAACCGCCGTGCCGGGTGCGGTAGTCCAGGATGTGCTGGGCCAGCACGGGGCCGACCCCGGGCAGGGTGTCGAGCTGGTCCACCGTGGCTGTGTTCAAGGAGACAGGGGCCGCCGCCGCACCGACCGGGCCGCCGCCGGGCGCGGGGCCACTGCCGGCCACGGGTGCGGCAGCCGGGCCGCCGACGACGACCTGCTCGCCGTCCACGAGGAACCGCGCGCGGTTGAGAGCGTCGGTGTTCGTGCCCGGCCGGACCCCACCGGCCGCCTTCAACGCGTCGGCAACCCTGGACCCGGTCGGCAGCCGGTGCACTCCGGGCTCCCGGACTTTGCCGCTGACGTCCACGACGATCACGGCCCCGGCCGACCCCGCCGTGTTCGAGATCCCGCCCGCGGCCGTCGGCCCGGCCTCCCCGCGCTGTCCGTTCCCCCTGGCTCCGTCGGCGCCGCCCTCCCCGAACGGAGCCCCCGCACGCACCACTTCGGGCGCCTGGACGTCCTGCGTCCGACCGGTCCAGAAGTGCTGCACAGCGAACACGGCGGCCACGACCAGCAGCACCGAGAGCGCGACCACGTTGCGCCGCTCCAGCCCGCACCGCGCCTGCAACCACACCGGCATCCGCTCCCGCAGAGCGAACCCGGCCCGTTCCCGCCAAGCCCCGCCGGAGTCGGCGTCCCGCCAGTCGAGGCCCCCGGGGACGTCCTCCCGCCGGGCCGCCCTCCCCGAACCGGCATCACGCCAGGCTTCCTCCGACTCCGACTCCGAAGAACCGGTCCAAGCGTCCTGTCCAGAGTTTTCGGCTTCTCTCCGAGTCGCCTCCTTCACAGATCCGTCGGCTTCCCGCCGGTTCTCCACAGCAGAGTCGGTCCCCCGCCAGTCCCTCTCGGCGGCCCCCGCCGCCCACCGTGCCCTCGCCATGGCACCGGTCCCGTCCACAACCGAGGAGAGATCGGTGGCGGCGGAGGTCTCCCGTGCGGCCCTCGCCCCGCCGTCGTCCATGCCCCGCCCGCCCTCACCCGGAGGCGGACCCTTCCCCGCGCGTTCGGCGAAGAGCACCTCCGCGCGCCGTTGGAGTTCGTCCGCCGAGGCGGCATGCCTCTGCCGGGCCCTGTTTCGGACGGCGGGCGGACGGCGGTGCCGTGAGCGCCCGTCGGATTGGGGGCCGCGTCCCGGCCCGCTGGTCGCTGTATGTGAGCGTGATCGAAGTGCCATGCGCCGAGGATCGACCACATTCGCGCTCTCACGATGATCATGGTCAATTCCCGGGGATTACCCACCGGTTGTGGAAAACCCCGCCACCCGCACGAGTGACTCACCCACGTCGCGGGGCCTCACGTCCGTCACCGGGGCGAGACCACGACACCCAGCAGCCCGGGCCCCGTGTGCGCCCCGATCACCGCCCCGACCTCGCTCACATGCAGGTCGGCGAGTCCCGTCACCCGCGCCCTCAGACGGTCGGCGAGGGCCGCCGCACGGTCTGGTGCCGCCAGATGGTGCACCGCGATGTCGACCGGCGCGCTGCCGGCGCGGTCGGCCGCGATCTCCTCCAGGCGGGCGATGGCCCTCGACGCCGTCCGCACCTTTTCCAGGGGCTCGATCCGGCCGCCGTCAAGCTTCAGCAAGGGTTTCACGGCGAGCGCGGAACCGAGGAGTGCCTGCGCGGCCCCGATCCGGCCGCCGCGGCGCAGATAGTCGAGGGTGTCGACGTAGAAGTAGGCGGAGGTGCCCGCGGCCCGTTTCTCCGCGGCGGTGACCGCCTCGTCGGCCGTGCCGCCCGACTCAGCGGCCTCGGCGGCGGCGAGCGCGCAGAAACCGAGGGCCATCGCGATCATGCCGGTGTCGACCACGCGCACCGGCACCGGAGCCTCGCGCGCCGCCATGACCGCCGCGTCGTAGGTGCCGGAGAGTTCGGCGGACAGGTGCAGCGACACGATGCCCGTGGCGCCGGACTCAGCGACCTTGCGGTAGTGCTCCGCGAAGAGCTGGGGGCTGGGTCGCGAGGTGGTGACGGAGCGCCGCTTCTGGAGCGCCTGGGCCAGTGAGCGGGCCGTGATCTCGGTGCCCTCTTGCAGCGCGCGGTCACCGAGGACCACGGTCAGGGGTACCGCTGTGATGCCGTGCCGCTCCATCGTCCCCTGCGGCAGGTAGGCCGTTGAATCCGTGACGATCGCGACATGGCGGGACATGAGCTGGAGGTTACCTGCCGTAGCGCCCGGGCGGCAGCCCGGCCCCTGTCGCCCGGGACTGCCGCGTCCGGATCAAGTGGTGCTCTCGGGACGGGGTTTCTTCTGCCAGGGGTAGGCCGGGCGCGGGCCCGGCGGCGTGATCGCGGACCGTGTCGGTTCCTCGGCGCCGCGGGAGCGGGGCGTCTCGGTCCAGGTCTGCTGTTCGGTGCTGCCGTCGGTGACGGGAGCCTCGGGCCACGGGGGCGGTGTCGCGGCGGGCTCGGTCTTCGTCCAGTGCCGCAGGGCGCCGGACTCGACGTCGATCTGCGCGCTCAGCGTGTCCAGGTCGTCGTCGGCGAACCGGCGGGCCCGGTCGCGTGCCGCCCAGCGCAGGGAGTCCGCCGACTCGGTGATCCGCTCCGTGCGCTCCCGCAGACCGGGCAGGCGTCCGGCGAGGGTCGCACGGTCGGGCTCGGACTCCAGTCGCTTGAGTTCGCCGTCCAGTTCATGGCCGTGGGCGCTGAGCCGTTGGAAGAGGCCGAGGGACTCCTTGAGGGACTCGTCCTCGGCCACGCCGGCGTGCAGCGCGTCCTGAGTGGCGCGCATCGAGGTGCGCAGCTTCAGCCGCAGCTGGGCCAGTTCGCCCGCCGGGCCGAGCTGGGCGAAGGACTTGGCGCGCAGGGTGTGGTCCTCGACCGTGCGCCGGGCCTGGGTGATGGTGCGGTCCACACCGCGCTTGGCCGCGCCGACCACCTTCACCGTCGCGTACACGCCGAGCGCCACGAAGAGCACGAAGAGCAGGGCCACGATTGCGATCGCTGCTTCCACGAAACTCCTCCTCCGCCCGACACGGCACTCGCCGCTCTTCAAAGGTAAACGCGACGGGCAGGCCCGGAGTTCCGGAAGAACCCCGAACCTGCCCGCACGCGACCCTTAGGGGGCTTTACGCCGGAACGATGTTCACCAGCTTCGGCGCCCGCACGATCACCTTGCGGATGCCCGCCCCGTCCAGCGCCGCGACGACCTTCTCGTCTGCCAGCGCGACCTTCTCCAGCTCCTCGTCGGAGATGGCCGGGGAGACCTCCAGGCGGGCCTTGACCTTGCCCTTGACCTGGACCACGCAGGTCACGGTCTCGTCGACGACGTACGCCGGGTCGGCGACCGGGAAGTCCTGGTGGACGACCGAGTCGGTGTGGCCCAGCTTGCGCCACAGTTCCTCGGCGATGTGCGGGGCCAGCGGCGCGATCAGCAGGACCAGCGACTCGGCGACCGGACGCGCGACCGGGCCGCCGGCCTTGGTCAGGTAGTTGTTCAGCTCGGTGACCTTGGCGATGGCGGTGTTGAAGCGCAGGCCCTCCAGGTCCTGGCGCACCCCGTCGATCGCCTTGTGCAGGGCGCGCAGCGTGGCCTCGTCGGGCTCGGCGTCGATGACGGTCACCTCGCCGGTGGCTTCGTCGACGACGTTGCGCCACAGCCTCTGCAGCAGGCGGTACTGGCCCACCACTGCGCGCGTGTCCCACGGCCGCGAGACGTCCAGCGGGCCCATCGCCATCTCGTACAGGCGCAGGGTGTCGGCGCCGTACTCCTCGCAGATCGCCTCGGGGGTGACGGCGTTCTTCAGGGACTTGCCCATTTTGCCCAGCTCGCGCTTGACCGGCTCGCCCGCGTGGAAGAACTGCCCGTCGCGCTCCTCGATCTCGGCGGCCGGCACGGGGAAGCCCCGGCTGTCGCGGTAGACGAATGCCTGGATCATGCCCTGGTTGTACAGCTTGTGGAACGGCTCGGGCGACGAGATGTGCCCCAGGTCGAACAGCACCTTGGACCAGAAGCGCGCGTACAGCAGGTGCAGCACGGCGTGCTCGGCGCCGCCGACGTACAGGTCGACGCCGCCGTGCGGCTGCCCCGCGCGCGGTCCCATCCAGTACTGCTCGATCTCGGGGTCGACCAGCTGCTCGCTGTTGTGCGGGTCCAGGTAGCGCAGCTCGTACCAGCAGGAACCGGCCCAGTTGGGCATGGTGTTGGTCTCGCGGCGGTACGGACGGGGACCGCGTCCGTCGCCCAGGTCCAGGGTGACGTTCACCCAGTCCTGGTTGCGGGACAGCGGGGTCTCCGGGGACGTGTCCGCGTCGTCCGGGTCGAAGGTGCGCGGCGAGTAGTCCTCGACCTCGGGCAGCTCCAGCGGCAGCATCGACTCGGGCAGGGAGTGGGCGACGCCGTCCTCGTCGTAGACGATCGGGAAGGGCTCGCCCCAGTAGCGCTGGCGGCTGAACAGCCAGTCGCGCAGGCGGAAGTTGACGGTGCCCTCGCCGATGCCCTTGCGGGCCAGCCACTCGGTGATGTGCGCCTTGGCGTCGGCGACTCCCAGGCCGTCCAGGGAGATGTCCTCGCCGTGCGAGTTCACGATCTTCGCGTCGTACGAGGCGAAGGCGTCGTCCCACGTCGAGGCGTCCGTGCCCCGGTCGTCGCTCGGCTCGACCACGCAGCGGACCGGCAGCTCGAAGGCGCGCGCGAAGGCGAAGTCACGCGTGTCGTGGGCGGGTACGGCCATGATCGCGCCGGTGCCATAGCCCATCAGCACGTAGTCGGCGATGAAGACGGGGATCTGCTCGCCGTTGACCGGGTTGGTCGCGAACGCGCCGGTGAAGACACCGGTCTTGTCCTTGGCCTCGGCCTGGCGCTCGACGTCCGACTTGGAGGCGGCCTGCGCGCGGTAGGCGGCGACGGCCTCGACCGGGGTGGCGTGACCGCCGGTCCACACGTCGTGCGTGCCCTCGGGCCAGGCGGCCGGGGTGAACTTGTCGACCAGCGGGTGCTCGGGGGCCAGCACCATGTACGTCGCGCCGAACAGGGTGTCCTGGCGCGTGGTGAAGACCGTGATCGCCTCGCCGTCGACGGGGAAGTCGACGCGGGCGCCCTCGGAGCGGCCGATCCAGTTGCGCTGCTGCAGCTTGATGGCCTCGGGCCAGTCCAGCTCGTTCAGGTCGTCCAGCAGACGGTCGGCGTACGCGGTGATCCGCATGTTCCACTGGCGCAGCTTGGCCTTGAAGACGGGGAAGTTGCCGCGTTCGCTGCGGCCGTCGGCGGTGACCTCCTCGTTGGCCAGCACGGTGCCCAGGCCGGGGCACCAGTTGACCGGCGCGTCGGAGGCGTACGCCAGGCGGAACCCGCTCAGGACGTCGGCCCGCTCGACGGCGCTCAGTTCCTGCCACGCGCGCGTGTGGCCCGGTACGGCACGCTCACCGGACTCGAACCGGGCGACCAGCTCGGAGATCGGGCGGGCCTTGTTCGCCTCGTCGTCGTACCAGGAGTTGAAGATCTGCAGGAAGATCCACTGGGTCCACTTGTAGTACTCCGGGTCGATCGTGGCGAACGACCGGCGCTTGTCGTGGCCCAGGCCCAGCCGGCGCAGCTGGGACTTCATGTTGTTGATCGCGGCCTCGGTGGTGATCCGCGGGTGCTCGCCGGTCTGCACGGCGTGCTGCTCGGCGGGCAGGCCGAAGGCGTCGAAGCCCAGGGTGTGCAGGACGTTGTGGCCCGTCATCCGCTGGAAGCGGGCGTAGACGTCGGTGGCGATGTAGCCCAGCGGGTGGCCGACGTGCAGGCCCGAACCCGAGGGGTAGGGGAACATGTCCATGATGTACTTCTTGGGCTTGGCGACCAGGGTGGGGTCGCCCGCCAGGTCGCCCTTGGGGTTCGGTGCCGCGTAGGTGCCGTCGGCGTCCCAGACGTCCTGCCAGCGTGCCTCGATCTCGACCGCCACGGCGGCCGTGTAGCGGTGCGGCGCGGCCACCTCGGCGGGGGCGGCGGGGTTCGTCTCGCTCATGGTCCTCAAAGCTCCATCGATCGTCTCTGCCAGCGGCTGTGTCGTCCGGAAACGAAAAATCCCCTCGCACAGGAGGGGACGCCGCGCCGATTCCGACCACGTCTTCACCGGTGGTCGGGACTGATCAGCGCGGCTCACTAAGCAGAAGGCGTACGGCACGCATGGCGTCAGAGTACCGCAGCCATTGAGCAAGCCGCGACGAACTTACGTATGCCTCTGTGGCACCGGGTGCCGCACTCGCCGCCGCAGTCGAGCGCACCGTCCTACCCAACAGGAACTGAACGAAGGTCAAAAGTTACTTCGCGTAACAGCTACTAAGGGGCATCGCACCAGCCTCATAGTCGTTTGATAACAACGCAATAACTCAAACGTCGTACCCACCGGTATGGCGCCACTTAGAGTGCGGCAGCGGGACCGCCTTCCCGAACCGCTCGGAGTTGCCCCCATGAACGCTCGCAGTAGTTACAGCACGCCCCCCAAGGCCGGCCGGTCGGCCTACGGGGTGGCGACGGCCGTCTTTCTGCTGGCCATCCCCCTGGTCGTGATCTACGGAGGTGTCTGGCTCCAGGACTTCCTCAACTTCGGAGCGGGAGTGGTGACGCTCGTCCTCCTCACCTGCTCCGTGATCTGGGGACTCGTCGCACAGGACCGGTTGATCCTCAACACCCGGCAGCGGATCGTCGCGCAGGGCATCCACCGGATCACCGCCGTGGGCTCGATCGCGTTCCTCCTGCTGCACATCGGGATCAAACTGACCCTCGACCACACGACGTGGATCGCCGCGTTCATCCCGTTCGGGCTCGGCTTCTCCAGCAGTGGAGGGCTCATCGGCCTCGGCACCCTGGCCGGCCAACTCATGATCTTCGTCGGCATCACCGGCGCCCTGCGCAACCGGTTCGCCTCCCCGGCACCGGTCGCGGCGCGGTGGCGGGCGATGCACATGCTGGCCTACCCGGCCTGGTGTGCCGGGCTGGTCCACGGCCTCTACGCGGGTCGCGCGGTGAAGGCCCCGATCTTCACGTACATGTACGTGCTCTGCCTGCTCGGCGTCATCGCGGCCCTCGCCCTGCGCTCGGCACCGCGCCCGTTCAAGCGCAAGGTCACCGACCGGATCGCCATGCTCCTCGGCGCCGAGGAGCGGCCGGGCCGTGAGGAACTGGAGGCCAGCCGCGCCAGGAGGGCCGCGGAGAGCGCCGGCCCGGGCCGTGAGGGACGCCGTTCCGCGGAGTCCGGCGGCCGACGGTCCGAGTCCGTTCTGCCCGGCTACGAGGGCCTGACCCAGCAGACCGGTCCCA
This sequence comes from Streptomyces sp. NPDC005374, assembly GCF_042872225.1. Lineage (NCBI taxonomy): Bacteria > Bacillati > Actinomycetota > Actinomycetes > Kitasatosporales > Streptomycetaceae > Streptomyces > Streptomyces sp. NPDC005374. The sequence goes on along the minus strand of NZ_JBIAKA010000018.1, from coordinate 116,910 downwards.
CACCCGTCTACGAAGCCCCCGAGCCCGCGGCGAACGGATTCGCGGCCGCCTACCGCGCCGTGACACCCAACCCCCGCGCGCAACAGCCCTACGAGACCGGCCAGACCGCGCGCATGGACATGCCGATGGACATGCAGGCGGCCACGGATCCCATCGCGCGCGTGGACGGCGGCGGCAGCACGTCCGGCAGTTGGCCGATCCCGTCCCCGCCGCCGGTCGGCGAGGCACCCCCCTCCGTCTACGACCCGCTCCAGGACACGGGCTACAACATCCCGACTTATAACAGCAATTCGGGCACTGCCAGCTATCTCTCGGGTGACGTGCGCGACACCGGTGAGTCGAACGACCTTTACGGCACGTACAACCCGAATGACACGTACAACAGCGGTCCCGCCACAGATCCAGCGCCCGGTCAGTCGTACGACTTCGACTCGCCGGGATCGGGCGAACCTTGGAACACGCCTTCCGGAGGCTATAGGTGAACGAGGCCCTGCCCGACGTACCAGAAGTCCGCGTGGTCGGACTTCCCCAGCTCACGTCGGGCTTCGACCTTGTCGAACGACTTGACCTGCCCATGCACCTGAAGGTGCATGGGCCACTCGAACCCATGGGCGGAGAGCAGCTCGCGAAGCTGTCCGAAGCCATCAACCTCAAGGGGCGCGGCGGTGCCGGCTTCCCCTTCCACAAGAAGCTGCGCTCGGTCGCCGAGGCGGCGATCAAGCGCGGTGTGCGGCCCGTCGTCGTCGTCAACGGCAGTGAGGACGAACCTGCCTGCCGCAAGGACACGGTGCTCATCAACCGTGCCCCGCACCTCATTCTCGACGGCGCCCTGCTGGCCGCCGAAGCCCTGGGTGCCCGCACGCTCGTCATAGGCGTCACCCGGGAGTCCACCCAGCGCTCCATGGAGGCCGCCCTCGCCGAGCGCGGCCTCAGCAACGGCCGCAGATCGGCTCTACGCGCACGCGTGCAGCGCAATCCCGTCCGTATGGTCACCGGAGCGGCGGCCTCGCTGATCCGTTCGATCGACGGCGGCCCGGCCATCCCGCCCGGCCGCAAGGTCAGCGCCTCGCAGAACGGCGTCGGCGGCGCGCCCACGCTCCTGTCCAACGCCGAGACCTTCGCGCAGCTGGCGATCGCCGCGCGCATCGGCCCGGAGCGCTACGGCAACACCGGTCTGTACGACGAGCCGGGCACCGTCATGCTCACGGTCTCCGGCGCCGTGGCGCGCCCCATGGTGCTCGAGGTCCCCACCGGCGTACCGCTGCGCTACGTCCTCCAGCTGGCCGGGGCCCCGCCGGTTCCGCAGGGTGTGCTGACGGGCGGCTACCACGGCAAGTGGATCGACGCGGCGACGGTCAACGAAGCGGTCGTCTCCCGCAACTCCCTGGACGCGGTGGGCGGCGCGCTCGGCGCCGGCGCGATCCTGCCGATCACTCAGGAGACCTGCCCGCTGGGCGAGTCACTGCGCGTGGCCCAGTGGCTGGCCGAGGAGAGCGCGGGCCAGTGCGGCCCCTGCTACCTCGGTCTGCCGGCCGCCGCACGCGGCCTGGAGGACATCCTCAACGGCGGTGGACCGGCCGCCCTGGAGGCGCTCAAGCAGGTCGCCAAGAACGTGAAGCGGCGCGGCGCGTGCTCGCACCCGGACGGCTCCGCGATGTTCCTCGAGTCGACCATCAAGGCGTTCACGGACGACCTTGCGGCCCATGTCCTCGGCAACGGCTGCGGACGGCCCGTGGAGGGCGTTCTGCCGCTCTTCGAGGGCGGCAAGATGCCCACGGGCATCCCTGGCGGCGCCGAGGCCGAGGAGACCGGCCCCAGCCGTCAGAAGATCTACGTCGACTGGACGCTGTGCCGGGGCCACGGACTGTGCGCCGACATCCTCCCCGAGGTCTTCGAACTCGGCGCCGACGGCTTCCCGACCGTCGCCCAGGCACAGGTGCCGCGCTACGCCGAGGCCAAGGCTCTACGCGCGGTGCGTCGCTGCCCCGCCCTCGCCCTGCGTCTGGAGGAGGAGGCACCGCGCGACAAGGCTCCCGCCCGCAACCTGCCGGTCCTCTCCCAGGGCCGCGGACGCCGCGCACTGGGCCGCTGAACCGACGACACCGAGGGGGCCGCCCGAATGCCGGGCGGCCCCCTCGGTCGTGTGCGGGACAACTGCCCCTGGAAACAAAAGAATCCCGCCGGATCAAGTGATCCGGCGGGATCTTTCTGTTTGCTGTGGAGCTAAGGAGATTTGAACTCCTGACCCCCTGCATGCCATGCAGGTGCTCTACCAACTGAGCTATAGCCCCGTGTTGCGTTCCGCCCGGCTTCCCCGGCGGCGACGCCAACATTACACGGTCCCCCGGGTGGAACACCAAATCGTTTCCCCGAGGCGTCAAGGCCCCCGAGGCCCGCCTCGACGACGGGCCTCAAGCAGTGACGAACGAGTAGAACCGTTTGAGCGTGCAGTGTTCTTCGAGGAGACGGCCGTAGATCGGCTCACCCTCCAGTTCGCGGTACGTCTCGATGGGGTCGCCTTTTATGATCAGCGCCCGCGCGCACTCCTCGCACCAGTACTGGTAGTCGGGATTGACCGGCTCCATGTCCCGCACGATCGGCGTCCCGCTGCCGCACCAGTCGCACTTTCGCCTGTGTGCACCCATCGATCAGCTCCAGCTGTGGCCGCAGGCCGTGCACACGTAGGAGATTCCGCCGTTGTCGCCGAGTACTTGGGCGACGTGGACGGAACCGCAGGAAGGGCAGATGAGGCGGACCGTCGTGTCCCTTGACGACGCCGCGTCGCGGAGGTGGCCGCCCTCCACGAGGATGCTCGCAGGCATCACTACTCCCTCCCGTCGGGCCGCGCCCCCTTCCGGCCGTTTGATTCTGCCACGGCCGGACCAATACGGTCAGCGACGCCTGAGTACCAGTCCGGACACGGCACCCACCACAGCGGTCCCGGCCAGCGCGAACATGCACGCCAAAAACGCCTCCGCAGAGGTATACGCCTCAGAGGGGCCGAGTGACTCAAGCCGGTTCAAGAAGAGTGTGCCGAAGCCCGCGACACCGATCAGCTGGCCGAGCTGTGTGACCGTGGCGAGCAGCCCGCTGGCGTCCGCCGCATGCAGGGGCGGCACCGTGGCCAGGGCCCCGGTGAGTGTGGGACTGAAGGCGAGCGCGAGCCCCACGCCCACGCCGGCGTACGCGGCGTACAGCGCCACGCCTCCCGTACCGCCGTCCTTCAGGGTCAGGCCCACGCCCAGCACGCCCATCGCGGTGATCGCGAACCCGGCGGGCGTCAGCCGACGCTGCCAGGAGGCGGGCCAGGTGCGCCAGGTGAGCCCGACGATGCCGAAGATCACAGCGGTGGGCGCGAAGGAGAGCCCTGCCCGCAGCGCGCTGTAGCCGAGGCCGCCCTGCACGTACAGGGTGAGCGCGAAGAGAAAACCGCCGTTGACGGCCATGACCGCCATGATCCGGAGGACGGCGAGGCCCATCCCGGGATGACGCAGCACACTCGGTGCGATCAGCGGGGCGCCGCCGCGCCGGGCCAGCCGCGACTCGTGGACGCAGAAGACCGTGAAGAGGAGGACGGCGGCGGACAAGGACAGCCAGGACCACAACGGCCAGTCCTCCTCCTGCCCGAGCACCAACGGCACCGTGCACAGCGACACCGCCGCCCCGACCAGCAGCAGACCGGGCAGATCGAGGCCGCGCGCCCGGTCCCGGGGCGTCGTACGGTCCCCGGGGAGCAGGAGGCGGCTGCCGACGGCCAGCAGGACGAGACCGACCGGCACGTTCACGAGGAACACCGGCCGCCAGCTCGTGCCGAACAGGTCGGCGCTGACCAGGACTCCGCCGATGACCTGTCCGGCGGCCGCTCCGACCGCGAGGACCGCCGCGTACACGCCGAGCGCCTTCATCCGGGCCTCGCCGGTGAAGTTGCGCTGGATCAGGCTGAGCACCTGCGGGATCATCACCGCCGAACCGGCGCCCTGCACCAGCCAGAAGACGATCAGTTCGATCGACCCCTGCGCCAGCCCACAGGCGAGCGAGGCCACCGTGAACAGCGCGAGCCCGGTGAGGTGGACTCGGCCGTGGCCGAAACGCTCACCGAACCGGGCGCCGGTGATCAGCAGCACCGAGTACGTGATGGCGTATCCGGCGACGACCAGCTGGAGTTCGGCGCCCGACGCATGCAGTTCCGTGCCGATCGTGGGGGCCGCGACGTTCACGATGAACACGTCGAGCAGAGCCATGAACTGGGCGGCGAGCAGGAGCGCGAGCAGCGGCCGGGGCCGGTTGTCAGTGGCGGGTGCTTCACTTTGGACAGGTGAGGAAACGGGTGCAGGACCCGGTCCCGTCCTGGGCGTTGTCGTCATGCCGTCGAGCTTGAGGACATCCCGGTACGGGTGCCGAGAGCCCACCGATGCTGGTACTGCCAGCACCTGGCAGGCGACGGGTCCGGCATCGAGGATGGTCGTGACGAGGTGACGACGGGGGACGTGACGATGGGGGACGTGAAAGTGACGACGACACAGCGACGGCGGCCCGAGCTGGCCTCCTTCCTGCGCAGCAGGCGCGCCCGGGTGACCCCGGCCGACGTGGGCATGCCGCCGGGCCTCAGGCGCCGCACTCCGGGTCTGCGCCGCGAGGAGGTCGCCCAGCTCTCCGGCGTCGGTGTGACCTGGTACACCTGGCTGGAGCAGGGACGGCCGATCAACGCGTCCTCGCAGGTCCTGGACGCCGTGGCCCGTACGTTACGGCTCGACCTGCCGGAGCGGGAGCATCTGTATCGCCTCGCGCAGGTGCCGTTCGCCCCGGCCCCAGAGGGGCTGACGCGGTCGACGAGCCCGGAAGTACAGAGCATCATCGACGCCCTCGACCCGCTCCCGGCGGTCGTCTACAGCTCGCGCTACGACATCCTGGCCACCAATCCGGGCTACCGCGAGCTGTTCGTCACCCCCGAGATCGTCGACATCGGGGTGCCGAACGCCCTGTGGACGCTGTTCACGGTGCCCGAGGAGTCCAGCCCGGTGATGTACCGGGAGCGCGAACTGCCCGTCATGGTGGCGACCCTGCGGTCCTCGTACGGCAGACATGTGGGCGAGCCGGCCTGGGAGAGCTACATAGACGCGCTGGCGGCGGCCAGCCCGTACTTCGCCGAGCTGTGGGCGAGCGGAGAAGTGGTCCGACCGGGGCCCCGGGTCAAGACGTTCCGTCACAGGGCCGTGGGCGAGCTGCGGATGACGTCGCAGTCGCTGTCGATCGACGGAATGCCGGAGTGCCGGATCGTGGTCTACACACCGGAGGACGAGGAGACACGGGAGAAAGCAGCGCGACTGCGGGAGCACACAGAAAACCCCGCCTCCTGAAGGAGACGGGATCCTCATTACCGATCTTTGACAACTCAACAGAGTGTCGTTCTGTGGAGCTAAGGAGAATTGAACTCCTGACCTCCTGCATGCCATGCAGGCGCTCTACCAACTGAGCTATAGCCCCGCGTGTTCTTCCCGCTCGGCGGGGGCGAACAAGAAGAACTTTAGCCTGCGACCTGCCGGAAAGTGAAATCCGGGTTCGGGGCCTCAGTCGTCGTCGCCCAGCACCGGCTCGGGAAGGGTGCCGGCGTTGTGCTCCAGGAGGCGCCAGCCGCGGGCGCCCTCGCCGAGGACGGACCAGCAGCAGTTGGAAAGGCCGCCGAGGCTCTCCCAGTGCCGGGACTCCAGACCGAGCAGCCGCCCGATGGTGGTGCGGATCGTGCCGCCATGGCTGACCACGACGAGGGTGCCGTCGTCGGGGAGCTTGTCGGCGTGCCGGAGCACGACGGGGGCGGCACGGTCGGCGACCTCGGTCTCCAGTTCGCCACCGCCGCGGCGCACTGGCTCACCGCGCTTCCACGCGGCGTACTCCTCGCCGTGCCGGGCGATGATCTCCTCGTGCGTCAGCCCCTGCCAGACGCCCGCGTAGGTCTCGCGCAGGCCCTCGTCGTGGGTCACGTCCAGGCCGGTGAGCTCGGCGAGCTCGGCGGCTGTGTTCGCGGCCCGCTGGAGGTCGGAGGCGACGATCGCGTCGGGCTGGAGAGAGGCCAGCAGCCTGGCCGCGCGGCGGGCCTGACCGATGCCGGTCTCGGTGAGCTCGACGTCGGTGGTGCCCTGGAAGCGGCGCTCCACATTCCACGAGGTCTGGCCGTGCCGCCACAGGATGACGCGGCGCCCCCGGCCCTTGCGGTCGGCGGGAGCGGTCACCGCGGCTCCCCGAACTCGGCGTCGTCCCCCTCGGCGCGGAGCTCGGCATGCTCGGCGGCCTTGCCGCGGGTCGCCTTGGCGTCGGCCGGCAGCTCCAGCTCGGGGCAGTCCTTCCACAGCCTCTCCAGGGCGTAGAAGACCCGCTCCTCGCTGTGCTGGACGTGGACGACGATGTCGACATAGTCGAGCAGGACCCAGCGGGCCTCGCGGTCGCCCTCGCGGCGCACCGGCTTGACGCCGAGCTCCTTCGACAGCCGCTCCTCGATCTCGTCGACGATGGACTTGACCTGGCGGTCGTTGGGCGCGGACGCCAGCAGGAAGGCGTCGGTGATCGACAGGACGTCGCTGACGTCGTAGGCGATCACATCATGGGCGAGCTTGTCGGCGGCCGCCTGCGCGGCGGTGTGGACGAGCTCGAGGGAACGGTCAGTGGCGGTCACTACAAGGCTTTCGGTCGGCGGTCGATTGACATCAAGGGTCTCACGGTCCGCCGACGGCACCCCACGTGATCGCGGAGATCACGCGAGGTGCCGTTACGGGCCGACGGGCCCTAGGACGAGGAACCGGGCTTGTAGTCCTGGCCGAGGATGACGGAGACGTTCGCGCTCGACGAGATCGTGCCCTTGGCGACGGTACTGGTGGGCAGACCCAGGGTCTTGGCGACCTCGGTCGCGTTCGCCTTGTCCGAGGCGTCGGCGTAGAGGACCTGGGACGTGGCCCGGGAAGCGGCGGGCGTGCCGCCGTCGACGAAGGTGAAGCCGCCGTTGAGGAGGACGACGCGGGCCTTCTCGGTGTTGTCCTTGGCGCCGGTGGCGTTCTGGACGGAGACGCTCACGGCCGCGTCCTTGTCGGGGCTCTTCGCCTTGCCGCCGAGGACGTCCTTGACCACGCTCGCACTGGCCTCGGCGCTCAGAGTGCCGTCCTGCTGGACGGGCAGCAGAGCGGTCCTGTAGTCGCCGCCCTTGGCGAGGTCGGCGAGCTTGGCGAGGAAGGTGCCGAGGTCGCTGTCGGTCAGGGACGGGTCGAGGATCTGCGCCAGCGTCTGCACGGTGGTGGTCGCGGCCGTCGGGTCGGAGGACAGCTTGCGCAGCACGCCCTGCATCACCTGGCCGAAGCGCTCCAGCTGGGCGTTCTGGGCCTCGCCGGAGGCGCGGTAGGTGGCGTAGGCGACGGCCATCTTGCCGCTCAGGGTCTGGCCCTTGCCTTTGCTCACCAAGGGCTCCTCGCCCTTCTTCTTGGCGGCCGGGTCGGGCACGTCGGTGTTGGTGTCGACGTCGATGTTGCCGACGAGGTCGACCAGGTTCTGGAGGTAGGGGGTGTCCAGCCGCCAGGTGCCTTCGATGTCGGTGCCCAGGACGGTGTCGAGGGAGTCGAGGGTCCCGGAGGAGCCGTCGTCGTCGACCGACTTGGCGAGCGTGGTCGTGGAACCGTCGTCGGCCGTGAGGGTGAGGGCGTTGGGGATCAGGACGGTGGTGCCCTGCTTGGTGGTGGTGTTGTCGACGAGCAGCGCCGTGGAGGTGCCGCCCTTCGCGGTGTTGTGCAGATGGACGACGATCACGTCGCGGTTCTGGGCGCTCGCGGCGATCGTGGTGCCCTGCTCGGAGTCCGACTTCGACAGGCCGGGCAGCTTTCCGGCGTACCAGAGGTAGCCGACGCCGCCCACCGCGACCAGGGCGAGGACGACCACCAGGGCGACGATCCGGCTGCGGGCGCGGCGCTTGGCCTCCTCGCGTCGCTCAGTGCGGTTCTCGGTGAAGTTGAGCCAGTCGATGACGTCCTCGGAGTCACCGTCGGGCTCCTCGATGAACGCGAACTGCGCGGTCTGGTACTGCCGTTCGTCGCCGTCGGCAGGAACCGCGCCGGGACGGTCCGCACCGGGACGGTCCGCGCCCGGGCGGTCCTCGTCGGTGTCGGGCGCGGGACGGTAACCCTGGCGGGCCTGGGTGTCCTCGGCGTAGCCCTGGCTGCCCTGCGCGGTCGGCTGCGCGCTCTCGCCCCGGGCACCCTGCTGCGGGATGTAGGCGGTCTGTTCCGCGACGCGGGGCTGCTGGCCGCTCGCGGCGGCCCGGCCGTAGGGGTCGTACGCCGTCGCCGAACCGCCGCCCTGCTGGGGCCCGTTGGCATACGGGTCGTAGGGCGGCACAGGCGCCTGCTGCCCGGTGTCACCGGTGCCGTAGGGGTCGTACGGCGGGGCGGGGTGCCGGCCGCCCGTGTCGTAGGGCGCGGGCTGCTGCGGGCTGCCGGTGGCGTACGGGTCGTAGCCGTAGCCCTGCTGTGCGTAGGGGTCGTACTGCTGCTGGGGGGCCTGCTGTGGCGGGGCCTGCTGGTAGACCGGCCTGCCGTAGTCGTCATAGCCGACGAGTACGTACTGGTTCTCCTGGTCGTCGCCGTAGCCCGCGTCGTATCGGTCGTTCACCGGTGCCCCTCTCGGCTCACTCGCCGCGGTACAGCTCGCGCTTGTCGATGTAACGCACGACACCGTCCGGCACGAGGTACCAGACGGGGTCGCCCTTGGCGACTCTCGCCCGGCAGTCGGTGGAGGAGATGGCCAGGGCGGGGACCTCGACGAGCGAGACACCGCCCTCGGGCAGCCCGGGGTCGGCCAGGGTGTGGCCCGGCCGCGTGACCCCGATGAAGTGCGACAGGGAGAACAGCTCTTCCACGTCCCGCCAGGTGAGGATCTGTCCCAGGGCGTCGGCGCCCGTGATGAAGAAGAGGTCGGTGTCGGGGTTGAGGGCCTTGAGGTCGCGCAGCGTGTCCGTGGTGTAGGTCGCTCCGCCGCGGTCGATGTCGATGCGGCTGACGGAGAACTGCGGGTTCTCGGCGGTCGCGATGACCGTCATCAGATAGCGGTCCTCGGCCGGGGACACCGCGCGGTGGGTCTTCTGCCAGGGCTGGCCGGTCGGTACGAACACGACCTCGTCCAGATGGAACTGCGCGGCGACCTCGCTGGCCGCCACGAGGTGCCCGTGGTGGATCGGGTCGAACGTTCCACCCATGACCCCGAGGCGGCGCTTGCCGGGGTTCGACGGGCCGTTGCCCTGGCCGGTAGGCATGTCCTGCTCTCCCATGCGTGCAGACCCTACCGGCCCGGCCTGAGGGCACCGTCCGACGGTGGCCCGAAGTGCCCCGCTTTGAGCACCCGGCGCCTCAGCGGTCGCGGTTGAAACGGGTGGTGATCCACAGCAGAAGCAGCAGGAGGATGAACGCGCCACCGCCTGTGACCAGCGGGTTGAGGCTCTCGTGGTTGCCGCCGTGCTCCTCGCCCTCGGCAGCGAGGGTGACCAACTGGGCAGCGGTGCTGTGGATGCTCATCTTCGGCAGGACCTATCCGGTGGGCGGGATAAAGATGTCGGCCCATGGTAAGCGGGCACCGAGGCGGGGATCACGCCGACTCCACCGTTGGAGGCGGCGCGGCACTCGGGACTGCCGGGCGCTCGGGGACGGCGGGGGAACCTTCGCCCTCCCTCACTCGTCCTTCCGCTTGTACCCCCGCAGCAGGAACCACGCGGTGAACGCACAACCCACGAACATCACGACCAGTACGACCCGGAGCAGATCTCCGGACCCTTGCTGCTCGGCGGCGCTCGCGGCCTCGGTGAGCCAGGCGGCCCGGGTGTGCTCCATGACGTGGACTCCTTCGCTGTACTGCCCGTCCACGCTATCTCCGCCTAGGCTGGGCTCTGCTTCGGGGGCGCAAAGGGCCGCACAAGGGTCCGCAAAGGATCACAGAGGCCGAAGAGGCACAGCCAAAGACGCACATGGGGGAAGACATGTCCGACGACGGCCATCAGAACAACGGACACGAGAACGTGCCGAGCAGGCAGCGCAGGCGTTTCCCGGGAATCTCCTCGCGTGCGTACGAGCACCCCGCCGACCGCTCCGCCCTGGTGGCGCTGCGCAAGCTGAGCGGTTTCGACACGGTGTTCAAGGCGCTCAGCGGTCTGCTCCCCGAGCGGAGCCTCAGGCTGCTGTTCCTGTCCGACTCGGTGCGCGTCTCCGACCAACAGTTCGCGTACCTCAACGACATGCTGCGGGACGCCTGTTACATCCTGGACCTGGAGAAGGTCCCGCCGATGTACGTCAACCAGGACCCGCAGCCGAACGCGATGTGCATCGGCCTGGACGAGCCGATCATCGTCGTCACCACGGGCCTGGTCGACCTGCTCGACGAGGAGGAGATGCGGGCGGTCGTCGGACACGAGGTGGGGCACGCCCTGTCCGGCCACTCGGTGTACCGGACCATCCTGCTGTTCCTGACCGGCCTCGCTCTCAGGGTGGCGTGGATCCCGCTGGGCAACATCGCGATCATGGCGATCGTGACGGCGCTGCGCGAGTGGTTCCGCAAGTCGGAGCTGTCGGCGGACCGGGCGGGCCTGCTGGTCGGCCAGGACCTGCGGGCCTCGATGCGCGGCCTGATGAAGCTCGCGGGCGGCCACCATCTGCACGAGATGAACGTGGACGCGTTCCTCAAGCAGGCCGAGGAGTACGAGGCCGGCGGCGACCTGCGCGACTCGGTCCTGAAGATCCTCAACATCCTGCCGCGCACCCACCCCTTCACCACCATCCGGGCGGCCGAGCTGAAGAAGTGGGCCGAGTCCCGCGACTACCAGCGGATCATGGACGGCCACTACCCGCGCCGTACCGAGGACAAGAACACCTCGGTCTCCGACTCCTTCCGTGAGTCGGCGGCCAGTTATGCGACGAACGTCAAGAGCTCCAAGGACCCGCTGATGAAGCTGGTCAGCGACATCGCGGGTGGAGCGGGCGATCTCGGCGGCCGGGTCCGCAGGGGCTTCGGCGGCTTCTCGAGCTCCGCGCCGGGGGAGAACGAGACGCCGACGGACACGCCCCGGAACGGTAAAGACCAGCCGCCGACGGACACCCCTCGAAACGACGAGGAGGACTGAAACCTCGGCCTCCCAGGGCGGTCCCGGGGTGTGGCCTCCTGACTGCGCGGGGCCGTGTCGCTGCGCGGCTCCGCCGCGGGGGCGCCCTAGGGCCCCGGCCCACCGTCGGCTCGCACCCCGGCCGGCACGCCCCCCACTCGCCCGCACCCGGCGAACCTGCCACCAGGCCACCGGCCCCGTGTCACACCTTCGGCTGCGCGCTGGTGGCCAGGGACCCGCACAGCGCCGTCGCGCTGCCCGTGGCGTACGGATCCGTGCCCGCCGGCCCGCCCGCCTTCGCGGTCTGTCCGGCCAGCAACGGGTGCAACCGGTTCGTGGAGTCCTCGGCACACGTCAGCGGTCCGGCCTGGACGTAGGAGACGACCAGCTGGGCCGTGTGCATCCGCAGATCGTCCCGGTCGAACCGGAAGTGCAGCTCGCGCCGGACGGTGAACAGCGAGACCTCGGCATCCGCGCCGCCGGCCGACCGCAGCGCGTACACGAACGTGTGGTCGGCGGTGACCTCCAGCGTCGACGAGTCGGTCTCGGCGGCCTGGAGACTGCCCTGCACCCGGATCCTGCTGTCGGCCAGCCGCGCCTCGGTGGGGTCGAAGCGAACCAGCCACCCGGTCGGCGCGTGCCGTCCGTCCGCGGTCGGGTGGGCGAAACTCTGGTCGAACTGGTCGAGTTGGTCCGTGTCGACGAGGACCCGCACCGCACGGGCCTGGCCGCCGACGAGGACGTCCGGGTCGAGCGAGGACCGCACGATGTAGTCCTTGGCGGTGGTCAGCGCGCTCACGACCTGGCTGTCGGAGAAGTGCTCGGTGCGGCGGGACGCCGGCAGCGGGATGCCCTTGGCGCCGACGCGGAACTGCGCGGCGGGGCTGTGCGCGTACAGGTACTCCGCGTCGGTGTACCCCGGAACCCTGCCCTCCGGGGCCAGCGGGATGACGGTCATCCGCAGGGGTTCGACGGGCTGCTGGGCCGCGGAGGTCTGGTAGGGATGCCGTACGCCCATGTAGATCGCGGTGCCGAAGGCGACGGCGATCAGCAGGACCAGGATCAGCGCCTGCCGGGACAGTCCCCGGCGCAGCGGCGGGCGGCGGCGCACGGCGGGCGCATGATCGGCGATGCGCTCGCGCGCGGAGTACTCCTGGAGACGGGCAGCGCGGACGAACGACTCGTCGAAGACGACGGATCGATACTCTTCCTCGCCGCCTCCGGGGCCGCCCTCGGGTGTCCCCTCAGTTGGGTCTCCTGGCCCTCCCATATCTTCAGAGTAGGTCTCGGGAAGCCCGGGTAAACGCCCCGCTGCGCGACAAGTTCTGACAGGTCTCACCAGGATCGTCAGAGATCGGCCCAGGCAGCACCCAGGCAGTAGCCAGGAAGTGCTCAGGGAGTTCGCGGGAACGCGGAGGCGGCTGGCTGGGAGTAGTCGGCCGACGCCGAGGGGGTCACCGTGCTCGCCTGCTCCAGACCGGTCGAGGCGGGCGGCGGAACCCGGTCGCGGCTGCCGGAGGAGGAGCCCCGGTAGACCGCCGTGAAGGCCAGCGCGACCATGCCGATGCCCATGACCAGGGCGAGCATCCAGGCGACGGGGCGGTGCCAGCGGACCTGCTTGCCGTACGTCCCCGGGGCGCCGTAGCGGCCTTCGAGGATTTCGGTGTCGTCCAGGTCGTCGAGGTCGGGATCATGGCCGAAACCACCGGTGCCGTATCCCTCGCCTCTGGGGTGGGCGCGGCGGGCCTCGGCCTCGGAGGCCTCCGCTCTCGCCTGGGCGGCGGCCAGGAGGCGTTCGACGGCGGTCGGCTCGTGCACCACGGCCGCCTGTACGAAGGCCTCGTCGAAGACCACGGAGGCGAACTCTTCGTCCGACACCCCGCGGTCGTGGTCGTCGTCGGGCTCCCAGCCGTCAGGGAACGGCGTGCCCCCCACGTCCTCCGGCACGGATCCAGAGTAGACCTGGGGGGTCAATTTGGGCAGACGGTATGGAAATTCATCCGCCCTGTGAGACACCTCTCGCGCGCCCGGAGGCGCCCGGCGTCAGCGTCGTACGTGTCCGTCGCCGGTCACGATGTACTTCGTGCTGGTCAGCTCCGGCAGGCCCATGGGGCCGCGGGCGTGCAGCTTCTGGGTGGAGATGCCGATCTCCGCGCCGAAGCCGAACTGGCCGCCGTCGGTGAAGCGGGTGGAGGCGTTGACCGCGACGGTCGTGGAGTCGACCAGCTGGGTGAAGCGGCGGGCGGCCTGCTGGGAGGTGGTGACGATGGCCTCGGTGTGGCCGGAGGTCCACAGCCGGATGTGCTCGACGGCCTTGTCGAGCGAGTCGACGACGGCGGCGGCGATGTCGTAGGAGAGGTACTCGGTGTCCCAGTCGTCCAGGGTGGCCTCGACGACGGTCGCCTTGGTGTCCTTCGCGTACGCCAGCACGCGCGGGTCGGCGTGGACGGTCACCCCGGCCTCGGCAAGGGCGTCCAGGGCGCGCGGCAGGAATTCGGGCGCGATGTCCTGGTGGACGAGGAGGGTCTCGGCGGAGTTGCAGACGCTGGGGCGCTGGGCCTTGGAGTTGATCAGGATGTCGACCGCCATGTCGAGGTCCGCGTGGGCGTCGACGTAGACATGGCAGTTGCCGGTGCCGGTCTCGATGACAGGGACGATCGACTCGGTGACGACGGTCTGGATCAGCGAGGCGCCGCCGCGCGGGATGAGCACGTCGACCAGGCCGCGGGCGCGCATCAGTTCGCGCACGCTCTCGCGGCTCTCCCCGGGCACGAGCTGGATGGCGTCGGCGGGCAGCCCGGCCCCGCCCACGGCGTCGCGCAGGACCCGTACGAGGGCGGTGTTCGACTCGTACGCGGAGCCAGAGCCGCGCAGCAGGACGGCGTTGCCGGACTTCAGGCACAGGGCGGCGGCGTCGACCGTGACGTTCGGGCGGGCCTCGTAGATGATCCCGACCACGCCGAGCGGGACGCGGACCTGGCGCAGGTCGATGCCGTTGGGCAGGGTCGAGCCGCGGACGACCTCGCCTACGGGGTCGGGCAGCGCCACGACGTCCCGGACGTCGGAGGCGATCGCGCGCACCCGCTCCGGGGTGAGCGTGAGCCGGTCGATGACGGTCTCGCTGGTGCCGGCCTCGCGGGCCCTGGCGATGTCCTTGGCGTTGGCCTCGACGATCTCGCTCGTACGGACCTCCAGCGCGTCCGCGATGGCGAGCAGCGCGTCGTCCTTCTCGGCCCTGGGCAGCGGGGCGAGGTCGGCGGCGGCGGCCTTGGCCCGGTAGGCGGCCTGGGTGACCGGGGTCATGGAGTCGTACGGCGAGAGCGAGGTCATACCGGAAGGGTAGTGCGCCGTGCGGGGCCGCCCAGCGGTTGTTCCACAGCGCGAGACAGGATCGAAGGGAGGACCAAAGGGACACCGTGACGGGGTCGTCGGGGACCGCGATCAGAACGGGTGGACTCCGACGGGCGTGGCCGGCGGCGGGCCGTAGCCCTCCGCGATCCGCTGGTGGTAGGTCTGGCGGTCGATGACCTCCAGGCCGACGATCTCCCACGGCGGCAGGCCCGCGGTCTGGCGGTGCTCGCCCCACAGGCGCAGGGCGACGGCGGCCGCGTCGTGCAGGTCACGGGCCTCCTCCCAGTACCGGATCTCCGCGTGGTCGTTGGCGTAGCGGCTGGTCAGCAGGAACGGGTGGTCGTGGGCGAGCTGTTCGAGGGCGCGCCGGACCTCCTTGAGCGGGGCTTCCTCGCCGGAGACGCTGAGCGTGACGTGCCACAGACGGGGCAGGTCCTCGGGTTCCTCACCCTGGAAGCGGTCCCCGGCGGCGACACTCGTCAGCGTCCGCTCCTCGCCGGGCACCCGTGCGACGGCACCGCCCGGAGCACCGGATCCATCGCGGGACGCGGCCGCCCCAGGGCGCACTCGTCTCACGACGGCCTCCTTTACGCACAGATCGACCCCACGGGTCGGCGGAATGTGTCCCTGAGACAAAGTTGAGCAGGCCGCAAGAGCTCGTGGGGCGGTTTTGCGGAACGTCCACCTCAGGGCGACGCTCTTGGCAGGGCGTTCACCCCGTTTTCGGGCACCTGGGGCACCCGGGGCGCCGGAAGCCACCGGGTCGCCGGGGCCGTCAGGGGTGAAGGATCACGAGATCGTCCCGGTGGACGACCTCCCGCTCGTAGGCCGGCCCCAGCTCCCGGGCCAGTTCCCGGGTCGAGCGGCCGATCAGCCGCGGGATCTCCTTGGCGTCGAAGTTGACGAGGCCGCGGGCCACCGCGTGCCCCGTGCCGTCCCGCAGTTCGACGGGGTCGCCCGCGACGAACTCGCCCTCGACGGAGGCGATCCCGGCCGGCAGCAGCGACTTGCGGCGATCGACGACCGCCTTCACCGCCCCGTCGTCCAGGGTCAGGGAGCCCTGCGGGGTGGACGCGTGCTGGAGCCACAGCAGCCGGTCCGCGGAGCGCTTGCCCGCGGGGTGGAAGTAGGTGCCGGTGTCGCCGCCGGACAGCGCGTCGGCCGCGTGGATCGTGCTGGTCAGCACCACGGGGATGCCGGCGGCGGCCGCGATCCGGGCGGCCTCGACCTTGGTGACCATGCCGCCGGTCCCGACGCCCGCCTTGCCCGTGCTGCCGATCTCGATGCCCGCCAGGTCGGCCGGTCCCCGCACCTCCGCTATCCGCGAGGTGCCTGGCTTGCTGGGGTCGCCGTCGTAGACGCCGTCGATGTCGGAGAGCAGGACCAGCAGGTCGGCGTGGACCAGGTGGGCCACCAGGGCGGCGAGCCGGTCGTTGTCGCCGAAGCGGATCTCGTCGGTGGCGACGGTGTCGTTCTCGTTGACGATCGGAAGGGCGCCCATGGCGAGGAGCTTGTCGAGGGTTCGGGAGGCGTTGCGGTGGTGGGCGCGGCGGCTCATGTCGTCGCTGGTCAGCAGCACTTGGCCGACGCGGACGCCGTAGCGGGCGAAGGAGGCGGTGTAGCGGGCGACGAGGAGGCCCTGGCCGACGCTGGCGGCGGCCTGCTGGCGGGCGAGGTCACGGGGGCGGCGGCGCAGGCCGAGCGGGGCGAGTCCGGCGGCGATGGCACCGGAGGAGACGAGCACGACCTCGCGCTCGCCGCCGCTGCGGCACTTCGCGAGGACGTCGACGAGCGCGTCGACCCGGTCGGCGTCGAGGCCGCCGGCGGCGGTGGTCAGCGAGGAGGAACCCACCTTGACGACGATCCTGCGGGCCTCGCCCACGGCCTGCCTTGCCCCTGCCACCTTGTTTCCTGTCCCCTCGCGCCACTTCGGGTACTCGCCCGCAATGTACGCGAAGGGGACGCGGACAGGCGCATCCGTCCAGTCCCCGGACCCGGTACCGGACGCGTTCCGGGGCCATTCCGGTTCCCGTTCCGAGAAAAGCGGAATTACACCCTCCCATTAATCGAAAGTGAATTTCTTCCGACTTCCGGATGTACAACCATTCACCTCTCACCTGTGTCGAACTGGCCATGAAGATCCGCCGGTTGTGTGCCGTCCTACGCGTCCCCGGGAAAACCGGGCTTCTCCTGGTGATCCTTTTCGCCGCCGGTTTCGCGGCGCTCCCCGTTCTCGCGCTGCTGCCGTCGCTGTGGGGCTTCACGGCGGCATGGGCCGTGACCTATCTGGCGGACGAGGCACTGCACGCGAAGGCCCCGGGATTCGTCCGCCGCGTCGCGGCACTGCAGCTCAGCCGCACGCTGCGGTTCGCCGTGCGCACCGTGATGCTCCTCGCCCTGGCCGACCGGATGGACGCGCCGGGCGCGGCGCTGGTCACCGGGTTCGCCGTCCTCAGCGCCCATTTCCTGCTGGTCACGATGTATTCGGCGCTGCATCACGCGATCCGCAGGAGACGCGTCCTCCCGGTGATCGTGCGCAATCTCGACATGAGCGGAATCGATGTCCCCGAACGGCCGCCCGCCTATCTATACCGGCGATTCCTGCGCAAGCTGCTCCACCTCGACCTGCCGGCCCACGCGGGACTCCTCACCGCGCTGGCAACCGGAACCTGGTATTCGGCCTACGTCGGCTACGCACTGACGACGGTCGCCTCCCTGGCCGCCCTCGCCGCGCTGCTGGGCCAGTTCCGCGCAGTGCGCCGGATGCCCGGCCGGGACGCGGTGATCGGCGAGGTCAACCGCCAACTGGCCGCATACCGGCCCGAGGTGGCGCTGTACTTCAGCTTCGCGGCGGTGTCCCGCGACTTCATGTACCAGGTCAACATGTGGATCGAGACGCTGGAGCAGCTCGACCGGCGCCCGGTGATCGTCCTGCGCGAGCGGGCCTCGTTCCGCTTCCTGGGCCGCACCCGGATCCCCGTCATCTGCGTGCCCAAGGCCGACGACCTGGCCGAGCTGGAGCTGTCCGGCGTCCGGGTCGTCCTGTACCCCGGCAACGCCGGCAAGAACGTGCACATGCTGCGCGTCGCCGAGGCCAAGCACGTCTTCATCGGCCACGGCGACAGCGACAAGCTCGCCAGCAGCAACCGTGTCAGCAAGGTGTACGACGAGATCTGGGTGGCCGGAAAGGCGGGCCGGGACCGTTACCAGCGGGTGCGGCACGCCATCAGTGACGAGGCCATCGTCGAGGTGGGCCGCCCGCAGCTGGCGCCGGTCCGGCTGCACACCGAGCACGTCCCGGGCCCGGTGCCCGTCGTCCTCTACGCCCCCACCTGGGAGGGCTGGAGCGACGACGACTGCCACACCTCGCTGATCCCGATGGGCGTACCGCTGATCGAGGGGCTCCTCGCGGAGAACGTCCGGATCATCTACAAGCCGCATCCCCTCACCGGCAAGCGCTCCCCCGAGGCGGCCGCCGCGGACCAGGCCATCAGGGAGCTGCTGAGAGCCGACGACGACCGGGACATGGAGCTCGCGAAGCCCCGGCTGCAGGAGATACGGGCCCGCCTCGACGAGCTGTCCGGGCGCCACGAGGGCGACGACGCCCAGCAGTTGCGGGACGCCCGGGCCCCCGGTCCGGACGGCGCCGCCGAGTGGCAGGAGCTGCGCGCCGAGTGGCACCGGATCTTCTGGGCGAGCCGGGGCACCGCACGCCACCAGGTGATCCTCGACCAGCTGCCCACCCTGTACGAGTGCTTCAACCAGGCGGACCTGCTCATCAGTGACGTCTCCTCGGTGGTCGCCGACTTCGTGGCCAGCCTCAAGCCGTACGTCCTGACCAACGCCCAGGACCTGCCCGACGAGGAGTTCCGGGCCGCCTACACCACCGCGGGCGGCGCGTATCTGCTCGACCGTGCCTGCGCCCGGCTGCCGCAGATCCTGCGCTCGGTCCGCGAACCCCACCACGACCCGATGGCCCCGCAGCGCCGCATCCTCAAGGAGTACGTGCTGGGATCCGACCGGCCCACGTCCATGGAACGGTTCAACACTGCGGTGAACCACCTGGCCGACAAGGCGGTGGCGGAACGGGCCGAGGACCTCATCGCGCCGGTCACGGAACGGGGACCCGTCATAGACCACGAGCCCGTCCCAGAACACGAGCCCGCCGCAGCACACGAACCCGTCGCATAGCATCTCCCCGCTCCGGCAGGGCAGCGGACACGCGCGTGTCGTCCGGAGGTCGGCAAGCGTTAACCAGGGCGCCCGTCTCGCGACGACCCTGGAGCGACCCCCGTGCGAAAACCCCTCCCCCGCCTCCGGCCCGCACTGCGGCTGCCGGGCCGGCAGAACGCGACGAGAGCCCTCGTCGCCGCCGTCCTGGCAGCCGCCGTCGTCGCCCAGGCCGTCGCCGCCCTGCGTCCGCATGTCCCGCTGCTGCTCGCCGCGACGGTCGTCTCCCTGGCCGTCGAGGGCGTCCTGCACCGGTGGCAGCGGGGCATGGTGTCCCTGTTCGCCAAGACGCACGCCGACATCACCGTCCGGCACGTCCTGCGTGACCTGCTGCTGGTCGTCGGCCTGCTGCGGCTCACCCCGGAGGACGAGGAGACGGCGTACACCCTGCTGGTGGCCGGTCTGCTCGCCTTCTACGCGCTGCACTGCGCGATCCAGGCGGCCTCCGTCCTGGTCCGCCGCACCCGCACCCTGCCGGTCCTCACCCGGAACATCGACGCCTCCGCGCTCCGCCTGACCCCGGCGCCGCCCGCCCTGCTGCGCCGCCCCGGCCCCCGCCTGCTGGTCCACGGCCTGCCCGCCACCACGGGCCTGCTGGTCACCGCGGCCACCGGTGAGCCCCGCTGCGCGGCCTTCGGTATCGCCATGTCCCTCGGGCTCGCGCTCCTCGGCCTGTACGACCTTCTCGTACGGCTGCTGCCGAGCCGTCGGCCGGCGGGCGAGCAGGAGGTGCTGGACTGGTTCGACGCATGGCTCGCCGAATACCGGCCGACCGTGGGCCTCTACTTCTCGGGCGGCGCGTCCTCCGCCTACCAGGCCAACATGTGGCTGGAGCCGCTCGCGAAGCTGGAGGGGCGGCCGGTCATCGTGCTGCGCGAGCGGTTCATGATGCAGAAGATCGCCGCGACCGACGTCCCGGTCGTCTGCCTGCCGAAGGTCTCCACGCTGCTGCGCCTGGAGCAGTCCTCGCTCCAGGTCCTCATCCACCCGTCGAACTCCGGCAAGACCTCGCAGGTCCTGCGCATCCCGACGATCAAGCACACCTTCGTCAACCACGGCGAGAGCGACAAGCTGTCCTCCTGCAACCCGTACGCGAAGGCCTACGACGAGGTGTGGGTGGCCGGTCCCGCGGCGCGCGAGCGGTACGCGGCGGCCGAGGTGGGCGTCGAGGACAAGGACGTGGTGGAGATCGGCCGCCCGCAGCTGGACGCCGTACGGCCGCGTTCGGGGCCGCCGACGGGCGCCCGCACGACCGTGCTGTACGCGCCGACCTGGGAGGGCTGGGACGGCAACCCCGGCAACACCTCGGTCGTCGAGGCCGGGGAGAACATTGTGCGGGCCCTGCTGGCGGATCCCGGGGTCCGGCTGCTGTACAAGCCGCATCCGCTGACCGGGTCGGTGGAACCGCGCGCGGGCGCGGCCGACCTGCGGATCCGTGAGCTGGTGCGGGCGGCGAACC
The DNA here is from genome assembly GCF_042872225.1 of Streptomyces sp. NPDC005374. Taxonomy (NCBI): domain Bacteria; kingdom Bacillati; phylum Actinomycetota; class Actinomycetes; order Kitasatosporales; family Streptomycetaceae; genus Streptomyces; species Streptomyces sp. NPDC005374. The sequence continues at coordinate 96,754 of NZ_JBIAKA010000018.1, read as the reverse complement.
GGGAGCGGTCGGGTGAACGGCCCGCCGACGACGGTGAACTCTCGCGAAGGACACACGAGTTGGACCGGCTCACCGCCGCGTCCTTCCGGTCCGGCGCGGACTCGGTCGAGCGGATGCTGCTCCAGTCGACGCCGGAACCCGGCCGGGCGGCCGCGGTGACCGGGGCCACTGCGGCCTGGGAACGGGCGTACTGGGCCTCGCTGCCCGAGTGGGAGCACCAGATCGTGACCGGCGCCCGGCCGACGCTGTACGCCTGCTTCAACCGGGCGGACCTCCTGATCAGCGATGTGTCCAGCGTGGTCAGCGACTTCCTGGCGAGCGGGAAGCCGTACGCGGTCGCGAACACCAGCGGACTCACCGAATCGGCGTTCCGTACGGCGTTCCCCACCGCGGGGGCGGCGACCGTGCTGACGCCGGACGCGCTGGGGGTGCCCGCGCTGCTGGAGGCGGTGCGCCATCCCGAGCGGGACGAACTCGTCGGGGCGCGGGCCGAGTTGAAGCGGCGGTTGCTGGGACCAGACGAACCGTCCTCGCAGGAACGGTTCGACATGGCCGTACGGGCGTTGTGCGCGGTGGCACGGAAGCGGCGGCTTCCCGGGCAGCGGCGGGACGAGGAGACCGTGTCGGTCTCCGGGACGCTCACGCTGCCGGGGTGAGTGCCCTCCGCGCTTTGCGGACCGCCCGGCGCAGCAACTGGTCGACCCCCACCTCCCGGTAGCCCGGCACCTCGCGGGCCTCCCGCGGCTCGGCCAGATAGAGCGAGTCGGCCAGGCCCGTCGACCGGTCGCGGAAGAAGGGGTACGCGAAATACACCCGTCGTCCCCCCTTCTCCAGCACCGTCTCCGGCGTCTTCTTCGCCCTCATGAACTCCAGGACCTCCACCAGGAGATCCGGCCGCCCCGACGCCACCAACTGCAGCCGCAGGCGCTCGTGGACCCGGAGACGGTGGGCCACCTCGCCCGTCCAGTAGGCGTCGACCAAAGGCTTGGCCAGCGCCAGCTTCTCCTCGCGGACCGCCTCGCTGTCCTTCAGGAACTTCGGGCCGAACTGCGGGAGCAGGGTGACGAGGAAGGGGCGGACCATCAGCGCGTCGCGTCTCGCGCCCGCGGGGACCATCTCGGCGATCAGGTTCATCAGGGCCCGGGCGGAGTCGAAGCGCAGCGTGTGGCTGCCGGTCTTCGTGACGTGCTTGCCGTCCTCACGGCCCACCAGGTAGTAGCAGGTGTGGTCGGCGATCACGGAGACGCCGTCGGCCCGCAGATAGGCCTCCATGGTGAACAGGGCGTCCTCCCCGGTCCACAGGGACTCGTCGAAGCGCATGCTGTGCCGTTCGAGGAAGGCGCGGCGGAACAGCTTCTGCGCGCTCAGCGTGAACTTGATGTTGGAGGAGAAGACGTCGGTCCGCTCCAGTGTGCTGCCCCACATCGACGTCGGCGGTTTGCGGTTGACGCCCTCGACACGGCCGAGGACGACGTCCGTACCGTTGCGGTCGGCCATCGCGACCATCCGCTCCAGGGCCTCGGGGCCGAGCCGGTCGTCGGCGTCGAGAAAGAAGACGTAGCGCCCGGTGGCCTTGCCCAGGCCGACGTTGCGCGGGCCGCTGGGGCCTCCGGAGTTGTCCTGCCGGACCACCATGACGTCCAGGGGTGACCGCGCCGCGAACTCCTCCAGGTACTCCCCGGTGCCGTCCGTCGAGCCGTCGTCGACGGCGATGACCTCGATGCGTGGGTGGCCGAGGGTCTGTGCCTCGACGGAGGCCAGGCAGTCGACCAGGTAGGGCATCGCTTCGTAGGCCCCGACGACCACGGTCACGTCAGGCTGCGCAAGGGACATGATTCCCCCAGTCACGGTGGTTGCTTCCGACACCGGGATATACGCAAAAGGGCCCGGTTTTCGGGAGTCACCGCCGAAAACCGGGCCTTTTCTTTGCGAAGTGATGGTCAGACCACGGTCTCCGCCGCTCCCGCAGCCGCCCGTGCCTCCTGGCCGACGTTGCGCGCCTCGGCCTTGATCGTCAGGTTCGCCACCGCGGTGTTGAACTGCTCGATGGAGGTCGGCTCGTCCGGCCCGAGCAGGTACTGCTTGAGTTCCACGCGGTCCTCGGCCAGCGGGTCGGCCTCCGGGGCGCGGACCGCGTCCAGGAGCCCGCCCAGTTCGGCCGCGCTGTTGGACAGGATCGTGGCGGCCCGCACGGCGGTGTTCTGCCGCTTGAACTCCTCCACGCCCAGTTCGGCGGAGTCCGTGACCGCGTACGGCTTGCCGCTCGCGATGAAGTCGGAGACCACGCTGGAGATGTCGGAGACCATCGCGTCGGAGACGTTGAAGCAGTCGTACAGACGCGGCTCGGAGCCGGAGATCACGCGGTGCTCCCACACCGGGAAGGAACGCCAGTACGCGTCGTTCCACTCGCCGCGCAGGCGGCCGATCTCCTCGTACTTGGCCACGTCGACCACGCCGTCACGGCTGGCCTCCGCCTCGTCGCCCTTCTCGCCGCCGCCGCCGGCCAGGACGGCGAGCCGGGCCTCGATGCGGGCGAGGTCGGCCTTGGCCGCGGTCCGGATGGCCGTGTCGGCCTGGAAGCGGGCGTCGGCGGCACGCTCGGCCGCCGCCTTCTCGATCAGCGCGGTGATCTTCTGGTGCGCGGCGCCGGCCTTGGCGAGGACCGTGCCGGTGAAGGGGTGCGGCTTGTAGAGGACCCGCACCGGCGGGTCGGCCTTCAGCAGCTTCCGCACGATGCTCTCGCCGGCCAGCATGAGCGAGGTGTTGCCCGGGTCGCCGTCCCAGCCCTCCCAGGTGGGCGCGTACAGGACCGTGGGCATGTGGCCCTCGGGCACCCCTGCCCGGACCTGGATCGGCGCCAGTTGCGGGCGGCCGACCTCGACGATGTCCTCGTCGCGGACGCCGACGTCGGCGATGGCGTAGCGGTCGCGGCCCGCCCGGCCGGCCACCCAGACCTCGTCGTAGGCCTTGCTGAACGGGTTGACGCTCGCCAGCTTGTCGCTGTCGCCGTGGCCGATGAAGACGTGCTTCATGGTGGGGACACGCAGCAGGTGGATGTTCTTGCCGACGTTCGCCGCGTACAGCGCGACCCTGACCGTGGACAGGTCCATGTTCATCAGGTGCACCCCTCCGGGCACGCAGATGACGGGGACCGTGGTGGGCGCGAGGTTCTGCAGGATGACGCGCTCACGCAGGATGATCAGCGGCCTGGAGTCCAGCTGCTCCATGGTCTCCAGCCACATGTTGACCTGGTAGACGGAGTCCTTGGAGCCGGAGAAGTAGAGCACGGTCTCCGGCTTGTAGTCGCGCAGCCAGTCGTCGACCTTGGCGAGGATCTTGTCGGCGTTCGGCGGGACCTTCTTGCCGCGCACGTACGGCATCAGCGCCAGGACGTACAGGGAGCCGAGCGCGATCGTCGCGCCGATGCCGAGGAAGGCAGGCGTCGGCGAGTCCAGCTGGGCCGCGACGAGTATGCCGACCACGGCCGCGAGGTCGAGGTGGAGCATCTTCTCGGCGGAGCGGTTGAGCAGCCCCATCGGCGGAGCGTCCGGGATGCGGACACGGGAGGCCAGGTCGACGTTGCGGGTGGCCACCGGCAGGCGGCGGCGGTTGCGGATCAGGGTGACCAGCGCGCCGTGCGGGGCCTGGAGGCCGTAGAACGCGATGAAGCAGGCGGTCGCCCCGTAGAAGATCAGACCGTCCGAGAGGCTCATGCGGGCCAGCAGCAGGATCAGCAGGAGCTGTCTGATCAGGAAGCGGATCGACAGGCCCGCGCGCACCTTGCTGAGGCGGTTGACCAGATAGCTGCCCTGGCGGTGCAGATAGTGGTCCGCGAGGTAGGTCACGGCGGTCGCGGCCGCGAAGGCGGGAACGCTCGGGACGAGCGCGGCCACCATTATGGCGGGGAAGCCCGCCATCATGAGGACCGCCGCAGCAAGCTCGGCCGCGCTGCCCACCCGGGCGACGCGAATAGCGGTGCTTATCACTGAAAACCTGCTCTGGGAGGGATGCCGGTTGTTTACGAATTAGTGATGCTTAAGGCTTCAGGCCCCTGTGAATGCACCAGGAACGGGCAGCCACAGAGGCCTGAATTTGCGGAAGACTATTTGTGCCCGATTATGCCACGCCGTCCTGGCGGTCCAGGACACTGGCCAGCGCCTGCTCGAATCCGGAGGCCTGGCCGGCGGAGGCCGTCGGGTCCTGCTGGCGGACGTCGATGACGTGGCCGGTCAGCTCGGAGAGCAGCACGTCGAGCGAGGTGCGGGCCACCGCCTCGGAGGACAGCAGGCTGCCCGTGGGCTCCTGCCCGAAGGCCTTGGTGCGCATGGGAGTGGCGGTGCGCTCGGGGTTGATGCAGTTCACCCGGATGCCGTCACCCGCCCATTCGTCGGACAGGGCCTGCGTCAGGTTGACCATCGCCGCCTTGGTCGAGGAGTACAGGCTGTACTCGGCGCGGCCGCGGGTGTAGCTGCTGGAGGTGTACAGCAGCAGCTGGCCCTTGGTCTCCGCGAGGTACTTGTACGAGGAGCGGGCGATCTGCACCGGGGCGAGGTAGTTGACCTTCAGCGCCTCCTCGATGGTGGCGTTGTCGGTCTCGGCGAGCTTGCCGATACGCAGCACACCGGCGGTGTTGACGACGTAGTCGATGCGCCCGGTCTCGCCGTACGCCTTGGACAGCGCGTCGTCGACCTCCTCCGGGTTCTCCACGTGGGTGCCGGTGGTGGAGCGGCCGAGGGCGTACACCTTCGAGCCGAAGGACTCGGCGAGTTCCGCGATGTCCTTGCCGATGCCGTACGAGCCGCCGAAGACGACGACGGTCTTGCCGGTCAGCAGCTCGCGGTAGGCCGCCTCGTCGACCTGCTCCGGTGCCGCCGTGGAGGCGAGCTGGAACAGCTTGTCGGCGATGAAGACGTCGACGGGCTGGGTGACCTTCATGTTGTACTCGTCGCCCGCGACGACGTGGATCGGCACGTCCGGCAGGTACTTGAGCACGACCGAGCAGTCGTCCGTGGCCTGGAAGTTGGGGTCACCGGCGGCGACCTCGTAGGCGCGCTTGATGGTGGACAGCTTGAAGGCCTGCGGGGTCTGCCCGCGGCGCAGCCGGGAGCGGTCCGGGATCTCGGTGATGAACTCGCCGTCCCCGCCGTGGGTGCGCGTGACGATGATGGTGTCCGCGGACGGGATGGCGACGTCGACGGCCTGGAAGCGCTCCAGGGCGACCACGCAGTCGTCGATGACGCGCCGCGAGAGCAGCGGGCGTACGGCGTCGTGGAACAGGACGTTGCGGTCCTCGCCCTCGGCGAGGCCCTCGCCGAGGGCCGTGATGGCACGCTCGGTGGTCTCGTTCCGGGTGGCGCCACCCTCGATGATCTTCTTGACCTTCCGGAAGCCGGCCTTGGCCACGATCTTCTCTATGTCCGGAACGTAGCCCGGCGCCATCAGCACGATGATGTCGTCGATCGAGTCGGCGTTCTCAAAGGTGGTCAGGGTGTGCTCGATGACTGCCTTGCCGGCGATCTTCAGCAGCTGCTTGGGGATCGAGAGACCCACGCGCTGACCGGTACCACCGGCCAGGATCACTGCGGTGGTACGGGGCTTGGCGATGTGCTGGGACACAGAAGACCTACCTCGGGGCGACAGGGAACGGGGAAATGGTCCCACTTGCGGTTACCGCAGTGCAAGGTGACCGCCGTTCGCTGCATATGTGCACGCTACCTGTCATTCATCTCGCACTGCCGGTAACGGCGAGGATGTATGAGTTCAGCGCCGGCGCAGCTTCTTCAGACACCGGTGACCGAGTACCCGCATCAGTTCCTTCGACGACGTCTGGTGCACCGTGCGCGCCTTGGCGGGCGAGGTGTGGCGCACCGGCGCCTCGGCCGCCGCGGCGAGCGCCCCGTACAGCGCCTGGGCCGCCACCTCGGGCGAGATCCGCGGGGCGGGGATCCCGTCGAGCGCGGGCGCCTTCGGTACGGCGGACAGGAGCCCGGGGTCACCGATGACCCGCACCCCCGTGTCACGGATCCGCCCCGCCATCTCGGCGCCGATTCCGGCGGCGGCTTCCACGGCCCACTCGGGAGTGAGGATCTTCACGTCCTCGGGCGAGGGGCTGCACGCGTTCTTCATATGCATGACCGCGCCGTTGCGGACGAGCTTGGAATACAACTCGTCGGGCAGTCCATTGCCGCGGAATTCCTTGTTAAGATTCCGCAGCATTTCGGTCTCGGCAAGGGTAAGAGAACGATTCGCGGTGTCCGGGACGGGCTGAATGAGATTTTCGGGCAGCCCGAGGAGCCGTTCGAAAGTGCGCAGCAGTCCGCCCCGGTCGCAGTCGTCGACCACGACGACGGTGACCCGCCCGGGACCTACCGCCCGGACCCAGCGCTCGACGAGCCGGTCGTGCCGGTGACGGCGCCAGAAGCTGGGGTTGGGCTGCTCGTACGGCGCCTTCCTCAGCATGTGGGTGAGCCAGTCCTCGTAGCCCATGCGCAGGCCGTTCTGCACGTACTGCTGCCACTGCGAGGGCATGATCCGCACCAGCGGCCGCAGCGTGACCAGGATGTGTACGCGATCCCCGCCGAGCTGCTCGACGATCCGGGCGATCGTGGCGTCGTCCTCGGCGTCGGCGAAGAACTCGCTGCTGATGACGGAGGTGCGCTTCCCGGTGGCCTCGACCTGTTCCAGCAGCCGCGTCCAGTGCTTGTCGGTGGGCGTGGTGTCGCCCATCATCGCGGGCCTCGCGCACGCGGCCAGAGCGGCCTCCATGGGGTGTCTGCTGTGCGCCGGGAACACGACACCGTGCTCGGGCAGCAGGTCCCTGGCTGCGAAGAGCGCGCTCTGGATGGCGGTCGTGCCGGTCTTGTGGGGGCCGATGTGCAGCAAGCGCGTGCCTGCGGGCAGCGGAGCGGTCACGCCGTTCACCGGAAGGTCGTCTCTCGTACAGTCCGTCTCCATAGTCAGAGGACGGTAAGAGAAGTGCCTGAGTGTTGCCTGAGAGGAGGCTGGGACCGTGATGAGGACCACGCCCCTCTCAGGCGACGCACTCACACCAGACGGACTCCGGGCGTGCCCTCGTCCACCCGCAACCGCGCGATCGTGCTCGCCGCGGACTGGGGGGCGACCACCGTGTCCACGGCTCTGACCCGCGCGTCGATGCCGTACCGGTTGATGTCGAAGAGGTGGTAGCCACGGTGGGCGTCGATGAACTTCCAGTGCGGGTTGTCGGCCTTCAGCGGGTCCCACTGGGCGTGGAAGGCGGCCTGGTCCTGGTCGCCGTTGCTGGAGATGGACGTCCCGACGAACTCGGCGCCCACCACCCGGGAGGACGGGTCGGCGTAGTCCTCCTTGAGGTCGCTGATCATCGTGAGGTGGCGGTCGCCGGAGAGCACGACCGGGTTGCGCACGCTCCTGAAGTCCTGCAGGAGGGCGTTGCGTTCGACCTGGTAGCCGTCCCAGGCGTCGTAGTACCAGAGCTTGCCGTCGCCGGGCAGGATGTCGGTCTCGGCCATCATGATCTGCGAGGCGATGAGGTTCCAGCGGGCCGGGGAGTCCCGCAGCCCGTCCAGCAGCCACTGCTTCTGCTCGGCACCGAGCATGGTGAGCGCGGGGTCCTGGGCGGCCGCCTGGTTGGTCACCTGGTCGCTGCGGAACTGCCGGGTGTCGAGCACGTTCAGCTGGACCAGCCGGCCGAAGTCCAGGCGCCGGTACATCTGGATGTGCGGGCCGTTGGGTACGGCGGTGGCGCGGACCGGCATGTGCTCGTAGTACGCCTGGAAGGCCGCGGTGATCCGGGCCACGAACGCGTCGTGCGGCTGCTTGTCGGGGTCCTGGGGGATCTCGCCGGCCCAGTCGTTGTCGACCTCGTGGTCGTCGAAGGTGACCACCCAGGGCGCGTTCGCGTGGATCTCGGCGAGGTCCGGGTCGGTGCGGTACTGGGCGTACCGGTTGCGGTACTGGACGAGGCTGTACGGCTCCCCCGTGCCCTCGTGGCGACGCGGGCCCGCCGACGACGGCGCCGACTCGTAGATGTAGTCGCCGACGAACAGCACGACGTCGGGGTCCTGGTCCAGCATGTCGGCGTACGGCGTGAAGTAGCCGTTCTGCCAGTTCTGGCAGGAGGCGAGGGCGACGCGCAGGGTGCCCTGGGAGGTGTACGCGGCGGGGGCGGTGCGGGTGCGGCCGGTACGGGAGATCTGGCCGTCGGCACGGAAGCGGTACCAGTACCTGCGGCCCGCGCGCAGCCCCCGTACGTCTACGTGAACGCTGTGTCCGTATGCGGGCAGGGCCTGGACGGTGCCCCGGCTGACGATCTTGCTGAAGCGCTCGTCCTCGGCCAGCTGCCAGTCGACCGGTACGGCCCGGTCGGGCATGCCGCCGCCGTTGAGCGGGTCGGGGGCGAGCCTCGTCCACAGCACGATGCCGTCCGGCAGCGGGTCGCCGGAGGACACGCCAAGGCTGAACACACCGTCGGGCAGCGGGGTGTCCGCTGCCCGCGCGGTGCCCGGCAGCCACAGCTGGGCGGAGGCGGCGGCGCCGAGCACGGCGGCGCCGGCGGTCAGAAAGCGGCGTCGGCCGGGTGATGCTGCTCCGTACATGGGCGAACTCCCTTGCGTCGCTTACCTGTTGGACCCCCTGGAAGCTCACGCTTCGGGGTGATCCGTGCGTTGAACCAGGGTGTTCGCGTGCATGACAAATAGGTAGACAACAGAAGAGCCGTTGCGACTCGGGAACCACATGATGAACGTGATCCCGGCGCAACGGCCTTCAGGACACCGCCGACTGACGATCTTTTGGTTTCCGGTTGACGAACCCCAAGCCCAGAGGGGCTTTCACGGCCGTGATGCCGAGGACCTGAGTGGCCGAAGGTCGGCGTGCCGTCGGGCACCACGACGGTGGCCGGAATCGGCGGGCCACCGGGGTCCGTCGCCGTTCACATCACCCACATGGAGGGCCCTGCCGGACGCGACGCCCTCGGTCCGGGCGGTCCGCGGTTCGGCCCGGTCCGGCCCGCGGCGATGTCGTGGACCGGGGTCAGCGTGTGAGCCCGCCCAGGTGCCCACCGGCATGCTTCCAGCACGAGTCGTGCCCGTAGCCGACGGCCCGATCGCGGAGCCGCTGCGGGTGAGGGGCCGCGGGCCGCGGCCAGGTCACGCTGGTCGGCAACGGTCAGCGGATCGGTCGCCGTGCACCCGCCGCCGATGTCCGCCGTCGCGAGGTGTCCTCGGCGCCCGGCCGGTCATGGGCCGCGTGGCGACCTGCGGGAGACCCGAGCCGTCGTGCTCAGCGGCCCCGCCCGTGCACCCGTCCCCTCAAGGCCGGCGCACTGCCGAACCGGTCACCGCCTCGGAACCGCGCTGTTCCGGCCGACCACCTGCCCGGCCGCGACCCTCGGCGCGCTCACCGAGCCGTACAACAGGGGGCGGACAGCGCTACGGCCCCGCCGCCCCTCGGCGGCGAGCCCCGTGCGCCATCCTCTTCGCCAGGAACAGACCTAGAAGGGCTCGAAGTCCTCGAACTCCTGCGCGGCCTCGTCCCGTTCGGCCTGCTTGTCCCGGCGGCGCTGGGTGGCCGGACGGGGCTCGTCCAAGCGGTGGTCCTCGCCACGCCGGCCGAGCATCTCTGCGCCTGCCATGACGGTCGGCTCCCAGTCGAAGACGACCGCGTTGTCCTCGGGGCCGATGGCGACGCCGTCACCCGAACGGGCACCCGCCTTCATCAACTTCTCTTCCACACCGAGGCGGTTGAGGCGGTCGGCGAGGTAGCCGACGGCTTCGTCGTTGCTGAAGTCGGTCTGCCGCACCCAGCGCTCCGGCTTCTCGCCGCGCACCCTGAACAGCCCGTCCTCCTCGCGCGTGACGGTGAAGCCCGCGTCGTCCACGGCCTTGGGCCGGATGACGATCCGGGTCGCCTCCTCCGTCGGCTTCGCGGCCCGCGACTTCGCGACCATGTCGGCCAGCGCGAAGGACAGCTCCTTCAGGCCGATGTGCGCGACGGCGGACACCTCGAAGACCCGGTACCCCCGCGACTCCAGATCCGGCCGCACCATCTCGGCGAGGTCCTTGCCGTCCGGTACGTCGGTCTTGTTCAGGACGACGACACGGGGACGGTTGTCGAGGCCGCCGTACTCCCTGAGCTCCGCCTCGATCATGTCGAGGTCGGAGAGCGGGTCGCGGTCGGACTCCAGCGTGGCGGTGTCCAGGACGTGCACGAGGACGCTGCAGCGCTCGACGTGCCGCAGGAACTCAAGGCCGAGGCCCTTGCCCTGGCTGGCGCCCGGGATGAGACCCGGCACGTCGGCGATGGTGTAGACGGTCTCGCCGGCCGTCACCACGCCCAGGTTCGGCACGAGGGTCGTGAAGGGGTAGTCGGCGATCTTCGGCTTGGCCGCGCTCAGAACCGAGATCAGCGAGGACTTGCCCGCGCTCGGGAAGCCGACCAGGGCCACGTCGGCGACGGTCTTGAGCTCCAGGACGATGTCCTGGAGGTCTCCCGGCACGCCGAGCAGCGCGAACCCGGGCGCCTTGCGGCGGGCGGAGGCCAGCGCCGCGTTGCCGAGGCCGCCGCGGCCGCCCTGGGCCGCGATGTACGTGGTGCCCTGTCCGACCAGGTCGGCGAGGACGTTGCCCGCCTTGTCCATGATCACGGTGCCGTCGGGTACGGGCAGGACCAGGTCCTGGCCGTCCTTGCCGGACCGGTTGCCGCCCTCACCGGGCTTGCCGCTGGTGGCCTTGCGGTGCGGGGAGTGGTGGTAGTCGAGCAGCGTGGTGACGGACTGGTCGACGGTGAGGATGACGTCCCCGCCCCGGCCGCCGTTACCGCCGTCGGGTCCACCGAGCGGCTTGAACTTCTCCCGGTGGACGGAGGCACAGCCGTGGCCTCCGTTACCCGCGGCGACATGCAGTTCGACGCGGTCCACGAAGGTGGTCATGGGATGTGCCTCCAGTTACTTACGAGTCTGTTCTTCGATCAACACGCGAAAGGCGGACCCGCTTCCCGGGAGGGAAGTGAGGTCCGCCTCGCGAAAGTTTCCGATCAGGCGACCGGAACGATGTTCACGACCTTGCGGCCACGGTGGGTGCCGAACTGCACCGAACCCGCCGCGAGGGCGAACAGCGTGTCGTCGCCGCCACGGCCGACGCCACTGCCGGGGTGGAAGTGGGTGCCGCGCTGGCGGACCAGGATCTCGCCCGCGTTCACGACCTGACCACCGAAGCGCTTCACGCCGAGGCGCTGGGCGTTGGAGTCACGACCGTTACGGGTGGACGATGCGCCCTTCTTGTGTGCCATCTCTCCTCAGTCCCTTACTTCGCAGCCGCGGGGATCTCAGTGACCTTGATCGCCGTGTACTGCTGGCGGTGGCCCTGACGACGGCGGTAGCCGGTCTTGTTCTTGTAGCGAAGGATGTCGATCTTGACGCCCTTGTGGTGGTCCACGACCTCGGCCTGGACCTTGATACCGGCCAGCACCCACGGGTCGCTGGTCACAGCCTCGCCGTCGACAACGAGCAGGGTCGAGAGCTCGACCGTGTCGCCAACCTTGGCAGTGGAAATCTTGTCAACCTCAACGATGTCGCCGACAGCAACCTTGTGCTGGCGACCACCGCTGCGCACGATGGCGTACACGCGGATCTCACTCTCTCGCTCGGGGACGGCACCCCCGCAGTCCAGCCGCCCGGCAGAACAAGCGGCCTCTCCCGGCCGGAAAAGCCCGAGAGGAAGAGGTTTACGGGGATGAGGCGCGTCCAATAACTGTGGACACGCCGACGGTCAAGGTTACGGGGCCACGGCCGAACGGGTCAAACCGGCCCCGCCTCGCTTCAAACGTACGGGTCAGGAACCGAGGGAGCCGAGGCTCTCCCGGTAGGCCACGCACGCCTCGTAGGAGGGCAGCAGGCCCTGCTCGCGGGCCTCGGCCAGGGTGGGCGCCTGCTCGTCCTTGGGGGACAGCAGCGGGGTGATCCCCTCGGGCCACTCGATGCCGAGCTCCGGGTCGAGCGGGTGGATGCCGTGCTCGCGCTCGGGCGCGTATCCCTCCGAGCAGAGGTAGACCACGGTGGCGTCGTCGGTCAGCGCCATGAAGGCGTGGCCGAGTCCCTCGGAGAGGTAGACCGCGTGGTGGTCCTGGTCGTCCAGGCGGACGATCTCCCACTGGCCGAAGGTCGGCGAACCGGTCCGGATGTCCACGATCACGTCGAGGACCGCGCCGCGCACGCACTTGACGTACTTGGCCTGCCCGGGCGGTACGTCGGCGAAGTGGACGCCGCGCAGCGTGCCCCGGCTGGAGACGGACATGTTGGCCTGGGCCAGGTCGAGCGGGTGGCCCGCCGCCTCGGCGAAGGCCGGGGCCTTGAACCACTCGTGGAAGCTGCCGCGGCCGTCGGGGAAGACCTTCGGCTCGAACACCCAGGCACCGGAGATCGAAAGGGGTCGCATCGCTGGGTTCTCAGCCCTTCTTCTGGTTGGTCAGGGCGCGCTTGAGCCACCCGGCGGCCCGGCGCCACAGCGGGCGCGGCGCGGCCGTCTTCTTCTGGGGAGCGGCGGCGGCCTTCTTGGCGTCGGACGCGGTGTGCCGGTCGATCACCTTGGCGGTGCCGTCGGGGGCGACCACCACGTCGACCGGGAGCCGGGTCCACTTGCGCTCTCCGCGGGCCGCGGACGGCACACCGATACGGACCGCCCAGCGCAGGCCGGTGAGCTGTTCCAGCGGCAGCGTGGCGGTCGCGATACGGCCGTCCAGGACGGCGTCGGCCGGGTACTTGCCGACGTTCTTGCGCTCGAAGCGCAGCTGGACGGAGTCCCCGCCGGTCGCGGCGATGTGCAGCGGCAGCGGCAGCCGTACGACGGTCCCCTCGACCGCGGCCTCGGCGGGCGGCATGACGGCGACCGCCTCGCCCTCCAGCTTGTTCGTGTGCTGGTCGACGTCGAGCGAGAGGTTGCCGGGACCGTCGGTCCAGTACGGCAGGACGAGCCTCTTGGGCTCGCCGGTGAGGGCGGCCAGGCGGCCGGCCTCGACGTCCTCGCCGCGCACCGCGCCGAGCCGGGTCTCCTTGCTCCAGCCGCAGGACTTGACCCTGAGGTGCAGGTCCCAGATGCCCTTGTCGAGCGGGACGCCGGAGGCCGCGGTCTCGGGGTCGAGCTCGGCGCGGGCGGAGATCCGCTGGCGGAAGACACCGTCCCCGGCGGGCACCTCGTGCAGCTCGCTCTTGACGGGCAGGTAGAACTGCCGGGCGTCCTCGCGGTGCCGGACCACCAGGTCGACGTCGCTCTTGTCGAGCGGGGCGTCCAGCTTGATGCCCTGGCGGGCCAGATCGCCGAGCGCCGCCCCGGACAGCGGCAGCGCGAGCAGTTCGCGCTCGCCGTCCCGGCGGAAGGTCATCGGCTCGTCGTCGATCTGGAGTTCGGCGTCGAAACCGACGTGCAGGGTGCCGTCCTGCCACTCCAGCGAGGTGAGTTCGCCGGTGGGCTTGATTCCGGCCTCCCACTGGGCGAGGTCGTGGATCTCGTCGTAGCGGTCGGCGAAGATCAGCCCCGCGACGACCTTCTGGGTGAGGCCCAGACGGGCCACGACACCCGGTCCGAAGCGCTCGGTGACCACCTTGCGGATCTCGGTGTACAGCTCCTCGGCGTAGTCCTCCGGGAGCTTGAGCAGCCGCTGGCCGCGCAGCCGCTCGACCATCTCGTTGCGCAGCCAGCGGCTGAACAGCTTGTCGCGCAGCGCGCCGGGCTCGGTCAGCGACTCGACGACGTCGAGGGCCTCGCGCAGGTTGCCGAAATAGCCGACCGGGTCGAAGCGCTGGAAACCGGCGTTGGAGCCGTCGTCACGGGTGATGTGGTAGTAGCACAGGTAGTCGCTGAGGACGGAGACGTTCTTCGCCCGCAGATAGGTCTCCACGACGAAGACGTGGTCCTCGAGCCGGCGGCGACCCTCCTTGAAGCGGATCTCGTGCTCGTTCAGGAAGTCCCGGCGGAACATCTTGTGCGGGGTGAGGCTGTCGATCAGCGGCGCGTTGGACACGCTGGCCCGCGGCCGGTTGACCCGGAACAGCTCCTGCGGGACGGGGCGTCCGATACCGGCCATCTTGCCCACGACGACGTCGGCCTCGTTGGCCTTGCCGTACTCGTACATCCGCTCGAGGGCCTCGTCGCCGAGCCAGTCGTCATGGTCGGCGAACATGACGTACTCGCCCTGCGCGGCCGCGAGGCCGGTGTTGCGGGGGCGGCCCGACCAGCCGGAGGACTCCTGGTGGATGACGTGGAAGTGCGGGTGCTCGGCGGCGAGCTGGTCCAGCCGTGCCGGGGTCTCGTCGGTGGATCCGTCGTTGACGAAGAACACCTCGAACTCGTCCGGGGTCAGGCTCTGCCGGAGCAGGCCCGTGATGCAGTCCTCGACGTATTTGCCGGGGTTGTAGACCGCGATGACGACGCTGACCTTGACCGTCACGCCGTGTTCTCCTTCAGATGGACCCGGTGGATCTCCGGGAAGGCCTCGGTGAGAGCCGTACGCCAGTCGCGCAGCGGCTCGATGCCGGCCTGGGCGAACCGGTCGTGACCGAGGACGCTGTAGGCGGGACGGGGCGCGGGGCGCACGAACGCCTCGCTGGTGGTGGGGCGGACCCGGTCCGGGTCGGTGCCGAGCAGGCGGAAGATCTCCTGGGTGAAGCCGTGCCAGGTGGTCTCGCCGGAGCTGGTGCCGTGATAGACGCCGGCCGGGGCGGTGCCGGCCAGGGCGCCGCGGCCCAACTCGACCAGCAGGCCCGCGAGATCGGCGCTCCAGGTGGGCTGGCCGCGCTGGTCGTCGACGACGTCGAGGGTGTCCTTGACGCCTTCCAGCTTGATCATCGTGCGGACGAAGTTGGGGCCGCCGGCGCCGTAGAGCCAGGCGGTGCGCACGACGTACCCGCGCTCGGTCGCCAGCACCGCCTGCTCCCCGGCCAGCTTGGTGCGGCCGTAGGCGCTGCGGGGCGCGGTGGGGGCGTCCTCGGCGTACGGCTGTGTCGCGTCGCCGGCGAAGACGTAGTCCGTGGAGACGTGCAGCAGGACGGCGCCGGTGCGGGCGCAGGCCTCGGCGAGGTGGCGCGGTCCGTCGCCGTTGATGGCGAGCGCCTCGTCCTCACGGGTCTCGGCGTCGTCGACGGCCGTCCAGGCGGCGCAGTTGACGACCACGGCGGGCCGGTGCTCGTCCAGCGCCGCGCTCACGGCGTCGGCGTCGGTGAGGTCGAGGGCGGCGCGGTCGAGGGCGACATACCGCTCCCCCGCCTCGGACAGCCGGGCCAGGACGTCCTGGCCCAGCATGCCGCCCGCGCCCGTGACCAGCCAGGTGCGGTTGTCGGTCACAGCGCGGCCCGCTCCTTCAGCGGCTCCCACCAGGCACGGTTGTCGCGGTACCACTGCACGGTCTCCGCGAGGCCCTGCTCGAAGGTCTTGCGGGGCTCGTAGCCGAGCTCCTCGCGGATCTTGGTGCAGTCGACGGAGTAGCGGCGGTCGTGGCCCTTGCGGTCCTCGACGTACTCGACGCTGGTCTCCCAGTCGGCGCCGCACGCCGTCAGCAGCAGCCCGGTGAGCTCCTTGTTGGAGAGCTCGGTGCCGCCGCCGATGTTGTAGACCTCGCCCGCGCGGCCCTTGGTGCGCACGAGCTCGATGCCCTGGACGTGGTCGTCGATGTGCAGCCAGTCGCGGACGTTGCCGCCGTCGCCGTACAGCGGGACCTTCTTGCCGTCGAGGAGGTTGGTCACGAAGAGCGGGATGACCTTCTCGGGGAAGTGGTGGTGCCCGTAGTTGTTGGAGCAACGGGTCACGCGCACGTCCAGGCCGTGGGTGCGGTGGTACGACAGCGCGATCAGGTCGCTGGACGCCTTCGCCGAGGAATACGGCGAGTTGGGCTCGAGCGGGTGCGTCTCGGGCCAGGAACCCTCGTCGATCGAGCCGTAGACCTCGTCGGTGGAGATGTGCACGAAGGTCTTGATGCCCGCGCGGTGGGCCGCGTCGATCAGGGTGTGGGTGCCGACCACGTTGGTGCGCACGAACTCCGCGCCCCCATCGATGGAACGGTCCACGTGCGACTCGGCGGCGAAGTGCACCACCTGGTCGTGCTCGGCCATCAGCTTGCCCACCAGCTCGGGGTCGCAGATGTCGCCCTGCACGAAGGCGAACCCCGGGTGCTCGCGCACCTCGTCGAGGTTGGCCGGGTTGCCCGCGTAGGTCAGCTTGTCGAGGACGGTGATCGAGACATCACCGGGGCCCTCGGGGCCGAGCACGGTACGGACGTAGTGCGAGCCGATGAAGCCGGCACCGCCGGTCACCAGAATCCGAGTGGTCATGAAGAGATCTGCACCTTGCTGTGATCACCGAGCACGAGCCGGTGTGCCTTGGGGTTGCGGGGCGCGGGCGTGACCTCGACGTCACGTCCGATGAGTGAGGCCTCCACGCGGCGCACGCCGGTCACGGACGAGCCGCGCAGCACGATGGAGTACTCGATTTCGCTGTCCTCGATCCGGCAGTTCTCGGAGACGGACGTGAACGGGCCGATGTAGGCGTCGTTGACGACCGTGCCGGCACCGATGATGGCGGGCCCGACGATACGGCTGCCGCTGACGCTGGCGCCGGCCTCGATGCGGACCCGGCCGATGATCTCGCTGGTCTCGTCGACCGTGCCCTCGTTCACCGGATCGACGGTCTCCAGGACGGACCGGTTGACCTCCAGCATGTCGGTGACGTTGCCGGTGTCCTTCCAGTAGCCGGAGATGGTCGTGGAGCGCACGTCGCGCTTCTCGTCGATCAGCCACTGGATGGCGTGGGTGATCTCCAGCTCGCCGCGCCAGGACGGCTCGATGGAGCGGACCGCCTCGTGTATGGCCGGGGTGAACAGGTAGACGCCGACGAGCGCCAGGTCGCTCTTGGGCTCCTTCGGCTTCTCCTCCAGGCCCACCACCCGGCCGCTGCCGTCGAGTTCGGCGACACCGAAGGAGGTGGGGTTGGGAACCCGGGTCAGCAGGATCTGCGCCTCGGGCCGCTCGGCGCGGAACTCGTCCACCAGACCCGTGATGCCACCGACGATGAAGTTGTCGCCGAGGTACATGACGAAGTCCTCGTCACCGAGGAACTCCTGCGCGATCAGGACGGCGTGGGCGAGGCCCAGCGGAGCGTCCTGCGGGATGTAGGTGACCTCGATCCCGAACTGGGAGCCGTCACCCACCGCCTCACGGATCTCGTCCGCGGTGTCGCCGACGACGATGCCGACCTCGGTGATCCCGGCCTCGGCGATCGCCTCGAGGCCGTAGAACAGCACCGGCTTGTTGGCGACCGGCACCAACTGCTTGGCGGAGGTGTGGGTGATCGGGCGGAGGCGGGTGCCCGCTCCCCCGGAGAGCACGAGAGCCTTCACTGGAATCCCTATTTGTCTAAATTAAGCGTCAATCTCGGCTCACATCATAGCCCTGGCGACAGGCCCGGGATTCACCGGGCATTCACATGACAGCTCCTCTGGCGACAGCTGTCCGACGGGCGCATTACCCACAGAATCACGGAATCCGCCCCCGGCGAACCGGGGGCGGATTCCGATCTTCGGATGGCCGAATCTATTCGGTGACCGTCTGTCAGGCCTCGTCGGCCGGGGTCGAGACGGACCGCGGCGACTGCTGCTCGGCCGCCACCGTCTTCTTCGACGCCGCCTTCTTCGCGGTCGTCTTCTTGGCGGCGGTCTTCTTCGCGACGGTCTTCTTGGCAGCCGTCGTCTTGGTCGCGGCCTTCTTCGCCGTGGCCTTCTTGGCCGTCTTGCGGGCCGTCTTCTTGGCCGGAGCCGCCTCCTCGGCGGGCTCCTCCGCGGCGGCCGGCGCCTCCGCCGTGGGCACGACCACGACGGCCGTCTCCTCGGACGCGGTGGGCGCGGTGGCCTTGCGGACGGCACGGCGACGCGGACGGGCCGGGGCGGCGCTCTCGGCGACGGCTTCGGACACGGCCGGCGCGGCCTCCTCGGGCTGGGCCTCGGCGGCCTCCACCACGACCGGGGCGGTCTCGGCGACGGTCAGCACGGCCGCCTCGGCGCCCGTCGGGGAACCGGCCGGAGCCGACGCCCTGCGGGTGGCCCGCCGACGCGGCCGGCCCTGGGGAGCGGCCTCGACGGCGGGAGCGGCCTCGACGACCGGGTCTTCCGCCGCGACCGGCTCGGCCTGTGCCTCGGCAGCCGTCTCCGGCTGCACGGGACGCACGGCCTCCGCCTCGACGGGCACGGCCTGAGCGGTCGGCGCCTCCAGGCTCTCCGCGCTCTCGGAAGCCGGGCTCTCCTGGACGTCCGGCGCCTCGAAGCCGCCCGACCTCCTCGACCCGGCGCCCCGCGGCGCACCGGCCGGAGACGACGCCCGGCGGCTCGACCTACGACGGCCACGCCCACGCGTGGCCGCGGCCTCCGCCTCGGCGACGCTGCTGTACAGCTCCTCGTCGGCCGCGAAGTCGGGCGGGGTGTACGCGATCGGCTCGGCCACCTCGGCGGCGACCTCGGCCTCGGACTCGACCTCGGTCTCCTCCAGCTCCTCCACGGCGGCCACGGCCTCGTGCGTGTGCTCGTGCCCGTCACCGCCGCGTCCGCGCTTCTTGCGCTTGCCGCCGCCACCGGCGGAGGTCGGCGTCTCCATGTGCACGATGACACCGCGGCCGTTGCAGTGGACGCAGGTCTCCGAGAACGACTCCAGCAGGCCCTGGCCGACCCGCTTACGGGTCATCTGGACCAGGCCCAGCGAGGTGACCTCGGCGACCTGGTGCTTGGTCCGGTCCCGGCCCAGGCACTCCAGCAGGCGCCGCAGCACCAGGTCCCGGTTCTGCTCCAGGACCATGTCGATGAAGTCGATGACGATGATGCCGCCGAGGTCGCGCAGCCTGAGCTGGCGCACGATCTCCTCGGCCGCCTCCAGGTTGTTCCTGGTGACCGTCTCCTCGAGGTTGCCGCCCTGACCGGTGAACTTGCCGGTGTTGACGTCGACGACGACCATCGCCTCGGTCCGGTCGATCACCAGCGAACCGCCGCTGGGCAGCCAGACCTTGCGGTCCAGCGCCTTGGCGAGCTGCTCGTCGATCCGGTACGTGGCGAAGACGTCGACCTCGGAGGTCCACTTCGACAGCCGCTCGGCCAGGTCGGGCGCGACGTGCGAGACGTATCCGTGGATGGTGTCCCACGCCTCGTCACCGCTGACGACGACCTTGGTGAAGTCCTCGTTGAAGATGTCGCGGACGACCCGGACGGTCATGTCCGGCTCGCCGTACAGCAGCGTCGGGGCGTTGCCGCTCTTCGCCTTCCGCTGGATGTCCTCCCACTGCGCCTGGAGCCGCTCGACGTCGCGGCGCAGCTCGTCCTCGCTCGCGCCCTCGGCGGCGGTGCGCACGATGACGCCCGCGTCCTCGGGGACGATCTTCTTGAGGATGGTCTTCAGACGCGCGCGCTCGGTGTCGGGCAGCTTGCGGCTGATGCCGGTCATCGAGCCCTCGGGGACGTACACGAGGTAGCGGCCCGGGAGGGAGACCTGGCTGGTCAGACGCGCGCCCTTGTGTCCGATCGGGTCCTTGGTGACCTGGACGAGCACGGGCTGGCCGGACTTGAGGGCCGCCTCGATCCGGCGCGGCCCGTTGGCCATGCCGAGCGCCTCGAAGTTGACCTCACCGGCGTACAGGACGGCGTTGCGGCCCTTGCCGATGTCGATGAAGGCGGCCTCCATCGACGGCAGCACGTTCTGGACCTTGCCCAGGTAGACGTTGCCGACGTACGAGGTCGACTGCTCCTTGTTGACGTAGTGCTCGACGAGCACGCCGTCCTCGAGAACGCCGATCTGTGTGCGCTCGCCGCTCTGGCGGACGACCATCACCCGCTCGACGGCCTCACGGCGGGCCAGGAACTCGGCCTCGGTGATGATCGGAACGCGTCGGCGCCCCTGCTCGCGCCCTTCCCTGCGGCGCTGCTTCTTGGCCTCCAGACGGGTCGAGCCCTTGATGGACTGGACCTCGTCGGACGGCTCGGTGCTCTTCTCGCGCACGGGACGCGGCTCGCGCACCTTGACGACGGTCCGCTCGGGGTCGCCGTCACCGGGCTCGACCTCGGAGGAGGAGTCCCCGGCCCGACGCCTGCGGCGACGGCGACGACGGCTGCTGGAGCTGGAGCCGCCCGACTCGTCGGAACGGGCGTCCTCGTCGTCCTCGTCGTCCTGCTCGGCGCCGTCGTCCTCCTGGGCTGACCGACCGCCCTGCTCGGCGGCGGGCTCGTCGGAGTCCTCCGAGTCGTCGTCGGACGCCTCGGCGGACTCGCCCCGGCGACGGCGACGCCCACCGCGACGGCGACGGCGACGCGACCCGGTCTCCTCGGTCTCGTCCTCCTCGACGGAGTCCTCGCCGACGTCGTCCGCTTCCTCTTCTTCCTCCACGGCCGTCTCGGCGACGGCCTCCTGCACCTCGGGCTCGTCAGCGGCGCCCCGGCGACGACGGCGACGGCGCGGCCCGGTCTGCTCCTCGGCGATCTCCTCGACCGGCTCGGCGGCCTCGGCGGGCTCGCTCTCCTCGACCTCCGCCTCCGCGGCGGCCTCGGCGGCGGCCCGCTGCGGGGTCTGGAACTGCGGCTCGGTGAAGACGGGCGCCTGGAACACGGCAACCGCGGGCCGGGCAGGCCGGCGCGGCGACTCGTCCTCGTCCTCGTTCTCGGCGACGCCGCCCTTCCGCGCGGGCTCGGAGAACCCGGTGGCGGCCTGACGAACGGCCCGGCGACGGCCACGACGGGGAGCGGCGTCCTCGGCGGGCACCTCCGCCGGTGCTTCGACGGGCGCGGCGCTCTCGGCGGCCGGCTCGGACGGCGCGGCCTCGACGGCCTCGCCCTCGGGAGCGTCGGCGGGCGTGGAGACGCGGCGCGTGGCACGCCGACGGGTACGACGCGGAGCCTCGTCCTCCGTCTCGGCGGCCTCGGCGGGCACTTCCGCGGCCACCGGCTCAACGGTCTCGGAAACCTCAGCGGCCTCCGGAGCACCCGCGGGCGCGGAAGCGCGCCGAGCGGCCCGGCGACGGGTACGCGCGGGCGCGGCGGTCTCGGCGGCGGGTGCCTCATCGACGGACTCGGGGGCGGCGGGCGCCTCGGCGGTCACCGGCACCTCGGTCTCGGCGGCTTCAGGAGCCCCGGCGGGCGTGGACACCCGCCGTGTGGCGCGGCGACGGGTACGCGCGGCCGGCGCGGCGGTCTCCACGGCAGTGTCGGCGGCAGGCGCCTCATCGACGGACTCGGGTGCTGCGGCGACCGGCACCACGGTCTCGGCGGCCTCGGCCGCCGCGGGCGCCCCGGCGGGAGCGGACGACCGGCGGGTGGCCCGCCGACGCGGACGCCCGGCAGGCGCAGCGGCCTCCGCCTCGGCGCTCTGGGTGATCTCGACGTTCTCGTCGAGCTTCTCCTCCTCGTCCGTGACGAGGTCCTCGGCCTCGGCGGCCGCTACGGCCGGAGCGACGATCTCATCGCCGTCCGAGACGGCGGCGACCGGCGGTCCCGCCGGCCTGGAAGCGGCCCTGCGCCGACGACGCGGCGGCAGGGTGTCGCTGGGAGTGTTCTGTTCGGAACCCTCGATGGGTTCGGTCGGTTCGAGCATGCGGGCGTTTCTCCCGTCAGGCTCCCGGGCGCCGCACCTGGTCCGGCGGGAATGCCGGTGACGTCCGCGGCTCGCGCGATGCGCGGTGCCGCCGTCCGGGGCGCGGGCGCCGCACGGGAGCTCTCTAGTGTCCTGTCTCGCCGGTTCCGTACGCCCTGTTGGGTACGGCCTGGCGAAAGTCTTGTGGTCAGTGCGCTGCCCGACCCAGATGGCTCCCGAGTACATGGGCTGCGCTACGACGCCCGTCCTTCGCGGGACCTTCCTTACGCCGACGCCTTCGCGGTGGCAGTCGGTTCGGCCGTGGAAAGGGCCTCGACTACCTCGCGGTCGGGCGCGAGCGGGTCGGTCACCGTGCCGGTCTCTTCATCGAGCAGCCCCTGCGCCAGCCTGGTCACCGCTGCGGGGACCGGCGGCGCCAGGTCGGCCACGGCGCGGAGACCGGACAGGACGTCGTCGGGTCGAACGGCAGGCGTCACGTGCCGAACAACCAGCCGCAGTATCGCACAGGGCTGGTCGCTCGGCCTATCAGCAGATTCACTGTGTGTTTCAAGACGCACGACTGCGGGGCGTGCGTCGAACGTTCGAAGGCCGTTCTTGGTCGTCCGCTGGACCTCGACGACCTCGGCGGCGTTGAACGCGGCGACCGCGCGACCGAGCTCCGCCGGGTCCACACCGTCCAGCCTGAGCTCCCACACGGAAGCGGTGAGCCGGTCGGCGAGCCCCGAGGTCCGGACCTCGACCGCGTCGATGACATCGAGCCCGGTGGGCAGCGACTCGTCGAGGAGGAGCCGGAGCTTCTCCGGGTCGCGCGCCTTGGTGAGCGCGATCTCCAGGTACTCCGCCTCACTGCCCGTGCCGGTGGGTGCGGCATTGGCGTACGACACCTTCGGATGCGGCGTGAACCCCGCCGAGTACGCCATGGGCACCTCGGCTCGGCGCAGTGCTCGCTCGAAGGCGCGCTGGAAGTCACGGTGGCTGGTGAACCGGAGGCGGCCGCGCTTGGTGTAGCGCAGTCGGATGCGCTGCACCGCCGGTGCGGGCGGCGGGCCTTCGGGCTGTCGCTTGCCCAGTGTCGCTCAGTCCTTCGTGAGTGCGGTCGTACTACTACCAAGAGTACGTGTGTCGGCGCCCGTCGGTTCCCGTCGGGCCACCGCCTCACGCTCACGGGTCTCACCGAAGAGCATCCGCCGGATGTCGGCCCGGGTCTGCCGGACGGTCTCGCGGGCGGAGGCGATCGCGGCCCGGCTGATCCGGCCCACGCTGCGGGCGGCCTCGGCGACGGGACGCAGCACCAGGTCCCGGACCATGTGCCCGACGGGGGTCAGCACAGTGAGGTACACCCAGCGCACCGGCTCGACGAAGATCCACCGGAAGAGGGTCCCGAGGAACCGTCCGACGGCGAGCGAGATGTACCCGGCGATCCGCCAGGCGTGCCCGAGGGCACCCCAGACCTCCCGGCCGACGACGACGAGCACGCGTCCGACGGGGGCGAGGACCCAGCGCCACAGGGCGACGGCGGGCAGCACGAGCAGGATCCGGGCGACCCAGTACAGGGCCACACCGACACCCCGCACCATCATCCCCACCAGCCATGCAAGCCCCCCGGCACACCACACGACCGCGCGCCAGACCGGCGTCAGGACCCAGCGCCACAGGGCGACCGCGGGCAGCACGAGCAGGATCCGGGCGACCCAGTACAGGGCCACACCGACACCCCGCACCATCATCCCCACCAGCCACGCAAGCCCCCCGGCACACCACACGACCGCACGCCAGACCGGCGTGAAGATCCAGGCGAGCACCGCGCCGGTGCCCTTGAGGAGCCACACGATCCCGTGCCCGAGCGGGGTGAGCACACGCGCGTACAGCCACCCCGCCCCGGCCCCGACGCCCCGCACGGCCCACGCCAGCCCGGCCCCGATGCCTCGCACGGTCCAGACGAGGCCGTGTCCGACCGGCATCAGCACATAGCGGTACAGCCACACCAGGGGGGCGAGGACGAGCACTTTGCCGAGCCACCCGATCGCCTTGGCGAGGGGCACGACGACATACCGCCACAGGGCCGCGCACGGCCAGACGACCAGCGCGCGCCACAGCGGCCGCAGCACGCTGTCGCGCAGGAACCGCCCGATCACGACGAGCGCGTCCCACGCCACCCGTACGGGTACGACCAGTACGAGCACGACGATGCGTACGGGGATGCGGATCGCGACGGTCAGGCACCCCTCCGGCGAGCGCGCCGGCGGCGCGGGCTGCTTCTCCAGGTCCATAACGACGTAGACGCCTCAGTTCCCCGTACGGATCCAGTACCGCAGCTTTCCGCCGCGCCGGTCCTCGAATTCTCCGCCATTGGCCTCGATCACCTTACGAGAAGCCGTGTTGGTGGTGTCGCACGTGACCAGCGCACGGCCGATGCCCGGTTGACGGCAGACCGGCAGGGCGGCCCGGAGCATGTACGGGCTGAGCCGGTGCCGTACCGAGAGGCTGCCGAGGTAGGTGTCGTCCTGGTGGTACCAGAGGTTCGTCATCGGCACCCAGTCCGGCCGACGCGGCCGTTCCGTCTCCGCGAGCAGCATGTCCACGGCCGGGTACCGGCCCTCCTCGACGAACCGGACGTCGGGCGAGGTCAGCTGCGGCATCGCCCGATCATGACGGGACCGGGAACTGCCACCCACCGGATGTGCCCGCGGCCGGGTCCGAGGAGCATCGGAGGGCGGTTGCAGCGATCGGCGACCGTGACGCTCGCGCCCCGGCCCGGGCGTTCCGCCTCCCAACACGCCCCCGGCGAACACGTGTCGGGGACGGTGATCCGGAAGTACCCGGCCGTCATAGCGGGCCCGTTATGGGACCTCGACCGAACCCCGTGCACTATGTCCCCATGATTACGCTTACGAAGGAAGACGGCCCCGCCGACCTGGACGGCGTGACCCATCTGTCCATAGGGGCCTCCTGGGACCCCACCGCGGGCGCCAGCGGCGGGGTGATCGGCAAGCTCCGCCGGAAGAGCGGCACGGACCTCGACCTGATCGCCATCGCCATGCACGACGGCGACCCGGTACGCCTGGCGGGCCTGGACTCGCTCGACCCCATCGGCAACGGCTCCCTGCTGCACAGCGGCGACAACCAGACCGGTCACGGCGACGGCGACGACGAGACGGTCACCGTCGAGTTCGCGAAGCTCCCGCCGCACATCACGTCGGTCGTCTTCGTCGCCGCCGCCTACAAGAAGGGCAGCTCCTTCCAGAAGGCCCGCAACATCAGCTTCAAGGTCTACGACGCCACCGGCGGCAGCTCGCAGCAGGTCGCCGACATCTGGCCGAGCATGCTCACCACGGACAACGGCTGCGCCGTGGCCAAGGCGGTCCGCGTGGGCAGTACCTGGAAGCTCGAGGTCATCAATGTGACAGGCAAGATCAAGCAGGGCGACCAACTGGCCCTGATGCGCTTCGCCGTGAGCAAGTAGAGAGTCAGGGGGAGGGCCGCGTCCGGGGTCTTCCCCCTCACCCCCTCATGACCGCTTTCAGTCCCGGTTCCCGCAGGCCGACGACCTCACGAAGCGGGGCGTAGGCACTGCCGGCGCCGGCGACGCCGTCACGCCTTCACCCTTTCTCCATGATTCATTAGACCGTCCTACTTACTTGACGGCGCGTTCTCCATGGACAGGCGCGTTGCCGAGGGGCACCGGGCTCACTCTCGCTCTGAGGCCCGGAACGTCTCCGGCCCGCCACCTGCAAGAGGAGCATGCCTGTGAGTCCTCGACAAACATCGTCTCTGCTCGGTCCAGTGGCCCGGTCGAGATTCCAGAAGGCCGGGATGCTGGCCTCCCTCGCTCTGGTCCTGACGACCGGCGTGGTCTCGCCCACGGCGGCGGCGGCCACCGCTGTGGAGGCCGGCAAGTCGGCCGCCACCCAGCAGGGGGGCAACGGCTGCCACCCCCACAAGCCGAGGACGACCACGGCATCGCCCGCCACCAACGACAAGGACAAGTGCAAGGGCGCGACCGGGGCGACCGGCCCGAAGGGCGCCACAGGCGCGACGGGCGCCACAGGCGCGAAGGGTGCGACCGGGGCAACCGGTCCGACGGGTGCGACGGGCGCGACCGGAGCGACGGGCGCAACCGGAGCGGACGGAACCCCCGGTGCAACGGGCGCAACCGGTCCGACGGGCGCGACCGGGGCGACGGGTGCCATCGGCCCGTGCGCCGATATCGACGCCACCCAGGACAGCAACAACTACGAGCTGCGGGCCGCGCTGACCCCGCCGGTCATGAGTGGCCCGAACAGGTCCTACGCGGGTATTCGTGACCTCACGGGGAACACCCCCGGGCCCTTCCTGTGGACCGACCTCACCATGCACCCCCACTACCCGCAGAACGCCTGCGGGATCTCCATCGTCCAGCACGCCCAGGGCATGCAGGCCGAAGGGGACGTGAGGATCGACGTCATGACCACCACAGGGGAGGTCTACGAGACCCAGTGCGCGGTGGTCACCAGTAACCGCACCCTGAACTGCGCCAACAACGACTGGACCCTCGTCAACAAGCAACCGGCGCCCAACCTCGTGAACGACGGGACCACCGTCCCGTAAGACGGATCACCGGGAGCAAGGGGTGTCCCGCGAGGTCGTCACGACCACCGGACACCCCTTGCCGCGTCTACCGCGGAACTCTGCGTTCCAGCAGACTCACCGTCATCCCCGTCACCGACCTGCTCCGGGACACCGTGTACCGCCACTGCAGAGCACTCGCCTGCGCGGGAGCGATGGCGCCGAAGGGAAAGCCCGTCCCCTGCGTCAGCAGCCAGATGCGCGGCTCGCCCTTGAGGCACCGGTCCGGGACGGAGCACTCGACCGCGTACAGGTCGTCGATCCCGGCCGGGGTTTTCGCCAGGAAGACATCGCGCAACCCGAGACCGCGCGGCAGGTAGTACTGCACTCCGCCGTCGAGCTTCCAGGTGTCGGCACGGTCGTACACGACGGCGTCCCCCGGGCGATGGAACCGCTTGATCACGTCTGCCGCCGCCGCGTAGTCGAGGGGCACCGGGACGTCGTGCTCGAACGGCTGCCGCATCTGCCGCTGGTCCGGCAGCGTCAGCACGGTCAGCGCCACGACCAGGGCCCCGGCCACCTTCCAGGAACGCGCGGCCGAGGCGAGCCCCGCGCCTGCGAGGAGGGCCCAGGCCGGGAGGGTGAAGAGCACGTAGACACTACGGAAGTAGGAGATCTCGCCGTGGGAGGCGGTCCAGAGGAGGACGGGAGGCAGCACCGCCCACGCTCCGCACAGCAACAGCGAGGCCCTGCTCGGCGCGCGGGCCAGCAGGGCCAGGGCGATCAGGGCTCCGCCGCACAGGGCGGAGGCGAAGAGACCCTGGGCGAGGGAGAGAAGTGCCCAGCCGTCGGGCGACGGCACCCAGTACAGCTGGCGTCGGGCCTGGGACCTGCCGAGCAGGGCGAGCGGGGCGACACACCCGGCGACCGCGGTCAGCGCCAGGGATGCCTTCCACCACAGGGAGTGATCCCGCCGCGCATGAGCCGCGAGCAGGCAGGCATGGGCGAGTACGACGGACAGCGCGATCAGGTGGAGGAGTCCGGTCAGGACCAGTGCGAGCGCGTAGCCGGTCCATCGCCAGGGGCCGCGCGGCCGGTCCAGCGCCCGCAGCAGCAGGAGCGTGGCGAGGGCGACCACGAGGATCACCAGAGCGTAGCTGCGGGCCTCCTGACCATAGCGGCTCACCGCCGGGGAGATCGCGAAGAGGAACCCGGCCAGAATTCCGGCCCGATATCCGAAGAGCCGTTCCCCGATCAGAGCCACGACGGCCGCAGCTGCCGCCACTGCCAATACCGACGGCAGCCGCAGTGAAACAACGGAATCCCCGAACAGTGCCACCCAACCGTGCATCAGCAGGTAATACGTGCCGTGTACGGCGTCGACGTTTCCCAGCGTGGCCACGATTCGCCCTGAATCCCGGCCCACCATGTCCCAGGTGACCAGTTCGTCGCGCCCCAGCAGGGAGTCGGTCATTCCGTAGCAGCCCAGGGCGAGGGTGACTGTGCACGGCCACAGCCACAGCATCGAGCGGCGCCACGCGGACTCGGCCGGGACGGCGGGCCGGGATTCTTCGCGAGCAGAGGAGGGCTGCGCGATGATTACCATAAGAATATCTCCGGTCCGGCGGATGGAACTCTCCACTTATACATCCCGACCCACTGGCACCCGCTTGAACAGCCTTCCAGGGGTCGATAAATTCACCAGTCGCCCCCTTTTGCCGGAGAAAAGGAAAAGCCATGAAAACGGTCTGCCTTAATATGATCGTCAAGAACGAGGCGCACGTGATCCGGCGCTGCCTCGATTCCGTACGCTCCCTCGTCGACACCTGGGTGATCCTCGACACCGGCTCGACCGACGGGACTCAGGACATCATCCGCGAGACCCTCGCCGACCTGCCCGGAACGCTGTACGAGAGCCCCTGGAACGGCTTCGACCTGAGTCGCACGGAGGCGATCGAGCGGGCGGCAGAGAGCGCGCACTACCTCTTGTTCATCGACGCCGACGACGTGATGGAGACCGACCCCGGCTTCACCATGCCGGACCTGAGCCACGACTGCTACGACATCGCGGTGCACCACGGCCCTGTGGTCCACTGGCGCCCGACGATGGTGTCGACCCGGCTCTCCTGGCGGTACGTCGGCGTACTGCACGAACACCTGGAGTGCGCGGACGAGTTCGACCGGGCACCGCTCGAAGGCGTACGCATGGTCATCATGGGCGGCGGCGGGCGGTTGCAGGGCAGCGAACGCAAGAAGTACCTGCGCGACGCCGCGATCCTCAAGGACGGCCTCGCCAAGGAACCGGACAACGCCCGCTACGCCTTCTACCTCGCCCAGAGCTGGCGTGACGCCGGCGAACCGGCGAAGGCCCTCGCCGCCTACGACCGGCGCGCGGCCATGGACGGTTTCGTCGAGGAGGCGTTCTGCTCCCGCCTCTACGCCGCCCGCCTGGCCCAGACACTGAAGCGCCGTACGCCCGAGGTCATGGCCCGCTTCCTGGACGCCCACGAGTACCGGCCCACCCGGGCCGAACCGCTCGGGGAACTCGCCCATATGTGCCGCGTACGGGGAGAACGCTGGCCGCTCGCCTATCTGTTCGCACGGCGCGCGGCGGAGATCCCGCAGCCCGACGACATCCTCTTCGTCGAGCAGCGCTGGTACGACTGGCAGGTCCTGGACGAGCTGGCAGTGGCGGCGTACTGGATGGGCGCGTACCGAGAATCACTGGAGGCCTGCGAGCAACTCCTGGACGGCGGAAAACTGCCCGACGCCCATCGCGAACGGGTCACCGCCAACCGGGACTTCGCCCGCACCAGGCTGGCCGTCGGCGCACCCCGCCCCGAGCCGGTATGAACCGGAGTGAAACAGAGCCCGGCGGATCACGGTCAGCGCACCGGGGCCGGCCGGCTCGGCCTCGACATCACCACGCCCGACGGGCAGTCCCCGCCCAGGGCCACTGACCGCGACCCGGCTCCGTCCGGTTGGTCCGAGGGGACCGGATCACGGTGGACGTACCGTCAGTCCTCCAGTCGGACCGGCATCAGGATCGAGAAAGTACCTTCGTCGTCGGGTCGACGGATCGCGATCGGCGCCGTGGGGGCGCCGATCTCCAGAATCAGTCGGTCCCGGGCTCCGGCGTCCAGGGCGTCCAGCAGGAACGCACGGTTGACTGCGACGCGGTTCGGGTCGTCGTGACCGTCAGCGCGGAGGGTGACAGCGCCACCGCCCTCCACGCCGAGCACACTCAGGTCATGCGCTCCGGCCTCGCCGGAACGGACAGGACCGGTCGCCAGGGCCTTCAGGAAGGCCGCCACATCTACGACCGTGCGGCGCCCGCCGGCGGGCAGGAGACGACGGTAGTCGGGGAAGTCGTGGTCGAGGCACTGACCGGCCGCCTGTCCGTCCCCCGCCTCCAGAGTCACGCGGTCACCCTCGACCGAGAACCGCGCGGGCCCCCCGCTGTCCAACAGCGCCCGCATCGCATCGGCGAGCGCAGTGCCCACGATGACCTGCACCCGGCTCCCGTCGTACCCGGCGACACCGGCCCGCGCGACAGCCATGCGGTACCGGTCGGTGGCCACGACGTGGAGGCTCTCGCCCTCGACGTCGAACAGGACCCCGCCGAGCATCGGCAGCTCGGGGTCGGTGCTCACCGCGAATCGGACCGCGTCCAGCGCGGCAGCGAGCTCCGGTGCGGCGATGGACAGCCGGACGGTGGCGGTACGGAGCGAGGTCATGGCGTTCTCCCGGTGATCGAGCAGGGCACGGAGCGCGGAGAACTCACTGCGGGCGTCGGACAGCCCCTGTTCAAGCCGGCGCAGGTGCGACGCGAGCAGTTCCCGCACCAGACCGGTGTCCACGCCGGACCAACTGGCCAGCACCAGCCGGATGTCCGCCAACGGCATCCCGGCGCGACGCAACCGGGCCAGCAGCCGGGCCTCCTCCAACTGCTCCTGCTCGTACCAGCGATATCCGCTCACCGGATCCACCCAGGCCGGAACCAGCACACCGGCACGGTCGTAGAACCGCAGGGCGCTCACCCCGAGGCCGCTGTCACGGGCCGTCTCCCCAATGCTGCGCATGTCGTTCTCCACACCCGGCACCCTGCCCCCTGAACAAGGTCGAGGGTCAACCCACACCGCTCAACCCCGCCCAACACCCCTGTACCTCAGTGCACATGCCAACTGGCAGCCGCCCCCGCGTGCTTCACCCTCAACGGCAACAACGCCTTGCCGGTCGGCCCGATCTGGATGTAGGTGTCCATCTGCGGACGCGGTCCGAACCGCAACCGCTCAAGCCTGTCGCCGAGAGAGCGACAGTCGGCGTCGCTCGCGGTCGACGTCGATGACGACAACCGTCAACTGATCGCCGACCTGTACGACATCCTCCGGCGCCGCCACAGGGATCGAGTTCAGCTCGGACAGATGCACCATGCCCTCGATGCCGTCGGCGAGCTCCAGGAAGACACCGAACGGGACCAGTTTCGTCACTCGCCCGCTCAGCCTTTGTCCCACCACGACGCCGTCGACGAACACCAGGAAGGGGTCCGGCTGCATCGCCCGCAGCGACAGCCTGGCCTCCCCGTTCCATGTGTCGAACTGCAAGAACTCACACGACACCCGCTGCCCGACCTCGACGACATCGGACGCCGCCTCGAAACGACGCCAGGACAACTCGGGATACGTGATGAAGCCGACGCCGGGATACACCGGATGCTCGGGACCCTCATCCAGCACCACGAAGACACCGAACCGCTCGATCGCCGCCACCGTGCCGGACAGGAGCTCACCATGGCGAAGCCGCTTGAGGAACTCCCAGAGCTCTGGGTTCTCCGTCGCCGCCATCGACAGCCGCACCCGGCTCGCGTCGAGATCAACCGCGGTTACCTCGCCGGAGACCCTCTGCCCGACCACGGCAACGTCGGAGAAGCGCCGACGCCAGGACCCGTCCAACGACCCCACCGTCCCTAGCGGCCGGTCGGTGAAGTCGTCCAGGAGCACCGACATCTCGGACCGAGAAACCGAAGCGACCTGCCCACGGCACACGTCACCGACACGGACCTCCGCCAGAAACCGCCGGACGTCATGCCCAACCGACGCATCCCTCATGCCGCCAAGACTCTCACGGAGAGATCTCTACACCCACTCCACCTCAGACGAAATGGTTGCGCTCCCCCGGGAACGGCACGTCTGGGCCAGGCTTGGCTATGAGGCGTCGGCGTAGGCGAGGTGGGTGCCGCAGACGGTGCAGCGGAAGAGCATGGCGCTTGCGCCCTGCCCCAGGTGAGTCAGGAAACCCTCCAGCTGCGATGCGTCGTGCCACCCGCCCATCCGCAGGTCGGTCCGAAGCTGGTCGAGTGCCTCAGGGTGGGCGGCGAGTTCGGTGTGTCCGACCTCCCCGACGAAGGCAGCCGCGTCTTCACAGTGGACGAGCCAATGCGGGTCCTGCCAGGCATGGAATCCAGGAGTGCGGCGGGTGACATGCTCCAGGATCTCCCCGCTGACCCCGGCGAGCCCATACGAGTCGGTGAACTCGCCCTCAAATCGTGCAGCGGCACTGCCGTCGGCGATGCACCAGGGACAGAACTGCCCGTCGACGTCCTGGGCCGTGTAGAAGCTCGCGGTGTAGATCCACCCGGTACTGCGCTCGCAACAGACGCAGGTTTCGGTGCCCTCGCGGATGGAGCCGCTCACAACAGGATCAGGGTGATAGCGGAATACGGGCAGGGCGGCGCTCATCAGCGAGCCTTCCTGTGCCAGGAGGTGACCGTCTTGACGCGGGTGGCCTGCGCGTGGGTGGGCCCGCCTGTGAATCTCAGACCCACTCCACCTCAGAAACGATGTCCAACGAAGCCCCCGGCCCCGGCAGAGGCGTCCGGAGGGGCGCCGGCGGCGCCGACGGACGAGGCAGTGAGACGCCGACCGCGGACAGTGCAGCCGTCACCTCGTGATCACCAGCCCCCGCCAGCGCCTCAACCACCCGATCGAGCGCCTCGCTCACCTCAGTGCGAGTGACCACTCGAAGCCGGCGCCGACCCCGCGTTCTTGACCGTCAGAGGCAGCAGCTTCTTCCCGGTCGGCCCGATCTGGATGGAGGTGTCCATCTGCGGACACACCCCGCAGTCGAAGCAAGGCGTCCACCGGCAGTCCTCGACCTCCGTCTCGTCGAGGGCGTCCTGCCAGTCCTCCCAGAGCCAGTCCTTGTCCAACCCCGAGTCCAGGTGGTCCCAGGGGAGGACCTCCTCGTAGGTCTTCTCGCGGGTCGTGTACCAGTCGACGTCCACGCCGAAGGACGGCAGCGTCTTGTCGGCGCAGGCCATCCAGCGGTCGTAGGAGAAGTGTTCGCGCCAGCCGTCGAAGCGGCCGCCGTCCTCGTAGACGGCGCGGATGACGGCGCCGATGCGTCGGTCGCCCCGGGAGAGGAGGCCTTCCACGATGCCGGGCTTGCCGTCGTGGTAGCGGAAGCCGATCGAGCGGCCGTACTTCTTGTCGCCGCGGATCTTGTCGCGGAGCTTCTGCAGGCGCGCGTCCGTCTCCTCGGCGGAGAGCTGCGGGGCCCACTGGAAGGGCGTGTGGGGCTTGGGGACGAAGCCGCCGATCGAGACCGTGCAGCGGATGTCGTTCTGGCCTGAGGCCTTGCGGCCCTCGGCGATGACCTTCGTCGCCATGTCGGCGATCTGCAGGACGTCCTCGTCGGTCTCCGTCGGCAGGCCGCACATGAAGTACAGCTTCACCTGGCGCCAGCCGTTGCCGTAGGCGGTGGAGACCGTGCGGATGAGGTCGTCCTCCGAGACCATCTTGTTGATGACCTTGCGCATGCGCTCCGAGCCGCCCTCGGGGGCGAAGGTCAGGCCGGAGCGGCGGCCGTTGCGGGTCAGTTCGTTCGCCAGGTCGACGTTGAAGGCGTCGACGCGGGTGGAGGGGAGGGACAGGCCGATCTTGTCCTCTTCGTACCTGTCGGCCAGGCCCTTCGCGATGTCGCCGATCTCCGAGTGGTCCGCCGAGGAGAGCGAGAGAAGACCCACCTCCTCGAAGCCGGTCGCCTTCAGACCCTTCTCCACCATGTCGCCGATGCCCGTGATCGAGCGTTCGCGGACCGGGCGGGTGATCATGCCTGCCTGGCAGAAGCGGCAGCCGCGGGTGCAGCCGCGGAAGATCTCGACCGACATCCGCTCGTGGACGGTCTCGGCCAGCGGGACGAGGGGCTGCTTGGGGTAGGGCCACTCGTCCAGGTCCATGACTGTGTGCTTGGACACGCGCCACGGGACGCCCGACCTGTTGGGGACCACGCGCGCGATACGGCCGTCGGGGAGGTACTCGACGTCGTAGAACGCCGGGATGTACACCGAGCCCGTCTTCGCGAGGCGGAGGAGTACCTCCTCGCGGCCGCCCGGCCGGCCCTCGGCCTTCCAGTCGCGGATGATCTTCGTCATGTCGAGGACGGCCTGCTCGCCGTCGCCGATGATCGCGGCGTCGATGAAGTCGGCGATCGGCTCGGGGTTGAAGGCCGCGTGGCCGCCGGCCAGCACGATCGGGTCGTCCAGCCCCCGCTCGCGGGACTCCAGGGGGATGCCCGCCAGGTCCAGCGCCGTCAGCATGTTCGTGTAGCCCAGCTCCGTGGAGAAGGACAGGCCGAACACGTCGAAGGCGCCGACAGGGCGGTGGCTGTCCACCGTGAACTGCGGGACGTCGTGCTCCCGCATCAACGCCTCGAGGTCCGGCCACACGCTGTACGTGCGCTCGGCGAGGACGCCCTCCTGCTCGTTCAGGACCTCGTAGAGGATCATGACGCCCTGGTTGGGCAGACCCACCTCGTAGGCGTCCGGGTACATCAGTGCCCAGCGGACGTCGCAGGACTCCCACGGCTTGACGGTGGAGTTGAGCTCTCCGCCGACGTACTGGATCGGCTTCTGCACATGCGGGAGCAGAGCTTCGAGCTGCGGGAACACAGACTCCGCGGCCGCAGCGACTTCGGCAGGCATCTCGCACACCTTCGTGGGCTGGACTGAACTGACAGGGATGACCACCCAGCCTAACGCGGCGACGGCCACCCCCCGAACGCCCGGAAGGTCAGAGGGCCCGCACCCCGTCCCTGATCCCGTCCCAGAAGCCCGGCAGCTCGGTCTCCACGGCCGTCGCCCGCTGCTCCTCGCGCCCGTAGAGCAGCCCGTACGTGAAGGCGCTCTCGCCCGACGCGTGGGCGACCGCGGACAGCTCGCGCAGGGTCTGGCGGGCCATGACGCTGTCCTGGTGCTCGCCCAGGAGGTTCTGCAGCGCCTTCATGGACTTGACGAGGTCCTTGGCCGGTTTGCCGAGGGCGGGGTGGGCCGTCTCCGCCGCGTACCGGGTGCGCTTGGTCTTCTTGCGGGCCTCGTGGATCGCGATGTCCCGGTCGCTGCCGGGGTCCAGCTCCAGCGCCTGCTCGACGAGCCCGGTGACCTTCCCGAAGTCCTTCTTCACGGCCTTGGCGAGCACCGCCTCGGGCTTCTTCCCGGCCGCCTTCAGCAGCGGCGGGTCGGCGATGAGCGCGTCCAGGGTGTCGAGCAGGGTGAGGTAGCGGTGGGAGTCCAGGACGCCGATCAGCCGCGCGCTCGCCCCGCCGGGCCGGTCGCCGGCCCACACGGCCAGCCGCTCGGCGATGGCTCCCGACACCAGTGCCGTGGGCACCTCGTCGAGGGCGCCCTGCAGGCGGGCGGTCAGCACCTCGCGGTCCCGGTCCACGCCCAGCTCACCGGCCAGCCACTTCAGTTCGTCGCCGATCGGGTCGGTGACGGTCCGGTCGAGGACCTTGCCGTAGGACTTGAAGGTGCTGCGCATCCGGCGGGTGGCGACGCGCATGCTGTGCACGGAGTCCTCGGCGTCCTGGCGGACGGCCGGGTCGAGCTCGACGATCGCGTCCCGCTGGGTCCGGACGTACGCGAGGACGTGGTCGCCCGCGGTCACGGGGGCCCCGGGGACGGGGCTCTTCTTTTTGGGGGCCGTCTCCGCCAGGGCGCGGGCCAGTTTCGAGGACGACGTGGACGGCCGTACGCCCGCCTTGCGCAGCCGCTTCTCCACCTTGTCGAGGAAGGCCGGGTCGCCGCCGTCGGCGAGTTCGACCTCGATCTCGGTCCACTGGGCGTCGCCGATGCCGCCGCTGAGCCGTTCGGCGTGCACGGCGTCCACGCTGACCTCGGCGAGCAGCCGTGCCTCCGGGTCGAGGAGATCGCGTACGTCACGGTCCGAACGCAGCCGGATCACGGGCACCAGTTCGGCCTCCCGGACCCTGGAGCGGACCAGAGCGGCGAGCTCGTCGGGGAGGGTGTCGGAGAGCGGGGCCTGGATCTCGTCGCGTACACCGGGAGCGACGGGGAATTTCAGGTGCCAGCCGGCGTCGGATCCGCCGGTGCGACGGCGCAGGGTGATCGAGGACGCGACGAGGCGTTCGTCGGCGGTGTCGTAATAGGTGGCGTCCAGATGCGCCACGCCCTTGTCCACGACTGCCGCGACCCCGGCGACTCCCGTCAGGTCGGGCAGGCCGCTCTCGTCGGACTCGTACTTCCGCTCGATCTCCCGCTTGGTGTCCGCCATGATTCGAATCTAGTTGCCGGGCGGCAGTTACGGCAGGGGGCCACCGCCACCCGGCTCATCACCAGGCTCATCCGGGCCCGTCACCCGGCTCGTCCGCTCTACGCCGACATCGGCCGCTGCACCCTGATCGACTGCAGCAGTCCGACCGCCACCCAGACGGCGAACATCGACGATCCTCCGTACGACACGAACGGCAGCGGCAGTCCGGTGACCGGCATGATCCCGAGGGTCATACCGATGTTCTCGAAGGCCTGGAAGGCGAACCACGCGACGATGCCGGCGGCGACGATCGTGCCGTACAGCTCGGTCGTCTCGCGGGCGATCCGGCAGGCCCGCCACAGGACGACCCCGAGCAGGACGATGATCAGGCCCGCGCCGACGAAGCCCAGTTCCTCACCGGCGACGGTGTAGACGAAGTCGGTCTGCTGTTCCGGCACGAACTGGCCCGTGGTCTGCGAACCGTGGAAGAGGCCCGCACCCGTCAGTCCGCCCGAACCGATGGCGATCCGGGCCTGGTTGGTGTTGTAGCCGACGCCCGCCGGGTCGAGGCTGGGGTTGGCGAAGGCGGCGAAGCGGGCGATCTGGTACTCGTCCAGGATGTGCAGCTGCCAGACCGCGATCGCGCCGGTCGCGCCCGCGGCGAGCAGGCCGAAGACCCAGCGGTTGGAGGCGCCGGAGGCGAGCAGCACGCCGAGCACGATGATGACCATGACCATGACCGACCCGAGGTCGGGCATGAGCATCACGATGAGCATGGGTACGGCGGCGAGGCCGAGCGCCTGGAGCACGGTGCGGTGGTCGGGGTAGGGCTTGTCGCCCGCGTCGACCCGGGCGGAGAGCAGCATCGCCATGCCCAGGATGATCGTGATCTTCACGAACTCGGAGGGCTGGAGCGAGAAGCCGCCGCCGAGCACGATCCAGGAGTGGGCGCCGTTGACCGTGGAGCCCAGCGGGGTGAGCACCATCAGGAGCAGGAGGACCGAGGCGCCGTAGAGCAGGGGCACGGCGGTGCGCAGGGTGCGGTGGCCGACCCACACCACGCCGATCATCAGGGCGAACCCGATGCCGGTGTTCATGAGGTGGCGGAGCAGGAAGTAGTACGGATCGCCCTGGTTGATCTCGGTGCGGTTGCGGGTGGCCGAGAAGACCAGGACCGAGCCGATCATGGACAGGGCGAGGGCCGAGAACAGTATCGGCCAGTCCAGCCGGCGGGCGAGCGAGTCGCGGGCCAGCAGCCGGGTCCAGCCCGCGCGCGCGGGGCCGTAGCCGGAGACCTGGAAGCTGTTCGCCCCGGTCATGTGAGCATCCTCCGGCTTCCCCGCCTGCGGCGGCGCCTGCGTGTGTCACGGTTGCCCGGGGTCGCCGTGTTCACGGTCGCCCCCGGCTGCGTCTCGTCCGGCTCGGGCGCGCCCTGCTGGCTGACCCGCTGGTCCTTGGCCGGGTCCTTGGAGACCTTCGGGGACTTGATGGTCCCGTCCGTCTGGATCTTCGGCAGGCTCTTCTCGGGGGTGGGGAGCAGCGCGTTCTTCTTGTCGATGGTGCCGTCGTCGGAGACGCCGTACAGGGCGTTGTAGATACCGCGCACGGCCTCACCGGAGGCGCCGGAGCCGGTACCGGCCTGGGCGATCGTCATGATGACCGTGTAGTCCTTGGAGTACGTGGCCAGCCATGACGTGGTCTGCTTGCCGTAGACCTCGGCGGTACCGGTCTTGGCGTGCAGCGGGATCTTGTCCTGCGGCCAGCCACCGAACTTCCAGGCGGCCGTACCCCGGGTGACGACTCCTTCAAGGGCTGCGTCCATCCCCTTGAGGGCGGCCTGGCCGATCGGCAGTTTGCCGACGGCCTTGGGCTTGATTTCCTGGACGGTCTTGCCGTCGGCGCTGACGATCGCCTTGCCGATGGTCGGCTCGTACAGGGTGCCGCCGTTGGCGAGCGCCCCGTAGATCTTGGCCTCCTGGATCGGGGTGACGAGGGTGTCGCCCTGGCCGATGGAGTAGTTGATCGAGTCGCCCTCGCGCATCTTGTTGCCTTCGAGGCAGTTCTCGTACGCGATCTTCTCGACGTAGGAGCCGTCCTTCTTGCCGGTCCTGCACCAGGAGTCCTTGTTGGCCTTCCAGTACGACTCCTTCCACTGGCGGTCGGGGACGCGGCCGGTGACCTCGTTGGGGAGGTCGATGCCGGTCTCCTTGCCGAGGCCGAACTGGTGGGCGGCCTTGTAGAAGTAGTCCTTGGGCTCACCCTTCTTGGGGTTGATGCCGCCGTCCTTCTTCCACTCCCGGTCGGCGAGGCCGTAGAAGACGGTGTCGCAGGAGACCTCCAGGGCACGGCCGAGGGAGATGGGGCCGAAGCTCTCGCCCTCGAAGTTCTTGAAGACCTGGCCGCCCACCGAGTACGAACTGGTGCAGGGGTAGCCGCCGTCCCACTCGTAGCCGGCCTCGACGGCGGCGGCCGTGGAGACGACCTTGAACGTCGAACCGGGCGCGGACTGGCCCTGTATGGCCCTGTTGAGCAGCGGGTAGTCGGAGTTCTTGCCGGTGAGCTTCTTGTAGTCCTTGGCGGAGATGCCGCCGACCCAGACATTCGGGTCGTAGGTCGGTGCGGACGCCATGGCGACGACCCGGCCGGTCTTGGCCTCCATCACGACCACGGCACCCGAGTCGGCCTTGTAGTTCTCGCCGGTGATCTTGTCGAACTGCGTGCGGGCGATCTTCATCGCGTCGTTCAGTTCGTACTCCGCGACGCGCTGGACGCGGGCGTCGATGCTGGTGACGAGGTTGGCGCCGGGTTGGGCCTCGTCGGCCTCGGCCTCGCCGATGACGCGGCCGAGGTTGTCGACCTCGTAGCGGGTGACGCCGGCCTTGCCGCGCAGTTCCTTGTCGTACTGGCGCTCCAGGCCGGAGCGGCCGACCTGGTCGGAGCGCAGGTAGGGCGAGTCGGTGTCCTGGGCCTTGGTGATCTCGTCGTCGGTGACGGGCGAGAGGTAGCCGAGGACCTGGGCGGTGTTGGACTTTCCGGGGGCCGCGTAGCGGCGGACGGCCTCGGGTTCGGCGGTGATGCCGGGGAAGTCCTCGGCGCGCTCGCGGATCTGCAGGGCCTGCTTGGCGGTGGCCTCGTCGGTGATGGGGATCGGCTGGTAGGGCGAGCCGTTCCAGCAGGGCTGGGGTGTCTTCGCGTCGCACAGCCGGACCTTCTGGGTGACCTCCGCGGTGGTCATGCCGAGGACCTTGGCCAGCTTGGTGAGGACGGCCTTGCCGTCGTCCCTCATCTTCAGCAGGTCGGTGCGGGAGGCGGAGACCACCAGCCGGGTCTCGTTGTCGGCGAGCGGCACTCCGCGGGCGTCCAGGATCGAGCCGCGTACGGCGGGTTCGACGACCTGCTGGACGTGGTTGCCGGACGCCTCCTTGGCGTATTCGTCGCCCTCGCGGATCTGGAGGTACCACAGGCGTCCGCCGAGGGTGCCGAGGAGGGACAGCACGAGGATCTGGATGACGACGAGTCGGATCTGGACCCGTGGGGTCCGTCCGGTCTCGGGGATGTTGGTCACTGCGGTTGCCGCCCCCT
Source organism: Streptomyces sp. NPDC005374 (assembly GCF_042872225.1). Classification (NCBI taxonomy): domain Bacteria; kingdom Bacillati; phylum Actinomycetota; class Actinomycetes; order Kitasatosporales; family Streptomycetaceae; genus Streptomyces; species Streptomyces sp. NPDC005374. The sequence goes on along the minus strand of NZ_JBIAKA010000018.1, from coordinate 57,481 downwards.
CTCAGTGCGCCGACGTGTGTGCGCGTACGAATGATGAACGGCTGACCTGTGAAGCCGCGTTCCGCCCCGGCAAACCCGTTCGAGTGAACTCGTCGACCCTCACAGCCACTTCGCCCGACCTCACAGCCGCTTGACCCCCTTGATGCGTCCCACCCGGGTCGTCCGGGTCCGTGCCTTGGTCTTCAGGGTGCCCAGGCCGCCGCGCTGACCGCCGATCTTCAGGCCGGTGCCAGAGGAGAGCCAACCGGAGGAGATGTCCGCCGACTTGGCCGCGGAGCCGGTGTCGGCCAGCGGGTCGTTCTCGGCGCGGCGGGCGAGCGCCATGATGCCGGGGACGACGAACGGGGCGAGCAGCAGGTCGTACAGGGCGGCCGTGAACAGCAGGCTGGGGAGGCCGACATGGCGGGCGGCGGTGTCGCCGACGAGGGCTCCGACACCGGCGTACAGCAGGGTGGTGCCGACGGCGGCGGCGACCACGACGACCATGGGTCCGGTGGCCGACTTGAGTCTGCCGTTCTCCGGTTTGGCGAGGCCGGCGAGGTAGCCGATGACGCACAGCACCAGGGCGTAGCGGCCCGCGGCGTGGTCGGCGGGCGGGGCGAGGTCGGCGAGGAGGCCGGCGCCGAAGCCGACGAGGGAGCCGCCGACATGGCCGTAGACCAGGGCGAGGCCGAGGACGGTGAGGAGCAGCAGGTCGGGGACGGCGCCCGGGAGGTGGAGGCGGGCGAGGACGCTCACCTGGAGCACCAGGGCGACGACGATCAGGGCCGACGAGAGCAGGATCCGGTTGACGCGCATCAGGTACAGCTCCTACTGCTGGATCTCGCCGTCGACCGGCGCGTTCGCGGACGGGGTGACGGTGACCGTCACCGTGGGCGTGGGCGTCGGCTTGGGTTTGGCGGGGAGCACCGTGTCGCGCGGGTCCTTCTTGGGTGCCTCTACGACGACGCCGACGATGTCGAGCTTGGTGAAGCTGACGTACGGCGTGACGTAGAGGGTGCGGGTGAGGTCGCCGCCGGAGGGGTCGACGCGGGAGACCACGCCGACCGGAACGCCGGGGACGAAGGGCTTGTCGGCCTGCGAGCCGAAGGTGACCAGGCGGTCGCCCTTCTTCACGTCGGCCTTGCCGTTGAGGAGTTCGACGCGCAGCGGGCGGTCGCCCTGTCCGGAGGCGAAGCCGAGTTCGTCGGTGGCCTCCATGCGGGTGCCGACGGTGAAGTCGGGGTCGTTGGCGAGGAGCACGGTGGCGGTGTTCGGGCCGACCGTCGTCACCCGCCCGACCAGGCCGTCGCCGTTGAGGACGGTCATGTCGCGCTGGATGCCGTCGTTGGCGCCGACGTCGATGGTGATGGTCCAGGAGAAGCCCTGGGCCGCTCCTATGGCGATGACCTCGGCGCCCTTGATGCCGTACTGGCCCTCACCGGCGACCTTGATCATCTTGTTGAGCTGTTTGAGGCGGCTGGCGTTGCGGTCGTCGCTGCCGAGCCTCGCCTTGAGGGCCGCGTTCTCCGTCTGCAGCGCGGCGAGCCGGTCGTGCCGGTCGCCGGAGTCGCGGATCGCCGACACGGCGTTGCCGACCGGGTCGACCGCGGCCGACACTCCGTTCTCGATCGGGCCGAACACGGTGGCCGCGCCCTGGCGGGCACCGTCGACAGGTGAGTCCTCCCCACCGCGGATATCGACTGTGATCAGCGCGAATGCGACGGCGATCAACAGCACCAGGAGCAGCCGGCTCTCTCGTGTGTCCCTCACGTGCGGCGGCCGTGCCTTCCTCAAGAGAGTTTTTGTGGCAACAGAGTTCTTTGTGACAACAGAGTCTTTTGCGGAGCTTATGCCTCTATATCAACGATCCGCCGTACGAGAGGAGATCATCTCGTACGGCGGAATCGAAGAGTTACGTCATCTGCGGGGCTGGGCGTCGAGCACCTGCTGAAGTGCCTCGAACTCCTCGACGCACTTGCCGGAGCCGAGCGCCACGCTGTCCAGCGGGTCCTCGGCGATGTGGATCGGCATGCCGGTCTCCCGGCGCAGCCGCTCGTCGAGGCCGCGCAGCAGGGCGCCGCCGCCGGTGAGCACGATGCCGCGGTCCATGATGTCGCCGGAGAGCTCCGGCGGGCACTTGTCGAGGGTCGTCTTGACGGCGTCGACGATGGCGTTGACGGGTTCCTCGATCGCCTTGCGGACTTCGGCGGCCGAGATGACGACGGTCTTGGGCAGTCCGGAGACGAGGTCCCGGCCGCGGATTTCGGTGTGTTCGTCAGCGTCGAGGTCGTACGCCGAACCGATCGTGATCTTGATCTGTTCCGCCGTCCGCTCACCCAGCAGAAGGGAGTACTCCTTCTTGATGTGCTGGATGATCGCGTTGTCCAGCTCGTCGCCCGCGACCCGGATGGACTGGGCGGTGACGATGCCGCCGAGGGAGATGACCGCGACCTCCGTGGTGCCGCCGCCGATGTCCACCACCATGTTGCCCGTGGCCTCGTGGACCGGCAGGCCGGAGCCGATGGCCGCGGCCATGGGCTCCTCGATGATGTGCACCTGGCGGGCGCCGGCCTGGGACGACGCCTCGATGACGGCGCGGCGCTCGACGCCGGTGATGCCCGAGGGGACACACACGACGACGCGCGGCCTCGCGAGATACCGCCGCTTGTGGATCTTCAGGATGAAGTAGCGGAGCATCCGCTCGGTGATCTCGAAGTCGGCGATCACGCCGTCCTTCAGCGGGCGCACGGCAACGATGTTGCCGGGGGTCCGCCCGATCATCTTCTTCGCTTCGGCGCCGACCGCGAGGATGCCACCGGTGTTGGTGTTGATCGCGACGACGGACGGCTCGTTGAGTACGATCCCGCGACCCCTGACGTACACCAGCGTGTTGGCGGTCCCGAGGTCGACAGCCATGTCACGGCCGATGAACGACATTGAGTTCCCCATCAGGATTCGTGTGGCCTTCCCTGGGAGCTTTTGAGGGCTTTTCAGGTCGGCGAAGTGGGTGCGGTGACGTGAAGGCTTCCATCGTAGACGCGCCTGCACGAACACTGCGCGAGGGTCTTCGCCATTGTCAGCAGATCAAACGCGGCCCCGCTTGTGGAGACGGTCCATAGGGGGCACCCGTTCCCCCGATCGGCGCGCATATGCCGAGGGACGGCCGAAAACATCCGGCCGCCCCAGGTCAGGAGAGGGATCGGGCTGACGCCTCATCAGAAACGTCCACGAAAACTCCCTAAGACCCCTCTTCGAACCCGGTCAGCCCACCCCGCCCGGGAAGAAGATCTTCATCTCGCGCTCCGCCGACTCGACGGAGTCGCTCGCGTGGATGAGGTTCTCGCGGACGATCACGCCGAAGTCGCCGCGGATGGAGCCGGGCGCGGCGGCGATCGGGTCGGTCGGGCCGGCCAGCGCCCGCACGCCCTCGATGACCCGCTCCCCCTCGACGACCAGCGCGACGACCGGACCGGAGGCCATGAACTCCACCAGCGGCTCGTAGAAGGGCTTGCCCTTGTGCTCGCCGTAGTGCTGCTCCAGGGTCTCCTGGTCCAGGGTGCGCAGCTCCAGCGCGATGATCGACCAGCCCGCCTTGCGCTCGATGCGGCTGATGATCTCGCCGGTCAGGCCACGACGGACGGCGTCGGGCTTGAGGAGGACGAGGGTGCGCTGGCTCACGAGGGGCTCCTTGCCTGCTGACATGTGCGGTGAAACGAGGTTACAGGGCGTGTCGGTGCGCCGGTTACGCAGCGTCAGGTGTAGGGGAGTCCGCCTGGGCGGCGAATCTCGCCTTCGCCTCGTCGATCTTCCGGCCGTAGTGCACGGACGCCCACCACAGGGCGGCGAAGACCGCCCCCATGAAGAACATGGTCGGCACGACGAAGCCGGAGACGATCAGGGCGAGCTGCAGCGCCCAGCCGAGGGCGATACCGCCGGGCCGGGTCACCACCCCGCACAGCGCGAGGCACAGGAACATGGCGATACCGCTGACCGTCCACACCGTGGAGCCGGCCAGATCGGGGTCCTTCATCGCGACCAGTCCGGCGAAGCCGATGACGAAGAACTCGCCGATCAGCGTCGAGGCACAGAGCGTACGCATGACCCGGCTCAGCCCCTTCCCAGCAGCAGCCGGGCCTCGCCGACCGTGATGACCGACCCGGTGACGAGCACCCCGCCGCCCGCGAACTCGCCGTCCTCCTCGGCCAGCGTGATCGCCTCCTCCAGGGCGTCCGGCAGCCGCGGCTCGACCTGGACGCGGTCCTCGCCGAACACCTCGACGGCGATCGCGGCCAGCTCGTCGGCGTCCATCGCCCGATGGCTGGAGTTCTGGGTGATCACGACCTCGGCGAAGATCGGCTCGAAGGCCTCGAGGAGCCCCCGCACGTTCTTGTCGCCGCTCGCGCCCACCACACCGATCAGCCGGCTGAACTCGAAGGCCTCGCCGACCGCCTCCGCGGTGGCGCGGGCGCCCGCCGGGTTGTGCGCGGCGTCCAGGACGACGGACGGGGAGCGTCGTACGACTTCGAGACGGCCCGGGGAGGAGACGGCGGCGAAGGCCTTGCGGACGGTGTCGATGTCCAGCCGCTCCGGGCGCTGGGCGCCGACGCCGAAGAACGCCTCGACGGCCGCGAGCGCCACGACCGCGTTGTGCGCCTGGTAGGGACCGTGCAGCGGCAGGTACACCTCTTCGTACTCACCGCCGAGACCGCGCAGCGTCAGCAACTGCCCGCCGACGGCGACCTGCCGGGACACGATCCCGAACTCCAGGCCCTCGCGCGCGACCGTGGCATCCACCTCGACGGCCTTCTTCAGCAGCACCTGCGCCGCGTCCACCGGCTGCTGGGCCAGGATCACGGTCGCGTCCTGCTTGATGATCCCGGCCTTCTCGACGGCGATCGCGCCGGGCGTCTCACCGAGCCGGTCGGTGTGGTCCAGGTCGATGGGGGTGACCACGGCGACATCGCCGTCGATCACGTTGGTGGCGTCCCAGGAGCCGCCCATCCCCACTTCCACGACGGCCACGTCGACGGGAGCGTCCGCGAAGGCGGCGTACGCCATCCCGGTCAGCACCTCGAAGAACGACAGCCGGTACTCCTGCTGGGCGTCGACCATCCCGATGTACGGCTTGATGTCCTCGTACGTCTCGATGAACCGCTCGGCGGAGATCGGGGCGCCGTCCAGGCTGATGCGCTCGGTGATCGACTGGACGTGGGGGCTGGTGTACCGGCCCGTGCGCAGCTCGAAGGCGCCGAGGAGGGCCTCGATCATGCGGGCGGTGGAGGTCTTGCCGTTGGTCCCCGTGATGTGGATCGAGGGGTACGACCGCTGCGGCTCGCCCAGCAGGTCCATCAGCGCGGCGATCCTGCTGACCGAGGGCTCCAGCTTGGTCTCGCCCCAGCGAGTGGCGAGCTCCGCCTCGACCTCGCGCAGGGCCTTGTCGACCTCGGGGTCCTCGGGGCGTCCGGGCACGTCGGCCTCCGGCGGGCCGCCCTGGGTGCGCAGGGTGCGGCTGCCGGCCTCGATGACCGCGAGGTCGGGGTCGCGGTCGGTCTCGGCGGCGACGATTTCGTCGAAGGGGTCGGTCTCACTCACGGGGCCCAGTCTACGGACGCGGACTGACAGAGTGCCTTCGGAGTGGGGTGGCTGGGCTTCGGGGGGCGGCTGCGGCCGGTGGGGGCTGGTCGCGCCCACGCGGCGGAGCCGCAAATTGACACAGCCCCGCGCCCCTAGGTAGGCGTGGGCCCCGGAGTCCAGACGACCCCGGGGCCCACAAAGCCTTACGCCTGAGGCAAGCCGTCCAGCTGGGCCTTGATCCTCTCGATGTCCTCGTCCGCCTTCGCCAGGCGGCCGCGGATCTTGTCCACGACGTTGTCCGGGGCCTTCGCCAGGAAGGCCTCGTTGCCGAGCTTGGCGTTGGCCTGGGACTTCTCCTTCTCGGCCGCCGCCAGGTCCTTCGCGAGGCGCTTGCGCTCGGCGGCGACGTCGATCGTGCCGGAGAGGTCGAGGGCGACCGTGGCACCGGCGACCGGGAGGGTCGCCGTGGCCGAGAAGGCGTCGCCCTCCGGCTGGAGGCGCAGAAGCTGGCGGATGGCCGGCTCGTGCGGGGCGAGCGCGGTGCCGTCCAGCTCCAGGCGGGCGGGGACCTTCTGACCGTCCTTCAGGCCCTGGTCCTTGCGGAACCGGCGCACCTCGGTGACGACCCGCTGGACCAGCGCGATCTCGTCCTCGGCGTCCTTGTCGCGGAAGCCGCTGTCGCTCGGCCACTCGCCGATGACCAGGGACTCGCCCCCGGTGAGGGTGGTCCACAGGGTGTCCGTCACGAACGGGATGACCGGGTGGAGCAGGCGAAGCGTCACGTCCAGGACCTCGCCGAGGACCCGGCCGGAGACCCGCGCCTGCTCGCCGCCCGCGAAGAACGTCGTCTTCGACAACTCGACGTACCAGTCGAAGACCTCGTCCCACGCGAAGTGGTAGAGCGCGTCGGCGAGCTTGGCGAACTGGTAGTCGTCGTAGTACGCGTCGACCTGGGCGACCGTCGAGTTGAGCCTGGAGAGGATCCAGCGGTCCGTCGCCGACATCTGCGAGGCGTCCGGCAGCGGGCCGTCGACCGTGGCGCCGTTCATGAGGGCGAAGCGGGTGGCGTTCCAGATCTTGTTGGTGAAGTTCCGGGAGGCCTTGACCCAGTCCTCGCCGATCGGCACGTCCGCGCCCGGGTTGGCGCCGTTGGCGAGGGTGAAACGGACGGCGTCGGAGCCGTACGCGTCCATCCACACCAGCGGGTCGACCGCGTTCGGGTTCGACTTGGACATCTTCTTGCCGAACTCGTCGCGGACGAGGCCGGTGAGGGCGATGGTGTGGAAGGGCGCGACGCCGTCCATGGCGTACAGGCCGAACATCATCATCCGGGCGACCCAGAAGAAGATGATGTCGTGGCCGGTGAGCAGGACATCGGTCGGATAGAACTTCCGCAGATCCTCGGTCTGTTCGGGCCAGCCGAGCGTGGAGAACGGCCACAGGCCGGACGAGAACCAGGTGTCGAGGACGTCCGGGTCCTGGGTCCATCCCTCCCCGGTCGGCGGCTGCTCGTCGGGTCCGACGCAGACGACCTCGCCGTCCGGGCCGTACCAGATCGGGATGCGGTGACCCCACCACAGCTGGCGCGAGATGCACCAGTCGTGCATGTTGTCGACCCAGTCGAAGTAGCGCTTCGACATCTCCTCGGGGTGGATCTTCACGCGGCCGTCGCGGACCGCGTCGCCGGCCTCCTTCGCGAGCGGGCCGACCTTGACCCACCACTGCATCGACAGGCGCGGCTCGACCGTGGTCTTGCAGCGCGAGCAGTGGCCGACGGAGTGCATGTAGGGGCGCTTCTCGGCGACGATGCGGCCCTGCTCCTTGAGGGCGCCGACGACGGCCGAGCGGGCCTCGAAGCGGTCCAGGCCGAGGAAGGGGCCGTGGACGGTGAGCACACCGTGCTCGTCCATGATCGTCAGGGACGGCAGGTCGTGACGCCGGCCGATCTCGAAGTCGTTCGGGTCGTGGGCCGGGGTCACCTTGACCGCGCCGGTGCCGAACTCGGGGTCGACGTGGGTGTCGGCGACGACCGGGATGGTGCGGTCGGTGAGCGGGAGCTTGATCTGCTTGCCGATGAGGTGCTTGTACCGCTCGTCGTCGGGGTGGACGGCGACGGCCGTGTCGCCGAGCATCGTCTCCGCGCGCGTGGTCGCGACGACGAGGCTGTCCTCGCCCTCGCCGTAGCGGATGGAGACCAACTCGCCCGCGTCCTCCTGGTATTCCACCTCGATGTCCGAGATGGCCGTCAGACAGCGCGGGCACCAGTTGATGATGCGCTCGGCGCGGTAGATCAACTCGTCGTCGTAGAGCCGCTTGAAGATGGTGAGGACGGCCTTGGACAGGCCCTCGTCCATGGTGAACCGCTCGCGGTCCCAGTCGACACCGTCACCGAGGCGTCGCATCTGGCCGAGGATCCGGCCGCCGTACTCCTCCTTCCACTGCCAGACGCGCTCGACGAACTCCTCGCGGCCCAGGTCGTGCCGGGACTTGCCCTCTTCGGCGAGCTGCTGCTCGACCTTGTTCTGGGTCGCGATACCGGCATGGTCCATGCCCGGCAGCCACAGCGACTCGTAGCCCTGCATGCGCTTGCGGCGCGTGAGGGCGTCCATCAGCGTGTGCTGGAAGGCGTGGCCCAGGTGCAGTGAGCCGGTGACGTTCGGCGGCGGGATGACGATGGTGTACGGAGGCTTGTCGCTCTTCGCGTCGGCGGCGAAGTAACCGCGCTCCACCCAGCGCTCGTACAGCGTCCCCTCTACCTCGGCCGGCGTGTACTGGGTCGGCAGTTCGGTGCTGGGCGCTGTGGGCTGCTGCTGAGCGTTCTCGGTCACGGGGTCAGTTTAGGGGTGTCGTGGGCCTGCCCCGAAACGCGTTTGTTCTGTAACGGTGGGGGCCCCGACGCGGTGCGCCGACTGTGCCTGGGCCAGGATGTCGGCAACACATAAGCATCTGGAGGGGAACCCAGAGATGAGTCACAACCAGCCGGGCCCGTACGGGCAGCCTCAGCAGCCGGGGCAGCCGCCGCAGCCCGGGCCGTACGGCCAGCCGGGCCCCTACGGCCAGCCGCCGCAGGCCCCGCAGCCCGGCTACGGCTACCCGCAGCAGCCGCCGCAGGCCCCTCAGGGCCAGCCGCAGACGCAGCCCGGCTACGGCTACCCGCAGCAGAACGGCGCCCCGCCGCAGACCCCGCCGTACGGGCAGCCGCAGGCTCCCTACGGCCAGCAGCCCCCGTACGGTCAGCAGTCGCCGTACGGCCAGGCCCCCTACGGCGTTCCGCAGCCCCCGGCACCCAGTGGTGGCAACGGTAAGAAGATCGGCATCATCCTCGGCGCGGTGGCGGTCGTGGCCGCGATCGCGGTCGGCGCGTACCTGGTGATCAATGGCGGGAGCGGCGGCTCCGACGTCTCCGACGACGGGGCGCACAAGCTGGCGGCGCCGGCGACGATCCTCGGCGGGGAGTACAAGAAGGGCAGCGACGCCGGGATCGGCGCGCTGAGCGAGAACGACGTCAAGGACGCCGAGTCGTGGGGCGTGAAGGACGCCAAGGACGTCAGCGCGACCTACTCCGCGGGCACGGGCCTCAGCACGAAGTCGCTGATGTTCGCCGGGGTGTACGGCACGATCGACGACCCGGAGAAGGTCGTCGACTCGATGTTCGCCCAGGCCAAGACGGGCTCCGCGAAGGACTCCGACTCGGGCTCGTTCGAGGGCAGCCCCAAGGAGTTCACCCCCGCGGGCTTCGAGAACGGCGTCATGAAGTGCCAGGAGATCAAGACCACCGAGTCCGGCCAGACCATCTCGATGCCGGTGTGCATCTGGGGTGACCACAGCACGGTGACGTACGTGTTCGCGTACGACATGGCCGCCCTGACCGAAGGCAAGAGCACCACGATGGCGGAGGCGGCCGAACTGACCGCCAAGGTCCGCGACGACGTGCGCGTCAAGTCCTGACGGACGGACGCCGGCACCCTCAACGACGAAGGGGCCCCGGTCGGTTGACCGACCGGGGCCCCTTCATGCGTTCGTGAAAGCGGTAAGTCCCTGAGGGCTACGCCGTCTTCTGCTCGCCCGGGCCCCGCCCGCGCGCGTCCCGCGGGATGAGCGTCGGGTTGACGTTGGAGTGGACGACGTCCGCCGTGATGACGACGCGGGCCACGTCCTTGCGGGACGGGATCTCGTACATGACGCCCTGGAGGACCTCTTCCATGATGGCGCGCAGGCCGCGCGCGCCGGTCTGGCGGAGGATGGCCTGGTCCGCGATGGCCTCCAGTGCCTCGCGCTCGAAGTCCAGCTCCACGCCGTCGAGTTCGAAGAGGCGCTGGTACTGCTTGACGAGCGCGTTGCGAGGCTCGATCAGGATCTGGAGGAGGGCCTCGCGGTCCAGGTTGTGGACCGAGGTGATGACGGGGAGACGGCCGATGAACTCGGGGATCATGCCGAACTTCACCAGGTCCTCGGGCATGACGTCCCCGAACTGGTCCTTGGACTGCAGCTCGAGCTTCGAGCGGATCGTCGCGCCGAAGCCGATGCCCTTGGCGCCCGCCCGGGACTCGATGAGCTTCTCCAGGCCCGCGAAGGCACCGCCCACGATGAACAGGACGTTCGTCGTGTCGATCTGGATGAACTCCTGGTGCGGGTGCTTGCGTCCGCCCTGCGGCGGGACGGAGGCGGTGGTGCCCTCGAGGATCTTCAGCAACGCCTGCTGCACGCCCTCGCCGCTCACGTCACGCGTGATGGAGGGGTTTTCACTCTTCCGCGCGACCTTGTCGATCTCATCGATGTAGATGATCCCGGTCTCGGCCTTCTTGACGTCGTAGTCGGCCGCCTGGATCAGCTTCAGCAGGATGTTCTCGACGTCCTCGCCGACGTACCCCGCCTCGGTGAGCGCCGTGGCGTCGGCGATCGCGAACGGGACGTTCAGCATGCGGGCGAGGGTCTGCGCGAGGAGTGTCTTGCCGGAGCCCGTGGGGCCCAGCAGGAGGATGTTGGACTTCGCCAACTCGATCGCGTCGTCACGGCCGCTGCCGCCGCCGTTCTCACCGGCCTGAACGCGCTTGTAGTGGTTGTACACCGCCACGGAGAGGGCCTTCTTGGCCGAGTCCTGGCCCACCACATAGCCCTCGAGGAACTCGAAGATCTCGCGGGGCTTGGGGAGTTCCTCCCAGCGCACCTCGCTCGTCTCCGCGAGTTCTTCCTCGATGATCTCGTTGCAGAGATCGATGCACTCGTCGCAGATGTACACACCAGGACCTGCGATGAGCTTCTTGACCTGCTTCTGGCTCTTGCCGCAGAACGAGCACTTGAGCAGATCGCCGCCGTCACCGATGCGTGCCACGGTGTGCTTCCCCTTCGCCTGGGAGACGCCTAGGTCCAGCGGCTCCTGGTGCTGCCTTATGTCCGACGGTACCTTGCCGGGCCCCCCGTTCGGGCCCCCCTTGGCAGGGTTCACTTTGACGTGCACTGTGCCAAGGGGCGGCATATCCTACGGGTCCGCGTCAGCGGACGGAGGCGTTGTTCATCTTCCGGGTGGAGATGATCTGGTCGATCAGGCCGTACGCCAGGGCGTCGTCGGCCGTGAGGATCTTGTCGCGCTCGATGTCCTCGCGGATCTTCTCGATCGGCGTCGTGGAGTGCTTGGCCAGCAGGTCTTCCAGCTGGGCGCGCATCCGGAGGATCTCGTTGGCGGCGATCTCCAGGTCGGAGACCTGTCCGCGGCCGGTCTCGCTGTAGGGCTGGTGGATCAGCACGCGCGCGTTCGGGAGCGCCATGCGCTTGCCCGGCGTACCGGCGGCCAGCAGGATGGCGGCGGCCGAGGCGGCCTGGCCCATGCAGACCGTCTGGACGTCGGGCTTCACGAACTGCATGGTGTCGTAGATCGCGGTGAGCGCCGTGAAGGAGCCGCCGGGGCTGTTGATGTAGACCGAGATGTCCCGGTCGGGGTCCATCGACTCCAGGCACAGCAGCTGCGCCATGACGTCGTTGGCGGAGGCGTCGTCGATCTGCACGCCGAGGAAGATCACGCGCTCCTCGAACAGCTTCGCGTACGGGTCGTACTCGCGGACGCCCTGCGAGGTGCGCTCGACGAAGCGGGGGATCACGTAGCGGGACTCGGCCACGGGGCCCGCGTACTCGGCGCGTGTGCGGTCGTACAGGCCGCTGCCGGGGAAGTCGTTCACTGTCTGTCTCCTAGGGGCTGTGGCGGTCGGCTGGGGGCTTTCTGGGGCCGTTCCCGGTCCCGTGGGGCGGTCAGGCCCCGGTGCCGCCGCCGCCCGGGATGCCGGCAGCCGTGCTGATGACGTCGTCGATGAGGCCGTACTCCTTGGCCTCCTCGGGGTCGAACCAGCGGTCGCGGTCCGAGTCACGGGTGACCTGCTCGACCGACTGTCCCGTGTGCTGGGCCGTGAGTTCGGCCATGCGCTTCTTGGTGTGCAGCAGCCGCTCGGCGTGGATCTTGATGTCCGACGCGGAACCCGCGAGACCGGCGGAGGGCTGGTGGATCAGGATCTCGGCGTTCGGCAGCGCGAAGCGCTTTCCGGGGGTGCCCGCGCTGAGCAGGAACTGCCCCATGGAGGCGGCCAGACCCATCGCGATGGTCATCACGTCGTTCTTGATGAACTGCATGGTGTCGTAGATCGCCATGCCGGCCGTGATCGAACCGCCCGGGCTGTTGATGTAGAGGTTGATGTCCTTGTCGGGATCGGCCGCGGCAAGGAGGAGGAGCTGCGCGGTGATCTTGTTTGCGATGTCATCGTCGACCGGCTGGCCGAGGAAGATGATCCGCTCGTTGAGCAGCCGGTTGTAGACCTGGTCGCCGAGGCCACCACCGATGGAGGGCTCGCCGGCGGCGGAGGGCATCAGATTCGTCACGTATCCACCTGCTCGTCTTACGACGGCGCCGGGCCGTCTCACGTTTCCCTGCGTGTTCCCTGCGGGGCTGGAGCCATTGGGGACTCCAATCGCCCTCTTGTTCATGGACCCTAACGCGCTGGTCCCTTCGGGGAATCCCGGATTCGTGGCTGTTCGCCGGGGGCGTAGCGCGGGGGGCCTCCGACGGCAGGGCGGCCGCGGGCCGCAGGGGGCGGTCGCGTGCTTCCGCGCGCCCCTCGGGTCGGCCGTCGCCCGCCGGGACGACGCGGGCCCCCGGGAGTGACTCCCGGGGGCCCGTCGTACGACTGTCAGAGGTGCCGGGGGCTTCAGCCCTCGGTCTTCTCCCCGGCCTCGGCCGGGGCGTCCTCGGAGGAGGCCTCCACGGCCTCGACGGTCTCGGCCGTCTCGTCCTCGTCGTCGTCCAGGTCGATGACCTCGCCGTTGGTGTCCTTGACCGTGGCGGCCTCGACCACGACGGCCAGGGCCTTGCCGCGGGCGACCTCGCCGACGAGGAGCGGGACCTGGCCGCCCTCGACGACCGCCTGGGCGAACTGGTCGGGGGACATGTTGGAGGAGGCCGCACGGCGCATGAGGTGCTCGGTGAGCTCCTCCTGGCTGACGTTCAGCTTCTCCCGCTTGACGAGCTCGTCGAGGACGAACTGCGTCTTGATGCCCTTGACCGCGGCGTCCTTGGTCTCGGCGACGAACTCTTCCTCGGTCTTGCCCTGGATCTCCAGGTACTTCTCGAGGTCGAGGCCCATCTGACCGAGCTGGTGGTGCTCCAGGTTGTGCTTGCGGGTGTTGATCTCGTCCTCGAGGAGCTTCTCGGGGACGGGCACCTCGACGAGCTCCAGGAGCTTCTCCAGGACGCGCTCCTGGGCCTGGGTGGCCTGGTCGTACTGCTTCATGTTCTCGAGGCGCTTGCGGCTGTCGGCCTTCAGCTCGTCGAGGGTGTCGAACTCGGAGGCGAGCTGCGCGAACTCGTCGTCCAGCTCGGGCAGTTCACGGGCGGCGACCTGGGTGACCCTGACGGTGACCTCGGCCTCCTTGCCGGCTGCCGAGCCGCCCTTGAGCTCGGAGGCGAAGGTGGCCTCGCCACCGGCCTCCAGGCCCTTCACGGCGTCGTCGATGCCTTCGAGGAGCTCGCCGGAGCCGATCGTGTAGGAGACGCCGCTGGCGACGCCGTCCTCCAGGATCTCGCCCTCGACCTTGGCCTCCAGGTCGATGGTGACGACGTCGCCGTCCTCGGCGGCACGCTCGACCGGGGAGGTCGAGGCGAAGCGCTCGCGGAGCTGCTCGACCGACTTGTCGATGTCCTCTTCGCTGACCTCGACGGAGTCGACCTCGACCTCGATGCCGGAGTAGTCCGGGATCTCGATGGCCGGGCGGACGTCGACCTCGGCGGTGAAGTTCAGCGTCTCGCCGTCCTTCAGCTCGGTGATGTCGACCTCGGGCTGGCCGAGGACGTCGATCTCGGCCTCGTTGACCGCCTCGGTGTAGAACTTGGGAAGCGCGTCGTTGACGGCCTCCTCCAGCACCGCACCGCGGCCGAACCGCTGGTCGATGACGCGGGCCGGGATCTTGCCCTTGCGGAAGCCCTTCACCGTGACCTGCTGGTTGATCTTCTTGTACGCCGCGTCGAGGCTGTCCTTGAGCTCCTCGAAGGGCACCTCGATGCTGAGCCGAACCCGAGTCGGGTTCAGGGTCTCCACGGCGCTCTTCACGGTTCGGTCTCCTTGGGGGCTGACTTCTTGGTTTCTGCCGGTGCCAGAACGGCTCCGGCGGATTCGCCGCCCGGGGGTCGTCCAGTGGAGATCCAGTGGATGAGGCACACGGGCATGCAGCTTGCATAGTAACGGCAGCGGCGACACGCCCCAAAGGCGATCACGAACCCGGTCGCGCGAGGTGATCGCGCAGCCGGTCCGCGAGAGATCGCGCAGGTGGTCGGGGTGGCGGGATTTGAACCCACGGCCTTCCGCTCCCAAAGCGGACGCGCTACCAAGCTGCGCCACACCCCGTCTGGTGCGACACGTAGGGTACATGGCCGCAGGCAGCGGGGTTGCCGCATTTCACGAGCGCGGGGGGCATCGGCGGAAGGGATGTGCGGCGAGGCGGGGCGACCGGCTACGATGCTTCCGTGCCGCCGCGCAGTGATCCGCGGTGCGTGCTGTGCGGGCGTAGCTCAATGGTAGAGCCCTAGTCTTCCAAACTAGCTACGCGGGTTCGATTCCCGTCGCCCGCTCCATACGCATCAGGGCCAGGTCAGAGGTTCGATTCTCTGCCTGGTCCTGATCGTTTTCCGGGGGCTGTTCCCGGTGCTCTCACGGGCCCGTGACACACTCGGGCGCCCGGTCTGCGGGCGGGTCCGGCTCGGGGGTGTTTATGGCTTCGCGGTTCAGGCGGCTCGGCAGCGGTCTCATGACGTGCGTCGCCGTGGCGTGGTTCGGCTACCAGGCCCTGTACGGCGAGGGAATGATGCGCGTCGTCTCCGTCGTCCTGTTGTTCGTGGGCGCTGCGACTGCCGTGGGTGCGGTCATCGATCACGCCTTCCCCCCGCCGAAGCGGCGCCGGGCGCTCGACGGGAACGACGCGGACCGAGCCGCCGTACCCGCCGAAGACCACCGGGCCGGTGGTCCCGCGGGTGGTTCGGGGTCAGAACTGGATCGAGTTGATGGTGTCCGCTATCGAGTCCAGGAAGCGTTGGATGTCGTCGGCCATGCCGGTCGAGGCGAGGAAGAAGCCGAAGAGCACCGCGACTATGGCGGGGCCGGCCTTGATGGAACCTCCCCGGATCAACACCACCAGGATGATTCCCAACAGCAGCACCACTGACAGCGAAATGGCCACAACTGATCACACCCTCGGTCGGTCCCGCTCTCCCGGCCCGGGGACGCGACCCCGCGACCCCCGCCAGGACCATCGTGCCACCAACGCGGCCCGCATATGCGGCCGGTGAGGCAACGTTTGGCCATGCCGATACACGCGCCGCACCCCCTGGCCGGTTCCTTTCGGTCGGCGGCCACCGGGTCCGCACATTCCGTCCGCAGGGAATCCGAAGCATCGACACAGATGTGCGACGGGCATGGTTATGCGGCATTTCAGAGGGATTAATCCTGACAATACAGGCCTGTTGAAGACGGCTCAGAAGTGAACAACCAGCAACGAGACGGCCGGTTTTACGGAAACACACAGCCGGGGCTAGGGTCCCTCAGATGTTTCCAGCCGCCGCCGACGCAGTCCCCCGTCCGCGCTCGCCGCAGAACCCGCCGCCCGGCAAACAGCGCGACGCCTTCTTCGACAACGCCAAGTACCTGGCGATCGTCCTGGTGGCCGTCGCGCACTCCTGGGAGCCGGTCAAGGGCGACAGCCGGATCCTGGAGGCCGCGTACACGGTCGTGTACTCGTTCCACATGCCGGCGTTCATCGTCATCTCCGGCTTCTTCTCGCGCAGTTTCGACATGCGCCCGGACCGTCTGAAGCGGCTGATCACCGGTGTCGCCGTGCCGTACGTCGTCTTCGAGACGGCGTACTCCCTCTTCAAGCGCTACGCCGACCACGACCCGGGCATGGACATCAGCCTCCTTGACCCGTGGTTCCTGACCTGGTTCCTGGTGGCGCTGTTCATCTGGCGGCTCACCACGCCGATCTGGAACCTCGTGCGGTGGCCGCTGCCGCTCGCGCTGGGCATCGCGATGCTGGCGTCCGTGACCCCGGACATCGGCGACGACCTGGACCTGCAGCGGGTGCTCCAGTTCCTGCCGTACTTCGTGCTGGGCCTGGTCATGAAGCCCGAGCACTTCCGGATGGTGCGCCGGCGCTCGATGCGGATCGTGGCGGTGCCGGTGTTCGCGGTCGCCCTCGCCGTCGGCTGGTGGGCGGTGCCGCGCATGAACACCGCGTGGTTCTACCACCGCGACGCCGCCCAGAACCTGGGCGCGCCCTGGTGGACGGGTCCGGTCATGGTGCTGGCCATGTTCGGCGCCTCGCTGCTGCTGACGGCCTGCTTCTTCGCCTGGGTGCCGGGCCGGCGGATGTGGTTCACCGCGCTCGGCGCCGGCACGCTGTACGGCTATCTGCTGCACGGCTTCCTGATCAAGGGCGCGGATTTCACGGGCTGGTTCGACCATGCCTGGCTGCACCGGCCGCGGGGCGAGATCTTCCTGAGCGCGCTCGCCGCGGTCGCCGTCACCCTGATGTGCACCTCGCCGGTGCGCCGGGTCTTCCGGTACGTGATGGAGCCCGACATGAACTGGGCGTTCAGGCGGGACGCGGCCGAGGTGACGCGGGGACGCGAAACACCCCTGAAGGCCGCCCCTCGCGAGACGGTCGACGCCTAGACCGACGGCTGCCGAAGACCGAGAAGCGCGCGCATCCTGGCGTACTTCTCGGTCAGTCGTTTCCGGGTCGTCCCGTCGAGGACCGCCAGCCGTGCCGGGTCCGCGTTGTGCGCCAGATCCGCCTCCTTCACCAGCAGCGCGCCCGGGGTCGCCAGGATGCGTCCGGCGTACGCCTCGGGCGGCTCTCCGGCCCGCTTGGTGACCGCGAGCACGATGTCCTTCGTACGGCGGCTCAGCGCGGCCTCGTGGAGCCAGTGCTCGGAGAGGGCGTCGTCCTCGACGGAGTCGTGCAGCCAGGCCGCTGCGATCTGCTCGTCGTCGCCACCACGCGCGCGTACGCCCTCGGCGACGGCTTGCAGGTGCTCGGCGTAGGGCCGTCCCGCCTTGTCGGTCTGGCCCTCGTGCGCCGCGCGGGCCAGGGCCTCCACTTCGGCCAGGGTCAACTGGGAGATGTGCGTCACCCGTTCAGTGTCCCAGCGCGCGGCCCCGCGTCAGTGCGGCATCGCCGCGGCCGTGGGGCCTTCCCGGCAGATCAGCAGCAGCGCCCGGTCGTCGTTGACGTCCTTCGCGACCGCCTCGATGAGGTGCCAGGCCGCGCCGTGGAAGCCGCCGGCGACATAGCGGTCGGCCTCGCCCGTGAGGCGGTCTATGCCCTCCACTATGTCCCGCTCGGAGGTCTCCACCAGGCCGTCCGTGAAGAGCATCAGGACGTCTCCGGGGCGCAGCGAGCCCTTCACCGGGTCGAACTGCGCACCGTCGTAGACCCCGAGGAGCGGACCGTCCGCGGCCTTCTCCTCCCAGCGGCCGCTGCCCGCGCTGAGCTGGAGCCCCGGCGGATGGCCGGCCGAGTAGAGCTCGTAGTCGCCGGAGTCGAGGTCAAGGACCAGGTGGATCGAGGTCGCGAAGCCCTCGTCCCAGTCCTGGCGGAGCAGATAGCCGTTCGCGGCGGGCAGGAAGTCGTGCGGGGGCAGCGAACCCAGCAGGCCTCCGAACGCGCCCGACAGCAGCAGCGCGCGCGACGCCGCGTCCATGCCCTTCCCGGACACGTCCGTGAGGACGACCTCCATCGTCCGGCCGCCGTTGGTCCGCGCCGCGACCACGAAGTCGCCGGAGAACGACTGGCCGCCCGCGGGACGCAGCGCCATCTCCCGGTGCCATCCCTGCGGCAGCAGCGGCAGTTTGCTCTGCACCCGGATGCGTTCACGTAGGTCGAAGAGCATGGTTCCGCCGCGCCGCCAGGGCACCCCGACCCGGCTGCGGAACTGGGCGATGAGCAGCCCGAAGAAGCCACAGGCCGCCACGACCAGCACCACGCCCGGGGTGACCCGCGCCGCCCCCTCGGTGTACGGCCCCAGCTGCACCGACTCCACGATCAGCGCGGTCGCCGCAGCCGCGTACAGGCCGAGCAGGCTCGCCGGGCGCAGCAGCAGGCCGCCGGCGACGATCGGCAGGACCAGCGCGGCCGGCGAACACCACACGGAGTTCATCAAAGTAGTGGCGGCGATCACCGGGACCGTGAGGAGCAGACCGGCCAGTGCGACCCAGTCGGAACCGTCACCGCGGAAGTAGTCCACGGCGCTTCTGCGCAGGCCGGTGCGGACCCGGTGCCACTGCATCCTCAACCGGGCCGTGAACGTCTCGGCTTCCGCGCGCCGCTGTCGTCCTGCTGCCATTAGTTCGGGACCTTATCCGTCGAACCCCCTGCTTGGCACAGGAGGTACGACTTGTCCCCCGTGCGAGCTTCAACTTCACAGTCTTCTCAGCTCCGTGATCAGCCGAAATTCCCTCGCTCCTCCCGCATAGCCCTGGTAGGCATGGTTCATGGGGACTGACTTGCGGGTGCTTCGGCAGGACGACTGGGACGAGTGGTACGACAACCTGGTCCGCGCTTTCGGCGGGGTTCCGGAGTCGGCCGAGGAGCGGGAGCTGTTTCGCGGGCTCACCGCGTACGACCGGTCCATCGGGGCCTGGGAGGGCGGCCGGTGGGTGGGCACGGCGGGGGCGTACGGCTTCCGGCTGACCGTGCCGGGCGGTGCGTCGGTGCCGGCCGCGGGCGTCACGATGGTGAGCGTGGCGGGCACGCACCGGCGGCGCGGGGTGCTGACGTCGATGATGCGGCGGCAGTTGGACGACGTGCGCGCCTGGGGCGAACCGCTGGCCGTGCTCACCGCCTCCGAGCCGGTGATCTACGGCCGGTTCGGGTACGGCGTCGGCACGTACCACCTCAACGCCGACATCGACACGACCCGCGTACGGCTGTCCGTGCCGCCCGGCACCGACGACGTACAACTGCGGTACGCGGCGCCCGCCGACGTGCTCGAGGCGTGCGAGGCGGTGTACGCCCGGCTCGTGTCGAGGCGGCCCGGGATGCTCGCGCGGATCCCCGGCTGGGAGCGGCTGGGGCTGCTCGACCCGGAGAGCGAGCGGGACGGCGCCTCGCCGCTGCAGTGCGTGGTCGCGGAGCGGGACGGGGAGGTCGTGGGCTATGTGCGGTACCGGGTGAAGGCGGAGTGGGAGGCGGCCGGGCCCAGGGGCACGGTGGTGGTCTCCGACCTGGACGCGCTGGATCCGGCCGCGCAGGGAGCGCTGTGGCGGTTCCTGTTCGACCTCGACCTGACCTCGCGGATCGACGTCAGGCGGCGGCCGGTCGACGAACCCTGGCTGTATCTCGTCTCCGATGTCCGGCGCTGCTCACTGCTGGTACGGGACTCGCTGCACGTACGGCTGGTGGACGTCGGAGCCGCCCTGGAGGCGCGGACCTACCAGGTGCCGGTGGACGTGGTGTTGGAGGTCGAGGACGCCTTCTGCCCCTGGAACTCCGGGCGTTGGCGGCTCAGCGGAGACACCAAGGGCGCGACGTGCGAGCGTACGACGGACCCGGCCGATCTCGCCCTGTCCGTACGGGAGTTGGGGGCGGCCTATCTCGGTGGCGTGAGCCTCGCCTCGTTGGCGGCGGCCGGGCTGGTGCGGGAGGTGCGGCAGGGGGCGCTGACCGAGGCGGCGGTGGGGTTCGGGTCGGCGGTGGTGCCCTGGCTGCCGCACGGGTTCTAGTTCTGGGGCGTGTTGCGAAAGTCCCGTCGTCCGCCCGGAGGGCGGGCCGGGCGGCGTCCGGTGCGGCGAGAGTGCGGGCCAGGCGTCGCCCGGCAGACGGGACTTTCGCAACACGCCCCAGGAGTTCAGCGCTTCTGGCAGACCGGGCACCAGAAGAGGTTGCGGGCGGCGAGATCGGCGGTGCGGATCTCGCCGCCACAGATGTGGCAGGGCAGGTTGGCCCTGCGGTAGACGTAGACCTCGCCGCCGTGGTCGTCCACGCGGGGCGGGCGGCCCATCGCCTCCGGGGTGTGTTCGGGGCGGACGGTGTCGATGCGGTTGTTGCGGACGCCCTCGCGCATGAGGCCGACCAGGTCGGCCCAGATCGTGTCCCACTCGGCGGGGGTGATGTCCCGGCCCGCGCGGTACGGGTCGATGCGGTGCCGGAAGAGGACCTCGGCCCGGTAGACGTTGCCCACGCCCGCGATGACCTTCTGGTCCATCAGGAGGGCGGCGATCGTCGTACGGCTGCGGGAGATCCGTCGGTACGCGGCTCGCGGGTCGGCGTCGGCGCCTGGGCGGAGGGGGTCCGGGCCGAGGCGGTCGTGTATCGACTGCTTCTCGGCGGGGGTGATCAGGGCGCAGGTCGTGGGGCCGCGGAGGTCGACGTATGCCGTGGTGTTCGCGAGGCGGAGGCGGACCGTGTCGGTGGGCGGGGGTGCGGGGGTGCCGCCGAAGGTGACCTTGCCGAAGAGGCCGAGGTGGATGTGGATCCAGTCGGTGGCTCGGAAGCCGAGGAAGAGGTGCTTGCCGTGGGCTTCGGTGTGGGTGAGTTCGGAGCGGTCGAGGAGGGCGGCTGCGTCGGAGAACTTGCCCTGGGGGCTGGTGACTCGGGGTTCTGAGCCCAGGAATGCGGCGCCGTAGTCCTGGGCGAGGCGGTGGATCGTGTGCCCCTCAGGCACGGGTGCTCCCTGTTCGTCTGCGGGTGGGGGCGTGGTCGTCGGAGGTTTTCTCGCCCCCGCCGCCCCTACCCGTCCCGTCCTTCGGGGGCTCCGCCCCCCGGGGCCCCCGCTCCTCAAACGCCGGAGGGGCTGGATGGGGCCGCCGGGGCTGGATTTGCCGCCGAAGGCTACTGCTGGGGGTGGTGGGGCGGGATCGGGGGGAGGGTGCCCGTGGTCTCGTAGTCGGCCAGCATGTCGATGCGGCGCTGGTGGCGTTCGTCGCCGGAGAACGGGGTGTTGAGGAAGGTCTCGACGAACTTCGTCGCCTCCTCCTCCGTGTGCATGCGCCCGCCCACCGCGACGACGTTGGCGTCGTTGTGCTGACGGCCCAGCGACGCGGTCTCCACGCTCCAGGCGAGCGCCGCCCGGACGCCCTTCACCTTGTTCGCCGCGATCTGCTCACCGTTGCCGGAGCCGCCGATCACGATGCCGAGGGAGCCGGCGTCGGCGGCCGTGCGCTCGGCGGCGCGCAGGCAGAACGGCGGGTAGTCGTCCTGGGCGTCGTAGATGTGGGGGCCGCAGTCGACCGCGTCGTGACCGGCCGCCTTCAGCCAGTCGACGAGGTGGTTCTTGAGCTCGAAGCCCGCATGGTCGGATCCGATGTACACGCGCATGGGATGAGTGTGACACGGCTGTTTCGGGGCAGCAGCCCCGGGTGTCGGCCAGGAAAAATATGAGCCCAGCAATAGAACCTCAAGGAAACCTCAAGTAACGATCTGGATTCAAAGGTTCACGGACTCCTTTACCTCCGATTCACTGGACCGACCCGTACGCCGCTCGTATGGGAACCCCCACACCCGGTACGAAGGAATTCCCCGTATGACTGGTCTCCAGGCCGGACTCAAGAACCGTCACCTCTCGATGATCGCCATCGGCGGTGTCATCGGCGCGGGCCTCTTCGTGGGCTCCAGCTCCGGTATCGCCACCGCCGGACCCGGCATCCTGCTGTCGTACCTTCTCGTCGGCACGCTCGTCGTCCTCGTGATGCGGATGCTCGGCGAGATGTCCGCCGCGAACCCGACCTCGGGTTCGTTCTCCGCGCATGCCGACCGGGCGCTCGGGCGCTGGGCCGGCTTCTCCATCGGCTGGCTGTACTGGTTCTTCTGGGTCGTCGTGCTCGCGGTCGAGGCGACCGCCGGTGCCAAGATCCTCGAAGGGTGGATCCCCGCCGTACCGCAGTGGGGGTGGGCGCTCATCGTGATGGTGGTGCTGACCGCCACCAACCTCGTCTCCGTCGCCTCCTACGGCGAGTTCGAGTTCTGGTTCGCCGGGATCAAGGTCGTCGCGATCAGCGCGTTCGTCGTCATCGGCGGCCTGGCCGTCTTCGGTGTGCTGCCCGGTGTCGACAGCGACAAGGCGGGGCTCTCCAACCTCACCGACCACGGCGGCTTCCTGCCCAACGGGCCCGGCGCCATCCTCACCGGCGTCCTGCTCGTCGTCTTCTCCTTCATGGGCAGCGAGATCGCGACCCTGGCCGCCGGTGAGTCGGAGAACCCGCAGCGTGCCGTCACGAAGTCGACCAACAGCATCATCTGGCGTGTCGGCGTGTTCTACCTCGGCTCGATCTTCGTCGTCGTGACGCTGCTGCCGTGGGACGACAAGTCCATCGCCGACCAGGGCTCCTACGTCGCCGCCCTCGACTCCCTGGGCATCGCGCACGCCGGTCAGATCATGAACTTCATCGTGCTGACCTCGGTGCTGTCCTGTCTCAACTCCGGTCTGTACACGGCCTCCCGGATGGCCTTCTCGCTCGGCGAGCGGGGAGACGCGCCGAAGGCGTTCGCGCGGGTCAACGGCCGGGGCGTGCCGATGGCGGCGATCCTCGCCTCGGTGGTGTTCGGCTTCGTGGCCGTCTTCTTCAACTACCTCTCCCCCGACAAGGTCTTCCTCTTCCTCGTCAACTCCTCCGGTGCGGTGGCCCTGTTCGTGTGGCTGGTCATCTGCTTCTCGCAGCTGCGGATGCGGAAGATCATCCAGGCCGAGGCGCCGGAGAAGCTGGTCGTGAGGATGTGGCTGTACCCGTATCTGACCTGGGCGACGGCCGCGTTGATCGTGTTCGTCCTCGCGTACATGCTGACCGACACGGAGCACGACGGCCGGGAGACCGTGCTGCTGTCGCTGCTCGTCGCGGCGGTGGTGCTGGTCATCGCCGTGGTGAAGGAGAGGCTCCGGGGACGGCGTACGGCCTCGGCCTCGGCGGGTGAGGTGACGGACAAGGTGTCCGTCGGCTGACCTGTCCGAACGGTGTGGTGAAGGGCCCCGCGGTGTGTGTCGCGGGGCCCTTCACCTGTGCCTACAGGACGCCTACAGGACGGTGAAGCTGTCCTTCACCCTGCCGTACGTCCTGAGGGCCGGTCCCTCGATGTCCGGCTGGTACCAGGTGCTGACCTGGTACGACTTGCCACCCACGTTGAAGCCGAGCAGTTGGGCGTGCCAGGGGACCCCGCCGAGGGTGAACGTGTACTCCCAGACGACCGCGGGGTGGTCCTGGAACGTCGTCTCCTCCAGCCGGATCTTGCTGTAGTCCTTGCCCTGGTGGGCGTTCTGCTCGGAGGTCTCCCAGCTTTCCATCAAGTCGCCCCGCGCCAGGGAGGACTTGGCCACCAGCTCCTGCTTTCCGTCGGGCGAGGTGTAGTGGACCTCCGCCCCCGTCCGCACGTCCCGCCGCCAGCCGGTCGGCGTCGCCCACGCGAACCCTCCGGCCTCTTCATGCGCGCCGGGTGGCAGGGAACGGGGACGGGAGGTGCCCTCGACGGTGGAGGAAGGGGAGGACGGCGAGCCTCCGGTGGACGAGCCGGACTGCGACGCCGACGCGGAGGCCGACACCGACGCGGCCGGGGAGTCGCCGGCCTTGTCGTCGCCGGGCGAGCCCGAGGTGTTCGCGAGGAGTACGCCGACCACCGCGGCACCCACGACGAGCACGCTCCCGGCAGCGACCAGGGCGGTACGGCGACGGCCGCGTCGGGGCGGGGCGGGGCGGGCGGGGCCGGGGAGTTCGCCCGGGGGCATGCGGAGGGGGTGGGGGCCGAGGAGGGGGGCTGAGCCCGGGTCTGGGGTCGGGTCCGCGGCCGGGTCGGGAACGGGGACTGGGCCGGGGTCGGGGTCGGGAGCGAGGGTGGAGCCGGGGGCAGCGGCCTCCGGACCCGGATGCGGTGCGGAGCTGGGCCGGGGGTCGGCGTCGGGGTGTACGCCCTCGCCCGAGCCGGGACCCGGATCGGCACCGGGGTCAGGGTCGGGGCCGGAGTCGGGATGCCGGCCGGGTACGGCCTGCTTGCCTCGTATCAGGGAGACGCCGGGGCGGGAACCGCGATGGGCCGCCGGTACCGGTCCGACCCGGGTGGGGGCGGAGGCGGCGCGCGAGGGGGTGTCCCGAGTCGGCGCGTCCGGCATGGGGAAGCGCTCCGTGGGGGCGCCCGCCAGGAGGGAGTCCTGGGTGGGGGCGCTCGCGACGGGTGTGCTGGTCGTGGTGGCGCCTGCCCGGAGCACGGCTCCCACCGAGTTCCCGGACGGTGTCTCGGACCGAACCTCCGAACGTTCCGCGGAGGCTGCCTCGGTGGAGGCGCTGGCTGAGTGCGGAGCCGACGGTCCGGCCGGGGCAGGTTCCTCGGCCGGGTCGGGCGGTCGGGGTGGCGCGTCCACGACCTCGGCGGCCACGGAGGACCCGGCGGCCTCGGGGACCGGCCGCGCCCCCTCCGGCGGTGTGTCCGAGGGCGCGTACCCGGCCGGAACTGCATCCGAGGGCTCCGTCCCCGAATCGTCCCGCCCCGACTCGCGTACGGCGTCCCGCACCGGCGTCTCGCCCGCGGCCTCCGATTCCGGCAACCGCGGATCACGCGCCGCCCGCACCACTCGCGCGTCCAGATAGGCGGGGGTGTGCGACTCCCGTGGGGCCCACGGCGACGGGGGCGTCCCCTGCGACGCGCCCGGCGAACCCGCGGGACCGCTGGGCACGTCCGGCTCTCCGGCCCCGTCCCGTACCCCGGAGGCTTCTGCCGCACCCGGCGTCCGCGAAGCCTCGCGCCCCTCAGCCGCCCGCTCCTCGGCCACCTCGTCTGCATCGTCGGCCTCGCCGGTATCCCCGATATCACCGCTCTCACGGGCCTCGTCGCTCTCGCCGACGCGTCCCCCCGGTGCCGCCGTCCCGGCGTCCTCCGCGCCCACCCGCAGAGTCGGCGTGGGCGCGACCGTCGGGAACGCGACCGTGTGCAGGGCCGCCTCCACCTCGTCCAGGCCCGGGCGCACCGACGGGTCCTTCTCCAGGAGGGCCGACAGGATGTCCGCCAACGGGCCCGCGTCCGCGGGGAGTTCCGGCTCCTCGTAGAGGACCGCGTGCAGCGTGGCCAGGGTGGTGTCGCGGGAGAACGGGGAGCGCCCGCCCAGGGCCGCACAGAGGGTCGCGCCGAGCGACCAGATGTCGGACGGTGGGCCCTGAGGGCGGCCGGAGACCCGCTCGGGGGCCATGTAGTCCGGGGAGCCCACGAGCATGCCGACCATGGTGAGCGCCTTGGCGTCCTGGATCGCGGCGATACCGAAGTCCGTGAGGACGATCCGGCGGCCGGTCCGGTCGCTGGACTCCACCAGGACGTTGCCGGGTTTGATGTCCCGGTGCAGGACTCCGCGCGCGTGCACCTGGCGCAGTGCCTCCACCAGACCGAGGCCGAGCTGTGCCGCCGCGCGCGGGCTCAGCGGGCCGTCCTCCACCATCATCCGTTCCAGCGAACGGCCGGTGACCAACTCCATGACGATCCACAGACGTTCGCCCTCGTCCACGACGTCGTAGACCCGCACGACGTTCGGGTGGTCGATCCGTGCGGTGGCCCTGGCCTCGCGCAGGGTGCGTTCACGGCGGGTGCGGGCGTCCTCCGCGTCGAGGCCGTCGATCCGCATCTCCTTGACCGCGACCTGCCGGTCGAGCATTTCGTCGGCGGCTCGCCACACCCGCCCCATTCCCCCCTGACCGATACTCTCGACCAGGCGATATCGTCCTGTCACCAGGAGCCCTGGAACTCCGCCGCTCCTCGTGTTTCCCGTATTTCCCGGCAATCCGCTGCACCCCCCTCAACGACGCCCCGATTGAAACACAATGGTCACACTTCGCGCCGTACCAGCATAGTGCGGAGAAATCTTGTGGTACCTCTTCAAGTACTGCGAATTCAGGCGCAGCCAAGGGGGACGAACATGAGTTCTCGTCGTATGACGACCATCGCCGGATCGCTCGTCACGGCATCTTTCTCGACGGTGATGATCCTTTCCTTCACCGCGAGCGCGGACGAGGGGCCCGCGAGCGGCAAGGGGGGAAAGGCCGTCGACACGGCGCCGGCAGGCGTGGAACTGACGACGACACTGCCCGGGACGATCTCTGTGGACAACAGCTCGCAGAAGACCGACATCACGGCAACCGTGAAGAACGACGGGAGTAAGGACAGCGGAAAGATCAGGCTGTTGGTCGTCGGTTTCGACGGCCTTACGGTCAAAAACGTTCAAGGCTGTTCTCCGATTGATAAAAAGGATCTCCCGGAGGGCTCGAACAGCGGTTTCGCCTGCCCCGTCGACAATCTCGCGGCCGGTAAGTCGAAGTCGTACGCCGTCGACGCGACGTTCGATCTCGGCAAGACCGGAAAGATCTGTCTGCCGGTGCAGACCGGCGACGGAAAGAAGACGTTCTGGCAGCAGGGCCCGGTTCCGTTCGGTACGACCAACCCGTCGCCGAACGCTCCGGCCACCCCGCTGCTGCTGGGCACCGACAACACGCCCGTGGCACCCGGCGGCGACGAGCTCCCCAAGACCGGTGTCGGACGTGACCTGCTGCCGCTGGGGGCGGCCGGGGCGTCACTGATGGCGGCGGGCGCGGCCGGACTGTGGTGGTCGCAGCGGCGGCCCCGGCCCACCTGCTGATCCCACGGAGGAACAGCGTAGGAAAACGCCGGAGGCATGACCTGACGGAACCTGTCAGGTCATGCCTCCGGCGTGCGCGGGGCGCGGGGCGCGCGGGGTCTCAGCGCTTGACGAGCTTCCAGGCGGTGGGCAGGACGCCCATCGCCAGGGCCGCCTTGAGGGCGTCACCGAGGAGGAACGGGGTGAGGCCGGCGGCGATCGCGGCGGACGCGGACATGCCGGCGTCGTAGGCGAGGTAGGGGACGCCGACGGCGTAGATGATCGCCTCGCCGACCAGCATCGTGCCGGCCGTGCGGAGCATCGAGCGGTCGGCGCCGCGGCGGGCCAGGGCACCGACGGCGGCGGAGGCCAGGATCATGCCGAGGATGTAGCCGAAGGACACGGAGATCCCGGAGGTGCCCTGGGCGAACCACGGCAGCCCCGCGAGGCCGGCCAGCGCGTACAGGGCGAGGGAGGCGACACCGCGGCGGGCACCGAGGGTCGTGCCGACGAGCAGCGCGGCGAAGGTCTGTCCGGTCACCGGCACCGGGGAGCCCGGCACGGGCACGGCGATCTGCGCGGCCAGGCCGGTAAGGGCGGCGCCGCCGACCACGAGCGCGACGTCCCGGACGCGGGAGGCGGGGATCAGGTCGGCGAGGACCTGGCCGGTGCGAAGGGGGGCGACGGCGGTGCTCATGGGGACTCCGCGAGGGTGTGGACGGCGGGGGACATCGTGACGCTATCCCAGCGCGATCCGGCCGATCACCGTCAGCGCCCCACAAAGCGGGGAACGGCGCCTTGGTGGGCTTCGGACAAAGGATGCCGCTTACACCCGGTTCGGCGTGACCCCCGTCACTGAGGTGGGGTGGCTGACGGCACGGGGGCGGCGAGGGGCCACGCTGTGGAGAACCACCAAACGAATCCTAGTGGTCTGGTCGGATTCAGGTTTCCTGCCCTACTCTTGCCGTCATGGTCGCCCAGTCCCGGTACTTCTCGTCGCGTCGTCATGTCGACCTGCGACGCGTGGGCACGGCCACCTGTCGCCGTCCGGTGTGAGGCGGGTTCCGGCGCGCCTCACTTCCGAGACGTGTCGGCCCCCGTTCCTTAAGGACGGTTTTCCATGCCCCGTACCGAGGCACCCCCTGTCACCCCCACCTCCCGGCGCCGGACCAGCGCCAGCGTCGTCCTGCGGTCCGTGCTGGAGCACGGGCCGGTGGCGCGCAGCACCATCGCCCGGCTGACCGGCCTGTCCCCGGCGTCGGTGACGGACTACTGCTCCCGTTTCACCGAACTCGGCCTGATCCGTGAGTCGGCCGCGCCCCGGCAGTCCAACGGCGTGGGGCGTCCGCACGTCCCCGTCGACCTGGACGACTCGCGGTTCGTGGTGGGCGGTGTGCACGTGGCGGTGCCGTACACCACGGTCGCGCTGCTCGACCTGCGCGGCCGGGTGCTGGCCCGGCGCGAGTTGAAGCACGAACACACCGCGCCCGGGCCGGTGTTGGCGCGGGCCGCCGAGGGGCTGGCCGCTCTGCTGGCCGACTCGCCCGGCTGCCGGCCGCTCGGCGTCGGGGTGGCCGTCGGCGGCTGGGTGGACCGGGACTCCGGGACCGTCGTCGAGCATCCGCTGCTGGGCTGGCGCGAGGTGCCGGTGCGGGAGGTGCTCGGTGCCCGCACCGGGCTGCCGGTCCATGTGGACGGGCACGCGCGGGCGTTGGTCAACGCGGAGCGGCTGTTCGGACGGGCTCGCGGCAGCCGGAGCCTGCTGCATCTGTTCGTCGGCAACGTGGTGGACTCGGCCTTCGCGACCAACGACGAGGTCCACCACGGGCCGCGCTCCCAGGCGGGCGCCATCGCCCATCTGCCGGTGCCGGGCGGCACGGAGCCCTGCGCGTGCGGCCGGACCGGTTGCCTCCAGGCCGAGTTGAGCGAACGGACGCTGTGCCGGCGGGCACGGCAGGCGGGCGTCACCGAGGGCGTGAACCCCATGCATGTGGTCGCGGCGGCGGCCGCGGGCGACCCGGAGGCGGTACGGCTGCTGGTGGAGCGGGCGGGTGCCATCGGGCGGGCGGTGCGACTGCTGCTGGACGTGCTGAACCCGGAGACGGTGGTCGTGACCGAGGTCGGCACGATCCACCGGGCGGACTGCCTCGCCGCGCTGCGCGAGGGGGTCGGTGACGAGCGGGCGGACTCCGTGGTGGCGACGAGCTTCCCGGAGACCGTGCTGGCTGTGGCGGGCGGTTCGGTGGCCCTCGACGTGCTCTACCGGGATCCGCTGACCCTGTCACCTCAGCGGAGTTAATTCAGAAACGCCGAATGTTGACAGGCCCTCCGCACGACCGGGAACATGTTTTCCATGAGCCCGCACCTGTACTGTCGCACCCTTTGTTGCTGACACGCTGCCCCGCGTGACGCGCTCATTTCCCCTGCGTTGATTTTCCCCTCCGCGATCCCCTTCTCCGGGATCTCGTTCTCGTGATCCCGTTCGCCGTGATCTCGTCCTCCGCGTTTTCCCCTGCGCTCCTTCGGCGCTGATTCCGGGAGTCCTCCCATGCCTGTTTCCCGTACGTCCGGTGTCGACCGGCGACTGTTCCTCTCCTCGATACTCGGTGCCGCGGCCGGTGTCGCCGGCCTCAGCGGGTGCGCCGGAAGCAGTGCCGCCGCCGACACCAAGGACGCACTGTCCGCCCCGCTCGCCGCCAAGGTCCCGGCGGGTACGAGCCTGAAGATCGCTTCGTATCTGGGCACCCAGCAACTCCAGTTGAAGCTCGGCAAGTTCGGCGAACTGCCGTTCAAGGTGACCGACTGGGCCAATATCGGCGCCGGTCCGGATGTCATCAACGCCTTTCGCGCGGGCTCCCTCGACATCGGCAACAACGCGGGTATTCCGCCGATCCAGGCGCACTTCCAGGGCTATGACGCGAAAATCGTCGCGATCAACATCACCCGCAAACCGAACTACCTCTTCGCCACGAAGCCCGGCAGCGATGTCCGCACGGTCGAGGACTTCAAGGGGAAGAAGCTCGCCTTCTCGCAGGGACAGGCGCAGGGAGTCGTCCTGCTGCGGGCGTTGAAGAAGGCCGGGCTCGCCTACGACGACGTGAAGCTCGTCCCGCTCACCAGCAACCAGTTCTTCACCGCCCTGCAGTCCGGCCAGGTGGACGTGGCGCCGCTCGCCAACAGCCAGGCGCCCGCCTACCTCCAGCAGTACGAGGCCAAGGGCGCCCACGCCATCACCACCGACGTGGTCGACCTGCTCAACCTGCTGTGGGCGCCGGCCTCCGTGCTGAGCGACCGCGCGAAGGCCGCCGCGGTCGCCGCCTACATCCCGTTCTGGGCCAAGAGCCAGGTGTGGACGTACGAGAACCCCGGCCTCTGGAACGAGGAGTTCTACGTGAAGACGCAGAACCTGACCCTCCCCCAGGCGAAGGCGGTCACCGCGCTCGCCAACAAGCCGCTGTTCCCGCCGAGTTGGGACGAGGCCATCAAGTGGGAGCAGGAAACGGCGGACCTGCTGGCGGAGGGCGGCTTCGTGAAGAAGTTCGACGTGGGCTCCCTCTTCGACCACCGCTTCGAGGGCATCGCCGCGAAGGCTGTGCCCGCGGAGTACCGGCGGTGACCGCCGTGACCACGACCGCGGCCGTGCCCGCCGTGGTCGCCGAGGACGCGCCCCAGGTCCGCAGGCGCCGCCGGCTCTCCCCCGGCAAACGCCTGCCCGCCGCCCGGCTCGTCGGCCCGCTCCTCTTCCTCGCCGTGTGGGCCGCCGCCTCCGCCGCCGGCCGGCTCGACCCGGCCGCGGTCCCCGCGCCCTGGACGGTGGTGCGGACCGGTGCCCGGCTGTGGACCGACGGGACGCTGCCGACCGACATCATGACCTCCCTCCAGCGGGCCGGATCCGGGTTCGCGATCGGGCTGGTCGCCGGTGTCGCCCTCGCTCTGGCCGCCGGGCTCAGCCGGGTCGGCGAGGCGCTGATCGACGGGACGGTGAACCTCAACCGGGCGATCCCGACCCTCGGTCTGATCCCGCTGTTCATCCTCTGGCTGGGCATCGGCGAGACCTTCAAGGTCGCGATCATCGCGATCGTCGTCTACATCCCGATCTATCTGAACACGCATGCCGCGCTGTCCGGCATCGACCACCGCTTCGTCGAACTGGCCGAGGTGCAGGGGCTGTCGAGGTTCGCCTTCGTACGGCAGATCGTCGTACCCGGCGCGCTGCCCGGGTTCTTCGTGGGACTCCGGCTCGGCGTCACCGGCTCCTGGCTGGGCCTGGTCGTCCTGGAGCAGATCAACGCCACCAGCGGACTCGGCTACATGATGTTCCAGGCCCAGAACTACGGCCAGAGCGATGTGATCCTCGTCGGTCTCGTCGTCTACGGCGTCTTCGGCCTGGTCTCCGACAGCGCGGTCCGTCTCATCGAACGGAGGGTGCTGTCATGGCGACGCACACTGAGCAGCTGACCCGCCCGGCCGTCCGGCTCCGGGGACTGACCCGGTCCTTCGACGGGCGCACGGTCCTCGACCGGGTCGACCTCGACATCCCGGCAGGGCAGTTCGTGGCCCTGCTCGGGCACAGCGGCTCCGGCAAGAGCACGCTGCTGCGGGCGATCGCGGGCCTGGACCACGAGGTGGTGGGGAGCGGCCGGCTGACCGCCCCCGAGCGGGTGTCCGTGGTCTTCCAGGACTCCCGGCTGCTGCCCTGGCGTCGGGTGCTGGACAACGTGCTCCTCGGCACGGACGGTGAGGCCAGGGGCCGCGAGGCGCTCGCCGAGGTGGGCCTTGCGGGCCGTGAACGGGCCTGGCCCAACGAGCTGTCCGGCGGTGAGGCGCAGCGGGCGGCACTGGCCCGGTCGCTGGTCAGGGAGCCCGAACTGCTCCTGGCCGACGAGCCGTTCGGCGCGCTGGACGCGCTCACCCGGATCAGGATGCACGCCCTGCTGCGGGAGCTGTGGAAGCGCCACCAGCCGTCCGTACTGCTCGTCACCCACGACGTGGACGAGGCGATCGTCCTCGCCGACCGGGTGCTCGTACTCGACCAGGGCCGCATCGGCCTCGACCTGACCATCGACAGCCCGCACCCGCGCTCCTACCGGGACCCCCAGCTGGGTGAGTACCGCGAACGACTGCTGGCCGCGCTCGGCGTCACGGAGGACCACGCATGACCGCACGACAGCTCCACCTCAACGCCTTCCTCATGAACACCGGGCACCACGAGGCCTCCTGGCGGCTCCCGGAGAGCGACCCGTTCGCGCACGTCGAGCTCGACCACTTCGTGCACCTGGCCCGGATCGCCGAGCGCGGCACCTTCGACTCGCTCTTCCTGGCCGACGGGCCGCAGTTGTGGAGCAACCTGGCGCAGCGGCCCGCGGGCGCGCTGGAGCCGCTCACGCTGCTGACCGCGCTGGCGACGGCCACCCAGCACATCGGGCTGATCGCGACCGCCTCCACCTCCTACAACTCGCCCTACAACCTGGCCCGCAAGTTCGCCTCGCTGGACATCATCAGCGGCGGCCGGGCGGGCTGGAACATCGTCACCACCGCCGGCGCCGAGGCCGCCCGCAACTTCGGTCTGGACGCGGAGCCCGCGCACGCCGAGCGGTACGCCCGGGCCGCCGAGTTCCTCGACGTGGCCCTCAAGCTCTGGGACAGCTGGGAGGACGACGCGATCGTCGGCGACAAGGCGGCCGGCGTCTGGGGCGACGACACGAAGATCCATCCGCCGCGCCACCGGGGGACGTACTTCAGCGTCGAGGGCGCGCTCAACGTGCCGCGCACACCCCAGGGTTACCCGCTGCTCGTGCAGGCGGGATCCAGCGAGGACGGCAAGGAGTTCGCGGCCCGGTACGCGGAGGCGGTGTTCACCGCGCAGCAGACCATCGAGGACGCGCGCGCCTTCTACACCGACCTCAAGTCCCGTACCACCGCGGCCGGCCGGGACCCCGACCACATCAAGGTGCTGCCCGGCATCGTCCCCGTCATCGGCGCCACGGAGGCCGAGGCGCTGGCGAGGGAACAGGAGCTGGAGGAGCACATCGTGCACCGGCACGGCGTGGCCACCCTGGAACGGCTGCTGCAACTGCCCGAGGGAACACTGGAGTTGGACAGACAGCTGCCCGCCGACCTGC
Organism: Streptomyces sp. NPDC005374; assembly: GCF_042872225.1. Lineage (NCBI taxonomy): Bacteria > Bacillati > Actinomycetota > Actinomycetes > Kitasatosporales > Streptomycetaceae > Streptomyces > Streptomyces sp. NPDC005374. The sequence continues at coordinate 24,697 of NZ_JBIAKA010000018.1, read as the reverse complement.
CGCCCGAGTCCGCCATCGAGGGCGCGAAGAGCCGCTACACGCTGGTCGTGGAGCTGGCCCGGCGGGACCGTCTCACCGTGCGGCAGCTGATCGGACGGCTCGGCGGCGGACGCGGCCACCTCACCTTCGCCGGCACACCCGAGCAGGTCGCCGACGCCATCGGGACGTGGTTCACGCAGGGAGCCGCCGACGGCTTCAACATCATGCCCGCGGTGCTGCCGTCCGGCCTCGACGCCTTCGTCGACCACGTCGTCCCGATCCTGCGCGCCCGCGGTCTGCTCCGCACGGAATACGGCCCGCGCCGGACCCTGCGGGACCGCTACGGCCTCCCCCGCCCCGTGAACCAGTACGTCCAGCCCGTCCACGCCTAGAAAGGACCCCGCACATGTCCGGTATCGAGATCCGCAAGGTCACCGCCCGCATCGGCGCCCACGTATCCGGCGTCGACCTCACCGAGCCCCTCGACGAGGAGACCGCCACCGCGGTGCGCGATGCGCTCAACGTCCACAAGGCGCTGGTCTTCAGTGACGTGAACCTCGACGACGAGGGCCAGCAGGCCTTCGCCCGGCACCTCGGCGAGCTCACCACCGCCCACCCGACCGTGCCCGCGATCAACGGCGTCCCGAACGTCCTGCCCGTCGACAGCGAGGGCGGCCGGGCCGCCAACCACTGGCACACCGACGTCACCTTCGTCCTCAACCCGCCGCAGGCCAGCACCCTGCGCAGCCTGACGATCCCGTCGTACGGCGGTGAGACACTGATCGCCAACTCGGCGGCCGCCTACCGGGATCTGCCGGAGCCGCTGCGCCGGCTGGCCGACGGCCTGTGGGCCGAGCACACCAACGACTACGACTACGCCGTGCCGGACGAGACGCTGGACGAGGAACAGGCCGCCCGGCGCGCCCAGTTCACCTCGATCACGTACCGCACGGCCCACCCGGTCGTCCGCGTCCACCCGCTGACCGGTGAACGCGGCCTGTTCATCGGCGGGTTCGCCCAGCGGATCGTGGGCCTGTCGCCGGGCGAGTCCCGCAAGATCCTGGACCTGCTCCAGTCGTACGTGACCCGGCCGGAGAACATCCTGCGCCACCGCTGGTCCGAGAACCAGCTCGTCCTCTTCGACAACCGCATCACGCAGCACTACGCCGTCGACAACTACGACGGCCTGCCGCGCCGACTGCACCGGGTGACCGTCGCCGGGGACATCCCGGTCGGCATCGAGGGCAAGGAGAGCTACTCGATCGAGGGCGACGCCTCGCATTACTCGGCCGTAGCGGCGTAGTCACAGCGGGTTCCGGCACGGCTTGGACGGCGGGCGGCCTTCCCTTCGACCTGGGGAGGCTGTCCAGGACCGAGCCCCGGCACGCCCCACAAAGGCCCCCCGGTTCACCCGCGGGGGTCTTTTTGTTGCTAGCGTGTAGTTGCAAGCTTGTTGCAATAAGAGGTTCGGAGGGGCCCACCCATGTCCGTCTACACGCTGCCCGAGCTGCCGTACGACTGCTCCGCGCTCGCGCCCGTGATCAGCCCCGAGATCATCGAGCTGCATCACGACAAGCACCACGCCGCCTATGTGAAGGGGGCGAACGACACCCTGGAGCAGCTGGCCGAGGCGCGTGACAAGGAGTCGTGGGGCTCGGTCAACGGGCTGGAGAAGAACCTGGCCTTTCATCTCTCCGGGCACATCCTGCACTCGATCTACTGGCACAACATGACCGGTGACGGCGGCGGCGAGCCCCTGGAGGCCGACGGCGTGGGCGAGTTGGCGGACGCGATCGCCGAGTCCTTCGGCTCCTACGCCGGTTTCAAGGCGCAGCTCACCAAGGCCGCGGCCACCACGCAGGGTTCGGGCTGGGGCGTCCTCGCGTACGAGCCCCTCAGCGGACGGCTGATCGTCGAGCAGGTCTACGACCACCAGGGCAACGTCGGCCAGGGCTCGACCCCGATCCTGGTCTTCGACGCCTGGGAGCACGCCTTCTACCTGCAGTACAAGAACCAGAAGGTCGACTTCATCGAGGCCATGTGGGCCGTCGTCAACTGGCAGGACGTGGCCCGGCGTTACGCGGCCGCCAAGTCCCGCGCGGACGTACTGCTGTTGGCGCCCTGAGCGGCACCACCCAGGAGCGTCCTGCCTCGTGATCGTCTTCTCACCCTTCATGACGGCAGGCGGAAGGAAGCGAGGCCCCCGCGAGGACATGACTCGCGGGGGCCTCGCCTGTGCTGCCGTGGGCTCTACGGCTTGCGGCCGACACCTCCGTGCTGGCCGATCGGCGCGGGTGTCCCCCCGCCCTCGGGACGCCACAGCGGGACGGAGACCACGCCCGGCTCCACCAGCTCCAGGCCCTCGAAGAACGCCTCGATCTTGTCGACCGGCCGCAGGAAGTAGGGGACCGCGCCGGTCTCGTTGTAGGCGTCCTGCGCCTGCTCGTAGTCCGGGTCGGTGCCGCGGGAGCCGTCGTTGACGCAGAGGTAGCTGCCCGAGGGCAGGCCCGCCAGCAGGCGGCGGACCAGGTCCCGGGCCAGGTCGTAGTCGGCGACATGCCCCAGCAGACCGCTGAGGATCAGGGCCGTGGGACGGGTCAGGTCCAGGGTGCGGGAGGCCGCGTCGAGGATCTTCTCGGGCTCGTAGAGGGTCAGGTCCTCGTACGCCGTCACACCCTCCGGGGTGGAGGTGAGCAGGGCGCGGGCGTGGGCGAGGACCAGCGGGTCGTTGTCGACGTAGACGATCTTCGATTCGGGGGCACCGCGCTGGGCGACCTCGTGGGTGTTGTCGACCGTGGGCAGGCCGGTGCCGACGTCCAGGAACTGGCGGATGCCCGCCTCCTCGACCAGGTACCGGATGCTGCGGCCGAGAAAGGCGCGGCTGCTGCGGGCGATCGTGACGATGCCGGGGAAGACGGCGGTGTACGCGTCACCGGCCGCCTCGTCCACGGGGTAGTTGTCCTTGCCGCCGAGCCAGTAGTTCCAGATCCGGGCCGAATGCGGCACCGAGGTGTCGATCTCCGTCATGGTCCTATCGTGCTACGACCTGTCCGGCTCGCACGGCACATTGAGCGAGAGAAGTGCCGCGGATCCCTTCTCGTCGAGGCGGAGTTCGCTGATCGCCGCGTTGCGCAACCGCGGGAACACTCTGCGGTACTCCCTGGCCGGGATCGACAGCAGTCTGCACAGCACCAGGCGCAGCAGGGTGTTGTGGGCGACGACCAGGACACGCTCGCCGGGGTGGGCGGCGGCGATACGGCGGAGGGCTTCCGTGCCGCGGTCCGCGGCTGCCTTCGGGTCCTCCGCGCCCGGGAAGGGATACGTCACCGGGTCCGCACGGAAGGCCTCGGCCGCGTCGGGGACCTCCGCGGCGAACTCCGCGAGGGTGCGGCCCTCCACGACACCGAAGTCGCACTCCCTGAGCCCGGGGTCGCGGTGCGGGGTGAGGCCGAGGGCCTGGCAGGCCGGTTCGGCGGTGGCGATCGCCCGGGACAGGTCCGACGTCCAGATCGCGTCGGGGCGATGTTCTGCGGCCCATCTCCCGAGTGCCTCCGCCTGCGCGCGGCCCTCGTCGGTGAGTCCGATGTCGCTGATGCCCGCGTAGCGGTTCTCGGCGTGCCAGATGGTCTGGCCGTGGCGGGCCAGCAGGAGGGTTGTGCCGGTGCTCATGGCTTGGTCCCGTCTTCGAGTGCGGCGCCGTCGTGGCTGGTCGCGCAGTTCCCCGCGCCCCTGAGTAGGTTGGCGTCCAGGCTGGTTCCTCAGTGCAGTCGGCTGTGTGCGTGCGCCGCCACCTGGGTCGGGAGCCAGCCTCGCTTCGTGAGTTCGTCGATGAGGCGGGCGTACGGATCGGCGAAGCGTGCCGTGCGGGCGGGGTCGGGTTCCAGGAGCGTGCGGATGCGGACCATGCGCCCGGCGATGTCCGGCAGGGGCACGCCGGTGACGCCGTGGACGGCCAGCGCGGCCATTCCCAGGGCCGGTTCGGGCTGTTCGGGGACGCGGGCCGGGCGGGCCAGGATGTCGGCGCGGAGCTGGTTCCAGTACGGGCTGCGGGCCGCGCCCCCGGTGAAGGTGAGCGGGCCGTCGAGCGGGGCGCCCAGGTGGTGCAGGTAGTCCAGGCACAGGCGCTCCGCGAACCCCACGCCCTGGAGGATCCCCGCCCAGCGGTCGGCGTCGTCGGCGGGGGTGCCCAGGAGGAGGGCGGTGGCGTCCGGGGCCAGGAAGGGGAACCGTTCGCCTCGCGACACCAGCGGGTAGGTGACCGTGCCGGACGGCTCGAAGGCGGCCGCGCGCTCGTCCATGGCCACGGGGTCGGCGTCCGCGGGGAGCGCTCCGGCGCCCACGCTCGACGCCCCGCCCGGCAGCCATGTCCCGCCCGGCGCACGGTGGTTGTAGACCACGCCGGTGGGGTCCAGGACCGGTTCCGCGGTGGCCCCCTTGAGGACGAGGGTGGTGCCGAGCACCGAGTTCCAGGAGCCGTGGCGCAGGGCGCCCGCCGCGATCTGGGCCGCGCAGCCGTCGGTCATCCCGGCGATGACGGGGGTCCCGGCGGGGATGCCGGTCGCCTCGGCGGCGGCCTGGCAGACCTCGCCGAGCCGGGTGCCGGGGAGGACGACCTCGGGGAGGTCCAGGTCGATATCCGGCCAGGTGTCGCGCAGAAGGTCGTAGCCCGTCTTGAGGGCGTGACTGGAGTCGGTGGGCACCGGCCGGCCGACGAGCAGGGCGGTGACGACGTCGGGCTGGTGGGTGACCCGGCCCTTTCCGTGAGCGCCGACGAGCCACAGCGCCTTGGGCAGCGCCCAGGTGTCCTGTACGGCGAGTCCCGCCTCCCGCAGCCGTGCCGCCCGGTCCGCCGCGCGTGAGTCGTCGTACATCAGCGCCGGGCTCGTCGGGCGTCCTTCGGGGTCCGTCAGCAGGACCGTCCCGGACGTCCCGCACACCGCGAGCCCGCCGATCCGTACGCCCGTCAGGGTGGTGAGCGCGGACCGGGACGCGGTGCGCACCGCCTGCCACCACTCCCCCGGGTCCTGCTCGTGCCGCCCGCCCTCGCGCCGGCCGCCGAGCGGGGCGGAACCCCGGCCCAGCACGGTTCCGTCGGCCGTCACCGCCAGTGCGCGCACGCTCTGGGTGCCGAGGTCGATCCCCAGCCACGCCGTCTCGTTCCGGTCAGTCGTCTCTGTCATCGGGGCCTCCCACCCGCACGGGGTCTATGCGTACCCCGGACACGCGGCTCAACATCGTCTCAGTGAAGCAACGACTCGGAGGTCGACGATGACCCAGAGGACCGATCCCGTACGTGTCGTGGCGGCCGGCGACCACTTCGTACTGCCGGGGCTGATCGCCGGGGCCGTCGCGGCCGAGCTGGGCGGCATCCCGGTCAGGACGAGGGAGTTGACGCTCGGCTGGCCCCTGGAGCCCTTCGGGCCCGTCTCGGAGGTGACGGAGGCGAGCGACGCCGAGGACGAACTGATCGAGGCGCTCGCCGGAGCGGAGGTACTGGTCACCCAGATGGGCCCGGTCACCGAACGGGTGCTGAAGGCGGCCGCCGATCTGCGGCTGGTCGTGGTCTGCCGCGGCGGCCCGGTCAACGTGAACCTCGACGCGGCCAAGGCCCGTGACGTGCGGGTGTGCTTCGCGCCCGGCCGCAACGCCGCCGCCACCGCCGAGTTCACCGTCGGCACCCTGCTCTCCGCGCTGCGCCGCATCCCGCAGGCCCACGGTCTCCTCGCCGGCCAGGGCAGCTGGGAGGGCGCCGCCTACTACACGTACGAGCACAGCGGTCTGGAGCTGGAGGACCTGCCCGTCGGACTCGTCGGCTACGGCGCCGTCGGCAGCCGGGTCGCGCGCGTGCTGTGCGCCTTCGGGGCGCAGGTGATGGTGTACGACCCCTATGTGCGCGGCGAGATCCACGGCCTGCGCGTGTCCTCGCTCGACCAGCTCCTCGGCCGCTCCCGGGTGATCACCCTGCACGCCCGTCTCACCGCCGAGACCCGGCATCTGATCGGCGCCCGCGAACTGGCGCTGCTGCCGAAGGGCGCGGTCGTGGTGAACGTGGCCCGCGGACCGCTCGTCGACGAGGCCGCCCTGTGCGACGCGCTGGAGAGCGGCCAGGTGTCGGCCGCCGCCCTCGACACCTACGAGCAGGAACCGCTGCCCGCGGACTCCCGGCTGCACGCCCTGGCCGACCGGGTCGTCCTCACCCCACACCTCGGCGGGGCGAGCCGCGCGGTGGCCGAGAAGGCGGCGAGGATCGCGGCGGAGGAGGTGGGCCGCTGGGTGCGGGGGGAGCGGTTGGCGCACTGCTTGACGTGACCGAGAAGGGATTTCCATGTACGTCGGTATCGATGTGGGCACGTCCGTCGTCAAGGCCGCCGCCTTCGACGCCGAGGGCCGTCAACTGGCCGTCGAATCACGCCCGGTGGAGCTCTCCCTGCACGGCGGGTTCGTCGAGCAGGACATGGCGGAGGTCTACGACGCCGTGGTCGAGGTCCTCGGCAGGCTCACCGGGCGGGTGCCCGAGCCGGTGGAGCTGGCCGGGCTGACCGGGCAGGGCGACGGGGTGTGGCTGGTCGACCGGAAGGGGCGGCCGGTGCGGTCCGCCGTCTCCTGGATGGACGGGCGGGCCCACGAACTGCTCGACCAGTGGCTGGCGGACGGCACGTTCGAGACGGTGTTCCGGCGGACGGGCGGCGCGATGTTCCCCGGCTCGCCGGGGCCGTTGCTGGCCTGGCTGGACCGGCACGACCCGAAGTCCCTGGACGCCGCCGCGGCCGCCCTGTACTGCAAGGACATGGTCTTCCAGCGGCTGACGGGTGCGGAGCGGGCCGTGACGGACGTGTCGGACGCGTCCATGCCGTTCCTCGACCCGCGGACCCGGACGTACGACAACCGGGTGGTCGAGCTGCTGGGACTCACCCGTCGCCGGGGGCTGCTCCCGTCCGTCGGGGATCCGATCGCCACGGGTTCGGCCCGGGGGGAAGGGCTGCCGTCCGGGACGCGGATCTCGAACGGGCCGTACGATCTGCCGGCCTGTGCGCTCGGCGCCGGGGTCACCACGCCGGGCGACGGGCTCCTCATCGTCGGGACCTGTCTGGCGGCGCTGGTCGCCACGACCGAGCTCGATCTGAGCGGCGAGCCCGCCGGGCTGTACATCTCCACCGACCGGCCGGGGCACTGGCTGCGGGCGATGCCGGCGATGGTCGGGACGGCGGCGCTGGACTGGGTGCTGTCCACGACGGGCGTCACCCACGCCGAGGCCGACGACCTGCTGGCCGCGACCCCGCCGGGGGCGCACGGGGTTCGGGTGCTGCCGTACTTCGCGCCCTCGGGCGAGCGCGCCCCCTTCGTCGAGCCGCATCTGCGGGCCGAGCTCAGCGGGGTCTCCCTGGAGACGACCAAGGCCGACCTGGTCCGGGCCACCTGCGAGGGCATCGGGTACGCGGCCCGGCACTGTCTGGAGGCGGCGGGACTGATGGGGTCGCTCGCGGTGTGCGGGGGCGGGACGCGGAGTTCGGCGTGGATGCAGCTGCTCGCCGATGTGCTCGGGCGGCCGCTCAGGGTGGTCGAGGGCGAGGTGGGGGCTCGGGGGGCGGTGTTGGCCGCGGCTGAGCGGTACGGGGTTTCGCTTGATGCCGGGGTCTGGACCGAACCCACGGCGATCGTCGAGCCGGATCCTGGGCGTTCCGCGTACTACTCCAAGGGATTCCAGGAGCATGTGGCTCGGTTGGATGTGGCTCGGGGACAGGCCGGTCGTTAGCTGCGGCGCCGTCGTGGCTGGTCGCGCCGTTCCCCGCGCCCCTGGGTGGGTGGGGGTGCACGGTGTTCATGCGGTGCTCGAACTGTGGGGGGACTCTTCAGGAGTTTCGAGCCCTCACCGATGAAGAACAGGCGTTCGTCCGGGAGCACAAGCCCAGGCATACCCGCCTGGGCTCGTACTTCCGGTGCTCCCGTGAAGGGTGTCTGCGGTACCAGCGGCTCGGGGACCAGAACGACGGAGGTTCCTTTCCCGAGCCGAAGAAGTGACTACAGGTTGCTGAAGTCCGGGCCCTTCGTGCGGGAGCGCTTGATCTCGTAGAAGCCCGGGACCGAGGCGACCGCCACGGTGCCGTCCCACAGCCTGGCGGCCTCCTCGCCCTTGGGGGCCGGGGTGACGACCGGGCCGAAGAAGGCGATCTGCTCGCCGTCGGGGCCGGGGACCGCGATGACCGGGGTGCCGACGTCCTGGCCGACCTTGTCGATGCCCTCCTTGTGGGAGGCGCGCAGCTCGGCGTCGAACTCGAAGTCCTTCTGGTCGAAGTACTCGATCAGGTCGGCGGGCAGACCGACGTCCGCAAGGGCGCCTTCGACGGCCTCGCGCACCGGGCCCAGGCCCTCGTTGTGGATACGGGTGCCGAGCGCGGTGTACAGCGGGCCGAGGATGTCGGAGCCGTGCTTCTGCCAGGCCGCGGTGACCACCCGGATCGGCTGCCAGGCCTTGGTCTCCAGCAGCTCGCGGTACTCGTCGGGAAGCTCGTCGATCTTCGGCTCGTTCAGCACCGCCAGGCTCATGATGTGCCAGCGCACCTCGATGTCCCGGACCTTCTCGACCTCCAGGACCCAGCGGGAGGTCATCCAGGCCCAGGGGCACAGCGGGTCGAACCAGAAGTCGACGGGGGTCTTGCCGGGAGCGCTCGCGGACTCGGACATGGGTCTCCTAGAGAAGAGTTCTTTTCCCCTGGCAACACCGGCCGCCGCCTTCCCCATTCCCGGCTGACCGATGTCAGGGGCACATGGCAGGATCGGCCTGTCCGCATGCTGAACACGACCCGAGGGAGCGCCCCCCGTGCCCGGTGAGAATCTGTCCCGTGACGAGGCCCGGGAGCGGGCCGCCCTGCTGTCCGTCGACGGGTACGACGTGTCCCTCGACCTGCGCTCGGCGGTCGGCGACCAGGCCGGGGACGGTCCGCGGACGTTCCGGTCCGTGACCACGATCCGCTTCCGGTGCAACGAGCCGGGCGCGTCCAGCTTCGCGGACCTGATCGCCCCGAGCGTCACGGCGCTCTCGCTGAACGGCCGGGACCTCGACCCGGGCGAGGTCTTCGACGGTTCCCGGATCGCCCTGGAGGACCTCGCCTCCGACAACGAGCTGATCGTCGACGCCCAGTGCGCCTACTCCCGCACCGGCGAGGGCATGCACCGCTTCGTCGACCCCGAGGACGGCGAGGTCTACCTCTACACGCAGTACGAGCCGGCCGACTCCCGCCGGGTCTTCGCCAACTTCGAGCAGCCGGACCTCAAGGCGCCGTACCGCTTCGAGGTGCGGGCCCCCGAGGGCTGGACGGTGTGGAGCAACGGAGCCGGGGACCTGTCCGACGGGGTCTGGCGGTTCGCGGAGACGAAGCCGATCCCGACGTACATCACGTGTGTGGTGGCGGGCCCGTACCACTACGTCACCGACTCGTACTCCCGTACCTTCGCCGACGGCACGACGCTGGAGATCCCGCTCGGCGCCCTGTGCCGCAAGGGGCTCGCCCCCTACTTCGACTCCGACGACGTCTTCCTCGTCACCAAGCAGGGGCTGGACTTCTTCCACGAGCACTTCGACTACCCGTACCCCTTCGGGAAGTACGACCAGGCGTTCGTGCCCGAGTACAACCTCGGCGCGATGGAGAACCCGGGGATCGTGACCTTCCGCGAGGAGTTCATCTTCCGGGGCAAGGTCACGCAGACGTCCTACGAGGGCCGGGCCAACGTCATCCTGCACGAGATGGCGCACATGTGGTTCGGTGACCTGGTCACCATGGTGTGGTGGGACGACCTGTGGCTGAAGGAGTCCTTCGCGGACTTCATGGGCACCTTCGCCAACGTCGGCGCGACCCGCTTCAAGGACGCCTGGATCACCTTCGCCAACCGCCGCAAGGCCTGGGCGTACCGCGCCGACCAGCTGCCCTCCACGCACCCGATCACGGCCGACATCCGCGACCTCCAGGACGCCAAGCTCAACTTCGACGGCATCACGTACGCCAAGGGCGCGTCCGTGCTGAAGCAGCTCGTCGCGTACGTCGGCCAGGACGCCTTCCTGGAGGGCGCGCGGCGCTACTTCAAGCGGCACGCGTACGGCAACACGGGCCTCGGTGACCTGCTGTCGGTGCTGGAGGAGACCAGCGGGCGCGACATGGGCACGTGGGCGCGGTCCTGGCTCCAGACGGCCGGGGTCAACTCCCTCACCCCGCAGGTGCTGTTGAACGCGGAGGGCCGGGTCGACGAGCTGGCGGTCGTGCAGGAGGCGGCCGAGTCACACCCGGAGCTGCGGCCGCACCGGGTGGCGGTGGGCCTGTACCGCCACTCCGGGAACGGCGCGCTGGAGCGGTACGCACGCGCCGAGGTGGACGTCGACGGCCCGCGTACGGTCGTGGCGGAGCTGGCCGGCGCCGAGGCACCGGAACTCGTGCTCGTCAACGACGACGACCTGACCTACTGCAAGACCCGCTTCGACGCGGGCTCCGTGGAGACCCTGAGGGCGGGGCTCGGTGATCTGACCGACCCGCTCGCCCGGGCCCTGTGCTGGTCGGCGCTGTGGAACATGACGCGGGACGCGCTGCTGCCGGCCAGGGAGTTCGTGGACATCGTGCTGCGCTTCGCGGGCCGCGAGTCCGACATCGGCGTCCTGCAGATGCTGCATGCCTGGGCCGAGTCGGCCCTCGTGCACTACGCGGCGCCCGCGTGGCGGGACCAGGGGGCGGCGCTGCTCGCCGAGGGGGCCGAGCGGGAGCTGCTCGCCGCCGAGCCGGGCAGCGGACAGCAGCTGGCGTGGGCGCGGTTCTTCGCGCGGACGGCCGAGAGCCCGGCCGGTTTCGAGCTGTTGCAGGGCCTGCTGGACGGCACGTCGGCCATCGAGGGGCTGGAGGTCGACCAGGAGCTGCGGTGGGCGTTCCTGCACCCGCTGACCGTGTCGGGGCACGCCGACGAGAAGGCGCTGGCCGCCGAACTCGCCCGCGACGACACCGCGTCCGGCAAGCGGCACCAGGTCCGCTGTCTGGCCGCCCGTCCGTCCGAGGCGGTGAAGGCGCAGGCGTGGGCGCAGATCGTGGAGTCCGACGCGCTCTCCAACGCCCTGGCCGAGGCGACCATCTCGGGCTTCAACCAGCCGTCCCAGCGGACGCTGCTGGAGCCGTACACGGAGAAGTACTTCGCGGTGCTCGAGCGGGTGTGGCAGGACCGTTCGATCCAGATCGCCATGAACATCGTCTCGGGACTGTTCCCCTCGCTGCGGGACTCGCGGGCCACGCTGGACGCGGCCGACGCCTGGCTCGCGGCGCACCCGGACGCGGCGCCGGCGCTGCGGCGGCTGGTGCTGGAAGGGCGGGACGATCTGGCGCGGGCGCTGCGGGGGCAGGAGTGCGACGCCGGGGCCGTCAACCACGGGTGACCTCTGGCCTGAGCTTGGGCGCCCGGTAGCCGTTACGAAATACGGTCAATAGCAGCCGTAACCCCTGGTCCGACCCGAATGGACCAGGGGTTTTCGCTGCCTACTCGGCACCCGAACACCCGTCCTTTAGTACTGCCTTGTCCGTATTTGTCGACGGACGTGTAACAGCGGTTAGGAGCCGGACGAACTGCGGGAATCTCCGCTGCATGAACCACAACACCCCGGTCCCCCCGCTCTCCCCCCGCCCCCTGCGCCACCTCGCCGAGGTGCACCGCCGCGTCGTGACGGCCGGCCGGCTCCGCACGCAGGGCGTCTCGGCCGCCGAGGCGAACGAGCAGTGCCGGCCCGGCGGGCCCTGGCAGCAGATCCTCCCGGGCGTGTTCCTGCTCCACCCTGGCCCGCCGACCAGCGAGGAGCGGCTGCACGCGGTGCTGATGTACGCGGCACGCGAGCGCGGCACCGGGGTCCCCACGCAGCCGGGCGCGGAGGAACCGCACCGGCCGGTCTACGCCGAGGCGATGATCACGGGACTGGCGGCGCTGACACTGCACGGGTTCACCTCGACCCCTCCCCTGCCCTCCCTGGACCGGATCGACGTCCTGGTGCCCAGGCTGCGCCGGCTGCGCTCGACGGGCGGCGCGCGGATCGTCCGCACCTCGGCACTCCCCGCCCCCGAACAGGTCACGGGCCTCCCGGTCGCCCCGGTCCCGCGCGCCCTCGCCGACGCGGTCACCGAACTGACGGACGCGGGCACGGTACGCAGGCTGCTCACCGAGGCGGTGCGCGGCGGCCACTGCGAACCGGCCGCCGTCGTCCGGGAGTTGAACAACGCCAAGCTGCTGAGCCGCCCGCACGTGGTGGACGCGGTGGACTCCCTGCTCGCCGAGGGCCGCGCGATCGCGGAGGACCGGCTGTACCGCATGGTCGAGGAGTACGGCCTCCCGGACCCGGTGTGGAACGTGGACCTGAGGATCCCGGGCGGGCCGCACCTCGGCGGCCTGGACGCGTACTGGCCGGAGCAGGCGGTCGCCGTCGAGCTGGACACCCGCGCCCCGCGTCAGGGCCACCGCGAGGACGACGACGCCCTGTGGTCGGAGTACGCACGCAAGCGCGAGCACCTGGAGCGGCTCGGCATCACGGTCGTCCACATCACGCCGCGCAAGCTGCGGGAGGCGTTGGAACAGCAGGCGGCGGTCGTCCGCACGGCCCTCATGGCCTCCGGCGACCGGGAACCCGCCGCCTATGTCGTGGTGCTGCCCCGGTAGTGACGGACCGGGGCGGGGCCAGGAGGGGAGAGGAGGGGCCGTCGGCATCGGGGATGCCCGCGGCCCCTCCTCCAAGTCGGGGCGCCGGCCGGGGAGTTCGGCGCACGTTCGCCCTGGTGGCCCGCTCCTGGACGGGGCGCCGGACGGACGGCTTCGCTCCGATAGCCTGAGGCCACCGCGGGCCATCCGCGCGTTCGTACCGGGATGATCGTGGAGAATAGTCGAGTGTCGAGCCGCAGAGTTCCTTCGGGTGCCTGGATAACCGCCCTGCTGGTGGGCGCACTGGTCACCGTGGGTGCGCTGGCCGTGCAGGCACGCCAGCACGCGCCGAAGGACAGCCTGGGCTCCAGCGCTTCCACGCCGGCCGCGAAGCCCTCCGGGTCGAGCACTCCGAAGGCACAGAGTCCGCTTCCGGGCGATTCCGGCACCGGTCGTCGGGTCGTCTACTCCACCGGCCAGAAGCGTGTGTGGCTGGTCGACGTCAACGGCGGCGTCCTGCGGTCCTTCACCGTGTGGGCCGGGACCATCACTCCCGCCCCCGGGTCGTACAAGGTCTCCTTCCGGCGGGAGCAGGGGACCGGATCCGACGGGGTGGCCATCGAGCACGCCGTCTACTTCGGAACCAGCTCGGCCTTCTCCAACGCGGTGGACGGCTCCTCCCCGTCCCCGAATCCCGACCTCCGCACCGGCGCCATCCGCGAGCGGGTCGCGGACGGCGCCGCCATGTGGGCGTTCGCCAGCATGGGCACGACGGTCAGCGTGGTGAAGTAACCGCTCCCTCCGCCGCCCTCAGCCGGCCGGGGACTCGTCGAACTCCCTGAAGACGTCCGCGGCGGCACGGTCCAGCAGGGCCGCGTACGACGCGATCATCCTCGTACGGCTGAAGCGTTCACGGCTCGCCGCGAGGGCCGGGGCCAGGTCGGTGCGGGAGGCCGCCGCCTGTGACCAGGCCGCCGCGATCTCCTCCGGGTCCGGGGCCGTGATCAGGCCGTGGCCCGCCACGATCGCCGCGCTGTCGCCGACGTCCGTCGCCACCGGGACCGCGCCGCACATCATGCCCTCGATCAGGCACAGGGGAGCCGCCTCGCCCCAGGCGGAGGTGAGGGCGACGACGTCGGAGGCGGCGTACAGCCCCTCCATGTCACGGCGGACGCCCAGGAGGCGCAGACGGCCGGTCAGGCCCTGCCGCGCGCCGAACGCCTCCGCGATGTCCGCCGTCAGGCCCGTGTTCGCCGCCGCCATGCCCGCCCCGCACATCAGCACCTGCCCGTCGGGGACGCGGTCGAGCCAGGCGCGGGCCGCGGCGAGCAGCAGGGGCACGTTCTTCATGGCGTCGTAGCGGGCGGCGAAGACGACCACGGGGGCCGCGGGGTCGATGCCGAGTTCCGTGCGGACCGCGAGGCGGCGGGCCGCGTCGGGGCGGAAGCGGAAGAGGTCGACGCCGTTGGGGATCACGTGGAGCAGGCCCGCGGGGATGCCGGCGGCCAGGTAGGCGGCCCTCGTGGACTCGGCGCAGCAGACGCAGGCCACGACCGTGCCGTCGGCGATGGCGGCCTTCAGTTCGTCGAGGGCGGCGCCCTGGTTCTGCGGGTCGGAGCGGTGCAGGCAGACCACGACCGGGCGGCGCGGCAGGCCCGCCTGGTTCAGCAGCCCCAGCGGCTGCTCCTTCAGGGACAGGATGACGTCCGCGCCGGCCGTCGCCCGGGCTGTTTCGGCCAGCTCCGCACCGGTGAAGTCGGCCGAAACGCCGGTGCCGCGGAACGTGCGGCCGAGGGTGGTGACGCCCACCCCGGCCGCGGTCAGCGCCCGGTAGCAGGTGTCGTCCGCCATCCGCTGACGGGTCGCCTCCCGGTGCACCTCGCCGTACAGGCTCAGCACCTCATGGTGCTGGCCGCCCTCAGTGAGGCCCAGAACGATGTCACTGTGCACGATCCGGGCCCCGCCGGAGAAGAAACCCTCGTACACCGACAGCACCCGCAGTTCGCGTCCGGTACGCACACGACCACCCGCCTCGCACATGAATCGAGCCATCCCCGTGAAGTGCGGGTTAGCCGATATGAGGCGGTACGGACATTACGTCCGGATGAACTGGGTGCTTCGGATCCGGGTCGGCGCGGCTACCCGCCGCAGAACTCCGCGTCGATCACCGCGTCGCTGTCCCCCGACCAGTCGCCGTTGAAGTTGAAGGCGACCGAGTGCCGGCCGTCCGCCGTGGTCACGGCCTCGGAGGACGAGCCGTGGATGCCGCCGCCGTGCCCCCACACATGGACCCCGCAACTGAGCTCGCGGTCCATCAGACCGAGGCCGTACCCGGCGTTCGGGATGCCCGGGGCGGCCACCGTGGTCTTCATCTCCTTCAGCTGCTTCGGCGGGAGCAGTCCGCCCTTCAGCAGGGCCGAGTAGAAGCGGTCCAGATCGGCCGAGTCGGAGATCATCTCGCCCGCCGAGGAGGCCAGCGAGGGGTTCAGCCTCGTGACGTCGTACGTCGGCCCCGTCGCGGTCTGCGCCAGCTTGGAGTAGGCCCGGCTGCTGGGCTGCGGGACGGTGACGCGGGTGCCCGGCACCGAGGTGGCCGTCAGATGCAAGGGGCCGATGATGCGGTGGCGGATCTCCTCGCCGTACGACCGGCCGGTGACCTTCTGGATCACCATGCCCGCCACGACGTAGTTCGTGTTGGAGTAGTTCCAGGACGCGCCCGGCGCGAAGTCCGGCTTGTGAGCCATGGCGATCGCGACGAGATCCCCGGGGCTCTGGGTGTCGTAACGGTGCTTGAAGAAGCCGTCCTTGAGGAAGTACGTCCGCCCGAACGTGTCGTCGGCGGTGTAGTTGAAGATCCCGCTGGTGTGGTTGAGGAGCTGACGGAGGGTGATCCGGCGGCCGTCGTGGCCGTTGCCGCGGACCAGGCCCGGCAGCCACTTCTCCACCTTGTCGTCGAGCGACAGCCGTCCCTCCGCCTCCAGTTGGAGCAGCACGGTGGAGACGAAGGTCTTGGTGATGGAGCCGACGCGGTAGCGGTCGTCCGCCGAACGCGGCGCGTGCGTCTTCAGATCGCCGACCCCGGCGGTGGCCGACCAGGTGCTCCGGCCGTCCTTCGCCGTCAGCGTCACACCCGGCACACCGTCCTTCACCGCGGCGCGGACGGCCCGGCGGGTCGCGTCGTGGTCGCCGGGCCCGGCCGCCATCGCCGGACCGGCGAGGCCGGCCGTGAGCGCCACGGCCGTCGTCGCCACCACCACTGTCGTACGTACGGTCATGTCTTCCCCCTGTCCGGTCACGCTCGGCGAGCGCGATCGGCGGGGGAGACTCACACCGGAGGACGAAGGTTGAGGTGGATCAAGGAGGTTGGGCCGGTTTCAGCCCTTTTTCAGGACCAGCTCCGTGTTCCGGTCGCTCGCGGCGCCGCCGAGCTTGTCGCTGCCACCGGGGGCGTTGTAGGCCAGTTCGCGGTAGAGGGCGGCGAGGCCGGTCTGGGAGAGGTCGGTGAAGTCGGTGCGGTGCGGGGCCGCGGACTCGATCAGGGTGGTGAAGACCGAGAGCGTGCCGTCCTTGTTGTCGACCAGCTCGATGACCCGGGCCAGGTGCGGGAAGTCGATGTGGGAGGCAGTGGAGATCTCCCAGAAGGAACGGCCGCCGGAGGCCTGGTGGGCGGTGATCACGTTGCGGTGGATGTGGCCGTTGACCCAGGCGACGACGTTGCTGTGGCCGGTGAGGACGGCGACGACCTCCTGACCGCTGTGCCGCCGCTCGCCCGGGTGGGCCGGGTCGGGGCGGGTGTTGTCCATCGAGTCGCTGGTGTGGTGGCTGAAGACGACGACGTGGGAGTCCTTGTTCTCCCGCAGCGTCCGCTCCAGCCACCGCAGCTGCTTGGTGCCGACGGACCCCTGGTAGTGGCCGCCCGGGTCGGTGGTGTCGAGGCTGATGCCGACGACGTCGTCCGCGATGCGGAAGCTGTAGTACTGGGTGCCCGCGTCGAGGTTGGCGGTGGAGTAGCCGTGGCCGACCGGGCCCACGCCCCGGTGCGCGGGGTCGAGGTGGGCCGTGAGGTAGTCGCGGGAGGTGTAGGGGGCTCGCCGCTCGTCGGGGGTGACCGTGCGCATGTTCCGGGCGTGCGCCTTGAGCAGGTCGCGGAAGGCGTGGCCCTGGGGGTCGGAGGCCTTCCTGATCATGTCCTGGAGCTTCTTCGACTCGGACGCGGGCAGCGACATGAGCTTCTTGCCGCCGACGGCGTACTCGGCGAGCCAGGAGTCGCCGTGGCCGTAGCAGCCCAGCGGAAGGCTGTCGTGGTTGCCGACCGTGGAGTACCAGGGGATGTTCAGGCCGGGGCTGTTCACCTCGCGGATGGCGGCGGCGAGGTAGCCCTGAAGGTGCGGGAAGCCGAGCTGTTTGTCGTTGTCGCGGGTGGTGGAGTCGGGCTGCCAGTACTGCTTGAGTCCGCTGTTCTGGACGCCCTCGTAGTGGCGCGGGTCCCCGGAGTTGGGGGTGATCCGGCCGCCGCTCATCATGGTGAGGAACCAGTCGAGCTCGGTGTGCGAGTTGTTGTCGGTGTTGTCGCCGGTCGTCATGGCGAACTGGAGCGGGGCGCCGGTGACGGGGCCGGCGCGCAGCGCGTTGATCCGCTCGACGAGCGAGATCGCGCCGGGCACGGTCAGCGCCTCCTGGGGCCGCCAGGCGTGCACGTCGGTCGAGCGCAGGTACTCCAGGCGCGTCGGGTGCTGGCTGTCCATCAGGTGCAGGTCGGTGAGCTGCACGAACGCGGCCAGAGAGGTACGGCGGCCGGCCCGTCCGGCCTTCGGCGCGGCGAGTTCGGAGCGCACCTTGCGGCTCCAGCCGGTTCCGTCGCCCAGGCGCCGGTAGCCGGAGCTGGTGCGGGGGGCGGCGACGGAGGCGACGGTGGTGCCGCGGGTGTACGGGGCGAGGGGGGCCTCGGCCGGGGCGGCGGCCTTGTGGACGGTCTGGGCCACCGGCGCCTCGGCCGGAGCGGCGGTGGTCGCGGCCTGGCTGTCGGTGGGCCGCAGGGCGTAGCCGACGCCCGCGGAGACGGCGGCGGCGCCTGCGGCGGCGAGGACGGTACGGCGGTGGACCCCCAGCGTGCTGCTGGCGACAGAGCGTGTGCGCGACATGGCGCGATCTCCCCGAGTGCGAACTGCGTCGGCAGTGGTCACGGGTGATCGCGTTCGCGAACAACCCGTTCTCACTGGATGCTTGGCACTGGGGATGACCTGCGCGTGAACGAGACGGCAACGCGCAACGCCGATCACCGTACGTCGATCTTGGCCCACCCTGCGCGTTCATGAGCGCTCGTCGAACGGCCCGGGAGCGGCTACGCCGTGTTCATCTTCCGGGGTACGACACCTATCCCCCGGGCTGTCCGGTCACCGGGCGTTCCCGCCACAGGCGCAGGCCGCAGTCGACCTGGGGCGCCTGCTTCAGCGCGGGGACCGCGTCCAGGTCGTGCCATTCGGCCATGTCCGTGGAGCCGCCCACCTCGAAGCGCAGTTCACCTCCGGTGACCCGGGCCTCGTACATGAGTCCCACGTGGTGCCGGTCGACCGTGCGGCCGAAGGAGTGCCGGGTCTGGAAGCGCACCGATCGCACCCCGAGCAGCCCGGTGACCTCGACGCGGTAGCCCGTCTCCTCCTCGACCTCCCGCAGCACGGTGTCGTAGGGGTCCTCGCCGTGCTCCATGCCGCCGCCGGGCAGCGTCCACTCCGGTTGGCCGTCGTTGACCCAGCGGGCGAGAAGAACCTGTCCGTCGCGGACACACACGGCGTAGGCCGCCACCCTCAACTTCTTGCGCATAGGAGGAAGTTAGCCCGCCGGGGTCCGGATTGTCCGGTGGGCTTCCGGGCCCGGTCCAGGCGAATAGTCCGCTTCCTCACGCATCTTCTCCAATATCACGAAAGACCGTGAAGAACCCAAAGGGCATCGCGGGTTTTCCCCATACACCCATATCGATTCGGTCAACTCTCCCTAAACATCCTTCCCATGGGTAAAGCTGGGCGCTCATCCGGGGTCGTATTCCGGATCATCGTGGCCAGGATCGATCGGTCCCGGTCACATGCCTGCTCGTTCCTTTACCTACAAGGGATGCCGATGACCCTCACCCCCCAGCCCACTGAGACAACGGGCGCGAGACGTGTGGCGCGAATAGCGGTGGCGGCCGGTCTGGTCGCCGCCCTCTCCGCGGCGGGGCCGATACCCATGGCCTTCTCCGCCGCGAACGACGCGCCCGCCGCCGACCCGGGCCTGAAGTCCGCCGCCGCGAAGCTCGGTTCGGACGACGCCGACGCGCTCGCCGAGGCCAAGGCCGACGGCGACAAGAGCATCACGCTGATGGTCGCCACGGCGCCCGGCAAGACCGAGCAGGTCGCCGCGGAGCTGGACGCGGTCAAGGGCGGCCTGGTGGGCCTCACGTACGACAAGCTCGGCTACGTCCGGGCCACCGTCCCCACCGCGAAGGCGGACTCGGCCATCGCCGCCGCCGCGAAGCTCTCCTCCGTGCACGGCATCGACGTCAAGCAGGACATCCCGCTGGACGACCCCACGCCGAGCGCCGACACCGTCAAGGGTGCCGCGGGCAAGGCCACGAAGACCTACCCGGCGCCGAGCGCGAAGACCCCCGCCGAGAACCCGTACAACCCGTCCTTCGAGACGGGCGCCGTCGACTTCGTGAAGGACCACCCGAAGGCGGACGGCCGCGGCGTCACCATCGGCATCCTGGACTCCGGCGTGGACCTCGGCCACCCGGCGCTGCAGAAGACCACCACCGGTGAGCGGAAGATCGTCGACTGGGTGACGGCGACCGACCCGGTCTCCGACGGCGACGCCACCTGGCGACGGATGAACAACCCCGTCAGCGGCCCGACCTTCACCATCGCGGGCGCCACCTGGAAGGCCCCGGCGGGCTCCTACCAGTTCAACCTGTTCCGCGAGTCGGCCACCACCGGCGGTGACGCCAAGGGCGACGCCAACCGCGACGGCGACACCACCGACGTCTGGGGCGTCCTCTACGACGCGGCCGCCGGGACCGTCCGCGTCGACCTGAACAACAACCAGGACTTCAGCGACGACACGCCGATGAAGCCCTACAAGGACGGCTACCAGGTCGGCTACTTCGGCACGGACAACCCGTCGACCGACGTCGTCGAGCGCCAGCCCTTCGTCGTCGAGATCCGCAAGGACGTCGTCTTCGACGCCGCCGGCAGCAAGTCCGACTACGTCAACATCGGCGTCATCGAGTCCGAGCACGGCACCCACGTCGCCGGCATCACCGCCGCCCACGGCCTGTTCGGCGGCAAGATGAACGGCGCGGCCCCGGGCGCGAAGATCGTCTCCTCGCGCGCCTGCACCTGGACCGGCGGCTGCACCAACGTGGCGCTGACCGAGGGCATGATCGACCTCGTCGTCAACCGCGGCGTCGACATCGTCAACATGTCGATCGGCGGCCTGCCCGCACTCAACGACGGCAACAACGCTCGCGCCGAGCTCTACACGCGCCTCATCGACACCTACGGCGTCCAGCTGGTCATCTCCGCGGGCAACTCCGGCTCCGGCGCCAACACCATCGGCGACCCGGGCCTGGCCGACAAGGTCATCTCGGTGGGCGCGGCCGTCTCCAAGGAGACCTGGGCCGCCAACTACGGCTCGCAGGTGACCAAGAAGTACTGGCTGATGCCCTTCTCCTCGCGCGGCCCGCGTGAGGACGGCGGCTTCGCGCCGACCCTGGTCGCCCCCGGCGCCGCGATCAACACCACGCAGACCTGGCTGCCGGGCTCCCCGGTCGCCGAGGCGGGCTACACGCTGCCGGCCGGCTACTCGATGCTCCAGGGCACCTCGATGGCCTCCCCGCAGGCCACCGGCGCCTCCGCGCTGCTGCTGAGCGCCGCCAAGCAGAAGGGCATCGCGCTCACCCCGCAGGTCCTGCGCACGGCCCTGACCTCGACCGCCGGCCACATCAAGGGCCTGCAGGCGTACGAGGAGGGCGCGGGCCGCATCGACATCGTCGACGCCTGGGACGCCATCACGCACAAGGCGACCGCCTCCGACTACACGGTCAAGGCGCCCGTCGACACCGCCCTCGACCAGCTGCTGAAGACCCCGGGCTTCGGCACCGGTCTCTACGACCGCGAGGGCGGCCTGAAGGCCGGCCAGAAGAAGACGTACGACGTCACGATCACCCGTACGTCCGGCGCGGACAAGGCGATCCGGCACAAGCTGCGCTTCGAGAACAACGCCGGTGACACCTTCAAGGTCGTCGGCAAGGGCGACGTGACGCTCCCGCTGAACCAGCCGGTCACCGTCAAGGTCCAGGCCGCGCCGAAGTCCGCGGGTATCAAGAGCGCCGTCCTGGAGCTCGACGACCCGAGGACCGAGGGTGTCGACAAGCAGATCATGACCACGGTCATCGTCTCGACGCCGGTGAAGTACACCTTCTCCGCGTCTAACACCGTGCAGCGCAACAGCACGCAGCACTACTTCCTGACCGTCCCCGAGGGCGCCACCGCCCTGGAGGTCGCGATCGGCGGGCTCAAGGACAAGAGCCAGACCCGCTTCATCTCGATCCACCCGTACGGCGTCGCGGTCGAGGACACCGGCACCCCGTACTGCTACAGCAACTACCCGAACACCAACGGCTGCAAGCCCGACGTGCGTTCGTACGCGAACCCGCAGGCCGGTGTCTGGGAGGTCGAGGTCGAGTCGCGCCGCACGTCGCCGCTGCTCGACAACCCGTACAAGCTGGACGTCGCCGTCTACGGCGCGGTCTTCGACCCGGCGACCGTGACCGTCCCCGAGGCCAAGGTCGGCACCCCGGTCACCGCCTCCTGGACGGTGACCAACAAGTTCGCCGCGATCGACGGCAAGCTGGCCGGTGGCCCCCTCGGTTCCTCCAAGTCGGCCCGCCCGACGATCACCGAGGGCGTCGTCCAGACCAGCACGGTCGAGGTGCCCGCGGGCGCCACGTCCCTCGACGTCGTCATCGGCAACGTCTCCGACCCGTCCGCCGACCTCGACCTGACGGTCAAGAACGCGGCGGGCACCGTGGTCGGCCAGTCCGCCGACGGTGACTCGGAGGAGGCGGTCTCGGTCGCCTCGCCCGCCGCCGGCACGTACACCGTCGAGGTCGCGGGCTACGCGGTCCCGGCCGGTTCCACCGCGTACGACTACCAGGACGTGTTCTTCTCCAGCGCCCTGGGCACCGTCAGCGTCGACGGCACGCCGGTCAAGATCGCGACGGGCGGCTCGGCGACCGTCTCCGGCAGCGTCACCGCCCTGGCGGCCGCACCGGCGGGCCGTGAGTTCTTCGGCCAGGTCAGCCTCGTCAACACGCGCGGCACGGTCGCGGGCGTCGGCAGCGTGAAGATCGAGAAGGTCACGCCGTAACACTTCTCCGTACGGCGATGAGGGCGGGCGTCCATCCGGGCGCCCGCCCTTTCTCGTGCCTCAGCCCCGTCTCTCAGCAGGACAGCGTGCGCGACTCGGGCAGCGAGGCGACGACCCAGGCCCGTTCCCGGGCGACCGCCTTCTCACCGACGGCCCAGTGGTCGGGGACCGGCGAGCCCTGGGTCACGCCGAACAGGACACGGGTGCCCTGGGCGAGGGGCTCAGGGAGGTCGTGCTCACCGATCACGTACGTGAGGTTCTCGACGCCGGTGGCCGGCTTGTAGGAGTAGGTGACATGCACGGTGACCTGGAGTTCTCCGGGGAGCCGTCGGACCACGGTGACCTCGCCCTCGGCGACCGTGGTGGCGCAGGCCAGGTAGACCGGGGTACCGAAGCGGACCGTGGCCTGCGCCTTGGAGGATCCCGAGTCGGCCGAGCTGATGTTGTCCGCACCACTGTGTCCGACGAGCCAGCCCAGACCCGTGACCACACTGGCCACGGCGGCCACCGCGAGGGTGCCGAAGGCCAGGGTGCGGGCGCGGCGGCGGGCCGGGGAGGGCGGCCGTAGTCGCGGGGGAACGGGTTTCCGGACGGCCGGCGGTTCGGCGAGCGTCTCGCCGAGGATCCCGAGCTGCTCCCGCAGCAGGGCGATGTCGGTCTCGGCCGACCGGTACTCGGCCATGAACGCGGCGTCCTCGCGGGCCTCGCCGGCCGGTTTCTCGCCGGTGATCGCGGCCATGAGCGCGTCGCCGTCGTATGTCTCGTTCTCGGCGCTCATGTCACACCACCTCGTCCTCGTGCAGGCGGGCTCGCAGGGCCCGGACCGCCGTGTGCAGGCGGCTCTTGACCGTGCCCTCCGGGACGCCCAGCTCCTGGGCGATCGAGCGCACCGGCAGGTCGGCGAAGAACCGCAGCACGAGGACCTGGCGCTGCTGGTCGGGCAGCTCGTCCAGGCCCTGGGCGACAGCGAGGGAGAGCACGCTGGTGTCCTCCCCCGACGGGTGCTCGTGCTGGCGCAGCGAGGCCAGCCGCTCCCCCAGCCGGTCCTGGCGCTTCCTGGCCCGGTGCCAGTCCATGGCGAGGTTGGAGGCGACCACGGCGGCCCACGCGGACACGTCCCGCGGCGCCTCGTACCCCTTCGCCGCCCGCTCCAGCAACCGCAGACGGACCTGCTGCACCCCGTCCGGCAGGTCCGTCTGCGGCACCCCGCCCAGGGCGAGCACCGCTCGCACCCGGCGTTCCTGCGCCGCGTCCAGAGGATCGTCGTCCTCCTGGACCCGGCGTGCCCTTCTGCGCAGCACAAGCCACCCCTCCCCGCGTTTCCTCTACGACGCCGCAGCGCACGGAAACGTTCGGCGGATCCCGGGACTTTCGCGCAGAGGCGTACGTCACACCGTCCAGCCGTCCATTCCTCGGGCATGGGGCGCAAAGAATTGGACAGGCGGACCCGGGTCGGCCGCATGATGGAAACGCCGCAGACATACAGGAACACGTGAGGGAGTCACCGTGAGGGTCGGAATCGTCGGAGCCACCGGTCAGGTCGGCACGGTCATGCGCGGGATCCTCAAGGAACGCGCCTTCCCGGTCACCGAGCTGCGGCTGTTCGCCTCCGCGCGCTCGGCGGGTTCGGTCCTGGACGGTGTGACGGTGGAGGACGCGGCGACGGCCGACTACAGCGGGCTGGACATCGTGCTGTTCTCCGCGGGCGGCTCGACCTCCAAGGCCCTGGCCGAAAAGGTCGCCTCGCAGGGTGCCGTGGTGATCGACAACTCCTCGGCGTGGCGCAAGGACCCCGAGGTCCCCCTGGTCGTCTCCGAGGTGAACCCGCACGCCATCGCGGACCGCCCCAAGGGGATCATCGCCAACCCGAACTGCACCACGATGGCCGCGATGCCGGTCCTGAAGGTGCTGGACACCGAGGCGGGCCTCGAGACGCTGATCGCCACCACCTACCAGGCGGTGTCCGGCTCCGGCCTCGCGGGCGTGGCGGAGCTGCACGGGCAGGTGCAGAAGGTCGCCGCCGACGCGGACAAGCTCACCCACGACGGCAGTGCGGTCGACTTCCCCGAGCCGCAGGTCTACAAGCGCCCCATCGCCTTCAACGTCCTGCCCTTCGCGGGCAACCTCGTCGAGGACGGCCTGAACGAGACCGACGAGGAGCAGAAGCTCCGCAACGAGTCCCGCAAGATCCTCGAGCTCCCCGAGCTGAAGGTCTCCGGCACCTGCGTACGCGTCCCGGTGTTCTCCGGCCACTCCCTCCAGATCAACGCCCGCTTCGCGCGTCCGCTCAGCCCCGAGCGCGCGACCGAGCTGCTGGCCGGTGCCCCCGGTGTCGCGCTCTCCGACATCCCGACCCCGCTCCAGGCGGCCGGCAAGGACGTCTCGTACGTCGGCCGCATCCGCCGCGACGAGACCGTGGACAACGGCCTCGCCCTGTTCGTCTCGGGCGACAACCTCCGCAAGGGCGCGGCCCTGAACGCGGTGCAGATCGCGGAGCTGGTGGCGGCGGAGCTGTCCGCGAAGTAGGTCTCCCGCTTCTCCTCGCGCGAGGGGTGGGCGCCCCGGTTGGGGGGGCCCCCCCCCCCTCGTTTTTTTACCTTGTGGGCCCGGGCGCCCGGGGGGCGGGGGGGGGGTAGATTGGGCGCACCGTATGTTGGAGGCGGCACAG